>CANDEH010000182.1 GCA_947383645.1 uncultured Clostridia bacterium | reverse complement strand
CAACCGAAAAAATTGGCTCATAATACCATTCCAGCTTCGCTTTCATGGTATTATACCTGTTTGCTTCCGGCGAAGCAACCGAATGTTTATATATTTCAAAAAAATTCTTCATACTTTAGACATAAACCCCTGCTAAGATAGCACCATCAAAGCGGTAAACCTTTTCCGATGGAGGTCATGATAATGAACGACTACAACGACTATTCCTTCTACTACAACGAGGACGGCGGCGGCGCTGAGAGCGGCGAGTACCGGACCCCCGAGCCCCCTAAAAAGAAGCGCCGGGCCGGAAAGATTCTGGCTCTGAGCCTGGCCGGCGTCCTGGCGGCCGGCGGCATCTTCGGCGTGGGCTTTGCGGCCAAGAGCGTCTTTGACCGCCAGCATGCCCCCTCCACCAACATCTACTACAGCACCCGTGAGCCGGTCACGGTGGAGCAGGTGAAGGTGGACGGCAGCCGGGAGCTGAGCTTCACAGAGCTCTACGCGGCCAACGTCAACAGCTGCGTCAGCATCAACGTCTCCACCACCCGGAACATCTTCGGCCAGACCACCAGAACCGCCTCCGCCGGCAGCGGCTTCATCATCACGGAGGACGGCTACATCGTCACCAACTGCCATGTGGTCAGCGGCGGCGGAACGGTACAGGTCACCCTCTACGACGGCGCCACCTACAACGGCACCGTGGTGGGCAGCGACGAGGAGTACGACATCGCCGTGGTGAAGATCGACGCCACAGGCCTCCAGCCGGTGGTCATCGGCGACTCCTCCGCGCTGCAGGTGGGCAACGACGTGGCCGCCATCGGCAACCCCCTGGGGGAGCTGACCTTCTCCATGAGCGAGGGCATCGTCTCCTGTGTTGACCGCCTCATCAATGTGGAGGGCACCCCCTTCAACATGATCCAGGTCACCGCCGCGGTAAACTCCGGCAACTCCGGCGGCCCCCTCTTCAACCGCTACGGCGAGGTGGTGGGCATCGTCTCCGCCAAGTACTCCACCTCCTCCAACGGCACCTCGGTGGAGGGCCTGGGCTTCGCCATCCCCATCAACGACGTGGCCGTGATGATTCAGGACATCATCACCAACGGCTATGTCTCCAACAAGCCCTACCTGGGCGTCACCGCCGGCACCTTCACCGCCCAGATGATCCCCAACAGCGTCGTCAGCGAGGGCGCCTATCTCTACTCCGTGGAGCCCGACAGCGCGGCGGCCAAGGCGGGCCTTCTGGCCGGCGACATCATCACCAAGGTGGGCGACACCGCCATCGCCACCTACGACGATCTGGCCTCGGCCAAGAAGAACTACCGGGCCGGCGACAGCGCCATCATCGAGTACTACCGGGCGAACCAGCGCTACACCACCCGCCTGACCTTCGACCCCCTGCCTGCGGAGAGCACCGTCCCCTCCCAGCAGCCTGTCCAGCAGCCCACCCAGGGCGGCGGCTACTTTGACCCCTGGCAGTACTTTAACGACTATTTCAACAGCTTCCCCGGCAGCGGCGACAGCGCCGCCTGACCGCCCGACAGCGCACCGCGCCCCGGCCATCCACAGGATAGCCGGGGCGTTTTGTTTCGTCCGGGACAGACCGCGGCTCAGCCCGCCGCGCCGCCAGTGTGCGCTCTGCTACCGTTTCTCCCGGCGCAGCGCCTCCTCCACCATCCGCAGCTGCTCCACGGTATTCACGCCGATCAGCTCCTCATCGTGGCAGGCGCAGCAGGCCCCCACTCTGCCGCCCTCGGCGCGCAGGATAGCGGGCACATCGGTCAGGTAGTACTCCTTCTGGGCATTGTTGTTCTTCAGCTGCCCCAGCGCCTGGAAGAGCTTCCTGCAGTCGAACACATACACCCCCACATTCAGCTCCCGGATGGCCTTCTGCTCCGGCGTGCAGTCCCTGTCCTCCACCACGCCCGCAAACGTGCCGTCCTCCCCCCGGAGGATCCGGCCGTAGGGCAGATCCCACTGGCAGTCCCCGGTCAGCAGGGTACACACATTCCCCTCCCGCAGGTGGGCGGCGATCAGATTCTCGTAGGTACTGCGCCGCAGCAGCGGCATGTCCCCGTAGCAGACCAGCACCGGCCCGTCGTAGCTGCCAATCGCCTCCCTGGCCACCGCCACCGCATGCCCGGTACCCAACTGGGGCTCCTGCACCGCGTGGGGATAGTCCCCAAAGACCGCCAGCACATCCTCCCGGCGGTAGCCCACCACCAGGACGATGTCCTTTTTGTCCATGAAGGACAGGTTATTCAGCACATAGTGGAGGAGTGGCTTTCCGTCCGCCTCCCGCATTACCTTGGGCAGGGTAATTCCCTCTGTCTGTAGCCGGGTACCCTTCCCGGCGGCCAAAACGATTGCTTTCTGCATAGATGTTGTCCTCCGAGCGTTAATCTCTGTATAGATTTTATTATATAACATGGCGGCAGGAAAACTCAAGTCCTAAATCTGTTTCGCGGCGGGGGAAAGTGGTCGCCGCGGGCCCGCGGCGGGGGGACGGGGAGTTTCGCCCCCCGGGGCGAGGTACTTTTCCCACGCGG
>CANDEH010000181.1 GCA_947383645.1 uncultured Clostridia bacterium | reverse complement strand
CGCCCATGTCCCCGGCGGGCACGTCGATGTCCGGCCCGATGTAGCGGTACAGCGCCGTCATGAAGCTCTGGCAGAACCGCATGATCTCCGCGTCGCTCTTGCCGGCGGGGTCGAAGTCAGCGCCGCCCTTGCCGCCCCCGATGGGGAGGCCGGTGAGGCTGTTCTTGAAGATCTGCTCAAAGCCCAGGAACTTGATGATGCCGGGGTACACGTTGGGCTGGAACCGCAGGCCGCCCTTGTAGGGGCCGATGGCCCCGTTGAACTGGCAGCGGTAGCCGATGTTGGTGTGGTAGTTCCCGTTGTCGTCCATCCACACCACCCGGAACGTGAACATCCGCTCCGGCTCCACCATGCGGTTGAGAAGGTCCGCCTTCTCGTACTCCGGGTGTGCGTCGATCACGGGGGAGATGGAGCTGAATACCTCCTCCACCGTCTGCACGAACTCCGGCTCGTTCCCGTGCTTCTTCCGCACATTCTCAATTACGCTCTGCACATACGCATTCATTTTTCCGCTTTTCCTCCTGTTGTTTTGTTGTTCAAGTATTGCTCAGGGAGCACTGTATCTTCTCCACCGCTCCCACGATCAACCGGTACAGGGTCTCCATGCTGTCAATCTTCACCCGCTCCGTGGTGGAATGGGCGTCCTGGATATCCACGCCCAGGGTCACAATCCGCATCCAGGGGGCCTTTTCATGGAAGTAGGCCGGCTCCAGCCCCACCGGGGCGATGGTCACGGTGATGGGCCGGTTCTTAATCTCCATGTACACCTCCTGCACCGCCCTGGTCAGGGGGTTGTCCGCGTCCTGATGCCAGGCCCGGTAGCCGGTGACGTCCACGCTGAACCCGTGCTCGGCGGCGGTGCTCTCGTGCTGGCGGAGGAGCTCCCCCTCCACGTCGTCGCTCTCGCAGCGGACCATGCTGTGGATCTCCACCACGTCCTCCCCGGTCCGGATAAACCCCAGGTTGCTGGAGCCGCCCACGCAGCCCTCCGCCTGCCGGCTCATGGCGTAGACCCCGTCCCTCTCGTCCCGGATGGTCTCCAGCACGTCCCGGATGGTCTGCTCGGTCCACACCGTTCTGGGGGCGGGAAAGGCCCCCGCCTCAAAGCGCATGGTCTTCTCCACCCCGCGCAGGGCGGCGCTGAGCCGGGCAAATTCCGTCTCGCAGCCCCGCAGGAACTGCCCCAGCTCCGAGCGGCGCACCGCCAGACAGGCGGTGCAGCTGCGGGGAATCACATTGGCCCCGGTGCCGCCGTCAATCCGTCCGATCCCCATGTGATAGCCCTTCTTCCACATGGTCACCAGCAGCTCCGCCAGAAGGCGGATGGCATTCCCCCGCCCTAAAGAGATGTCCTCCCCGGAGTGGCCCCCTGTCAGCCCTGACACGTCGATGCGCACCCCGGCGCAGTCCGCGGGCACCACGTGGCTGGTGATGGGGTGGCGGAAGGTCTCCCGCTTCCCCCCCATGCAGCCCACGATGGCCCGGTCGGAGTGGAAGCCGTCCAAATTGATGAGGTAGCGCACATCCTCCAGCACGCCGGAGGAGAGCAGCCGCGCCCCCCGGAGCCCCACCTCCTCGCCGGAGGTAAAAATGAGCTTCAGCGGCCCGTGGCGCACGTCGCTGCGGCCCATGGTGTAGAGCAGGGCCGCGATACCCACGCCGTTGTCCGCCCCCAGGGAGGAGCTGCCGTCGGTGTGCAGGACGTTGCCCTCCACCACGGCGTGGACGCTGTCGTGCTCGGGATCAAAGCGGCCGCTGACGGCCACCACCATGTCCATATGGGCCTGGAGGGCAATCATGGGCATACTCTCCAACCCCTCACAGGGGGGGATCTCCGCAATCACGTTCAGGCTCTCATCCTGCCGGGCGTCATAGCCCAGCCGCCGCAGGCGCTGGCACAGATAGTCGCTGACCGCCTGCTCATGGCCGGTCTGGTGCGGGATTTTGCACAGGGCCAGAAACTCCTGAAGAATCCCCTCACTGATCTCCGAACGCGGCCTGCCGCCCGCTCTGCTCCGATATCCCTCCATACTCCTCCTCCATCTCTCCGCGCCTGCGGACACGGGGAGCCGGGCCGCTCCGTCCCCCCCCGATTTTTCTTTTCTCCATTGTATCATACACCTGTAAAAGCACCGGTGCTATTACATTTTTTCAATCGTTGCTACCCAATTTCCATATTTGTCGAACGGCAATTTTTGTGCCATGATAGAGAAGGAAACCCTGCCGGCGCCACCCCGCCCCCGCCCCGCTTCGCCGCACTTTCCACCGCACCCCTATAGACCAGATGGCCGTCAGCGCCAACCCCGCAGCAACATCAACACTGTCGGCACCACCCTCTCCCACTCCCTCGTCTACCCGACAGGGTAGTCCGTAACGGACGGGGCCAGAACGCAAATCCTTTCGACAACCGGCGATGCCCTGCCGCACCCCCAATAGAACCACCCACGTCTCCCCCGCAGAAGGCCGTGCCAACCACCGACCGTAAAAACCGGGGTTCTTAGGGGGACCGCGGGTAAGGGCTGTGCCCCCGACAGGGGGCTAAAG
>CANDEH010000180.1 GCA_947383645.1 uncultured Clostridia bacterium | reverse complement strand
CCTCTGGACCTACTACGGCTACCCCAACTCCAACTACGAGGGGGTCAACGTGGAGCTGATGCGCTACCGCAACGGGGAGATCATGGCCGGCCGGGAGGTGGAGCGGGGGGAGCTGCCCGACGTGGACTATGTGGCGGGGGTGCCGGACTCCGGCCTGCCCCACGCCATCGGCTTCGCCAACCGCTCCGGGAAGCCCTTCGCCCGGCCCCTGGTGAAGTACACCCCCACCTGGCCCCGGTCCTTCATGCCCGCCAACCAGAAGGTCCGCAACCAGGTGGCCAAGATGAAGCAGATCCCCGTGGAGGAGCTGATTAAGGATAAGCGCCTGCTGTTCGTGGACGACTCCATCGTCCGGGGCACCCAGCTCCGGGAGACCATCGAGTTCCTCTACAGCTGCGGGGCCAGGGAGGTACACATCCGATCCGCCTGCCCGCCCATCATGTACGGCTGCAAGTACCTGAACTTCTCCCGGAGCAACTCCGACATGGAGCTGCTGGCCCGCTCCACCGTGCAGAAGCTGGAGGGGGACGAGGGACAGGAGCACCTTAGTGAGTACGCCGACGGATCCACCGAGCGGGGGAAGTGCATGCTGAAGGCCATCTGCGAGGACATGAACTTCAGCTCCCTGGGCTACCAGTCCATCGACGGGCTGCTGGAGGCCATCGGCATCGACCGGGAGAAGATCTGTACCTACTGCTGGACCGGAAAAGAGTGAGCAACGAAAAGGATGGAAAGGGAGAGAAAAACATGACTGAGAGCTATTCCGCCTCCTACGCCGCCGCAGGTGTGGACATTGAGGCCGGCTACCGGGGCGTACAGCTGATGAAATCCCACGTGGGGCGGACGGTGATCCCCGGCGTGGTCAGCGGCATCGGGGACTTCGGGGGCCTCTTCGCCCCGGACCTTGCTGGGATGAAGGAGCCAGTGCTGGTCAGCGGCACCGACGGCGTGGGCACCAAGCTGCGCATCGCCCAGCTTTTGGACAAACACGACACCATCGGCATCGACGGCGTGGCCATGTGCGTCAACGACATCATCTGCTGCGGGGCGAAGCCCCTGTTCTTCCTGGACTACATCGCCATCGGCAAGAACGAGCCGGAGAAGGTGGCCGCCATCGTCGCCGGCGTGGCCGAGGGCTGCGTCCAGTCCGGCTGCGCCCTCATCGGCGGGGAGACCGCCGAACACCCCGGCGTTATGGCCGCCGACGACTACGATTTGGCCGGCTTTACCGTGGGCATCGTGGACCGGGAGAAGATCATCGACCACAGCGCCATGGCCGCCGGGGATGTGGTGATCGCCCTGCCCAGCACCGGCGTCCACTCCAACGGCTTCTCCCTGGTGCGCAAGGTCTTCCATGTGGACCACGCGGACCTGCGCGCCCCCCTGGAGGCCCTGGGCGGTAAGGGGTTGGGGGAGACCCTGCTGACCCCCACAAAGATCTACGTCAAGCCGGTGCTCCGCCTTCTGGAGGAGATACAGGCGAAGGGTATCAGCCACATCACCGGCGGCGGCTTCTACGAGAACATCCCCCGGGCCATCCCCGACGGGCTCTGCGCCAAAATTGAGCGCTCCGCCGTCCGGGTGCCCCCCATCTTCGACCTCATCGCCCAGACGGGGAAGATCCCGGAGCGGGATATGTTCAACACCTTCAACATGGGCGTGGGCATGACCGTCGTGGTCGGCAAAAACGACGCGGACCGCTCCCTGGCCCTCCTGCGGGAGAGCGGGGAGGACGCCTATATTTTAGGCGAGATCGTCCCCGGCGGCAAGGACAAGGTGGTCCTATGCTGAGAGCCCGCATCGCCGTCCTCTGCTCCGGCGGCGGCACCAATTTGCAGGCGCTGCTGAATGCCCAGGCCGCAGGGAAGCTGAAGAGCGGCGAGATCGTTTTGGTCATTGCAGACAAGGCCGGGATTGGCGCCATCGACCGGGCCAAAAAGAGGGGGGTGCCGTGCAGCGTCATTCCCCGGAAGGAGGAGGACTTCGAAGCCCGGGTCCTGGAGGCCCTCAACGACAGCCAGATCGATATGGTGATTCTGGCGGGGTTCCTGGGGATTCTCTCCGGGGAGTTTATCCAGGACTTCGGCAAACCGATCATCAACATCCACCCCTCCCTGATCCCCTCCTTCTGCGGGAAGGGGTTCTACGGGCTGAAGGTCCACCAGGCCGCGCTGGACTACGGCGTCAAGGTCACCGGGGCCACGGTCCACTATGTCAACGAGATCCCCGACGGCGGAAGGATCATCCTCCAGCGGGCCGTGGACATCGCTCCCGGCGACACCGCCGAGATTTTGCAGCGCCGGGTGATGGAGCAGGCGGAGTGGCTTATCCTGCCCCAGGCGGCGGAGATTGTGGCCGCACAGATCGTGCGGGAAAAGGAGACGAAACTATGAGACAGGACCTCTGCGCCCTGCTGCGCGCGAACAGCTACCCCGGCCGGGGTATTTTTCTGGGCCGCAGCGCCGACAACAGGCGGGCGGTGATCGCCTACTTCATCATGGGCCGCAGCGAGAACAGCCGCAACCGGGTCTTTGAGAAGACCGAGGACGGCATCCGCACCCGGGCCTTCGACGAGAGCAAGATGACCGACCCCTCCCTCATCATCTACCACCCGGTGCGCCGGCTCCAGGGGGGGCTGACCATCGTCACCAACGGCGACCAGACCGACACCATCCGGGACGCCCTGGCGG
>CANDEH010000179.1 GCA_947383645.1 uncultured Clostridia bacterium | reverse complement strand
ACCGACGCCGACGTGGACGGCTACCAGATCCGGGCCCTGATTTTGACCATGCTCTACCGCCTCTGCCCCACGCTGATTCAGGAGGGGTACGTGTATATCGCCGAGTCCCCCCTCTTTGAGATCACCTGCGGGGAGAAGACCTGGTTTGCCTACTCCGAGAAGGAGAAGGGGGAGATTTTGAAGACCCTGGAGGGCAAAAAGGTCAAAATCGACCGCTCCAAGGGCCTGGGCGAGAACGACCCGGACATGATGTGGCTGACCACCATGAATCCGGAGACGAGGCGGCTCATTAAGATCATGCCCGAGGAGGCGGAGGCCACCGCGGCCATGTTCGACCTCCTCTTGGGGGACAACCTCCAGGGCCGCAAGGAGCACATCGCCAGCGAGGGACACAGGTTCCTCGATCTGGCGGATATCTCGTAGAGATAGGAGATAGAAGATAGGAGATATTCTGTGGGGGAGCCGTTGGGAGATACGAGGAACAGGGGGGATTTCCTGGGAAAAAGTTTCTGTGGAATTTGCTCGGGATTTTCGCTGTGATCCCCGAGGAATGCCGATGATACGGCGAGGAGGTGGAGCGGCAAGTGCAGCAGCTCGTTCTGAATGCCGGGGCCTGGCGGCTTGACGTCAGAGTAAGTCGCATGGCCGGTGCTGCCCCGGCTCCGACCCGGACGCCTGCGCCCGGCTCCGGGAACCTATTTAAGCGGCGTCTGGTGACGGCGACGCCTCTCCGGATGGGGGCGGCCGCCAGAAATTGGAACATATTTTTTCGGGAGCTACAGGCTTTTGCCTGATACTCGATAAAAAAGATAGGAAAGGATGGTACCCCAATATGAAAAAGTTCATCTCCACCTGTTTAGCCCTGGTGATGGCCCTGATGCTGGCCGTCCCCGCCTTTGCCATGGAGACGCCAGGCATGGCCGTCATCGGCGGGGCCGACGGTCCCACCATGATCTCCATCGCCACCCTTACCCAGCAGCCCCCCACCCAGGAGCAGATCGACGCCCTGCTCACCGCCAAGGGCGGCACCCCGGGCCAGATCAACGTGATGGTAAACGGCCAGTGCGTCCCCTTCTCGGGCGTCTACCCCACCCTGCTCTCCGGCCGGACCATGGTGCCCCTCCGGGGCGTCCTGGAGTTCTTAGGGGCCAAGGTGGACTATGACGCCGCCACCCGCACCGCCGCCGTCACCGGCGAGGGTGTGGCCTTTACCCACGTCATCGGCACCGACAAGATCACCCTGAGCAGCGGCGAAGCCCTCACCATGGATGTGGCCTCCGCCGTCCAGAGCGGCAGCACCCTGGTGCCCCTGCGTTTCTTCTCCCAGGCCCTGGGTTACGACGTATACTGGGACAAGGACTACCGCACCGCCGTGGTCATCGACAAGGCGGCCTTCATCGCGGAGTTTGACAAGACCTTTACCATTCTCAACAGCTACATGGCCCAGCAGTACGCGGCTCTGGATCTCACCAAGCCCCTCAGTGAGGACCTGACCCTCTCCGCCGACGTGAAGATCATCGACTCCATCAACGGCGACCAGACCTACAAAATCTCCGGCAGCATCAACATGGCCATGGACGACAAGGCCCTGGGCCTCAGCGGCAGTCTGGACCTGGGCGATCTGGCCAAGCTCTGGGACGCGGTGGTGCTGCCCCTCACCGACCAGGCGGCCTCCCCCGAGGTCACCAAGGCCCTCAGCCCCCTGACCTTTGACATCGTCACCTCCGGCAATGAGGTCTACGTGAAGTCCCCCCTGGTGAGCTATATCATGCAGTCCTCCGGTTACGCCATCCCCGCCGGCGAGGTGTGGTTCGCCCTGGACGCCGACGGTCTCACGGAGCTGCTGGCCCAGTACACCCAGATGATGGCCAAGGTAAAGACCATGACCTTCGGCCAGGTGATCTACGAGGTCTGCGCCCTGATCGGCGCGGAGAACGGCATCACCATGTACGACACCATGGCGGGGGTGGCCCAGCTCTACCAGCAGATGATGGGCGACGCCACTTGGACCAGGACCGGCAGTACCTACCGCTGGCACTTCGGTGAGCGTGACTTTGAGAAGCTGATGGAGACCCTGTCCGGCGAGAAGATCTCCCTCACCGAGGCGGGCATCACCAAGTACACCATCGACATGACCCTGGGCCAGAACGGCAAGGTGGACATGTCCATGGAGATGGCCGCCCAGAGAATGAAGTTCACCATGAAGGGCAGCGGCAGCGCTGCCAAGTCCAGCTTCACGGGTTCCCTCCAGGTGCAGAACGTCTGCGACGTGAACTTCAAGATGGACGCCGCGGTGAAGACCGGGGGCAAGGTCCCCGCACTCCCTGACGGGGCCAAGGTTCTCCGGGAGGCAGAGCTTCAGATGGCGTCCTGAGGGGTTTTGTCGCGCTGCGGCGGCGCGGGATAACCGCCGCGTCCCGCGGCGGGGGAGACGGGGAGTTTCGCCCCCCGGGGCGAGGTACTTTTCCCACGCGGGAAAAGTACCCAAAAGCGCGCTTAGGGGTCCGGCGTGGGCGGGCCTTAGCCCCCCTGTCGGGGGGCACGGCCCTTACACGCCCCCCCTAAGAACCTCGGGGACGCGGCGCTGTCTCGGTAGACTGGTGCGCGTCCAACCCTGGCGCTTCGGACGCGGCGGCGGTGGCTCTCGCTTAGCGGAAGGTGTCTTGAGAGTATTCCCCCGTCTTTAGCCTTGCTATAAACATCCGCTGCCGCTCTGCCTGCCTCGC
>CANDEH010000178.1 GCA_947383645.1 uncultured Clostridia bacterium | reverse complement strand
CGCCGCGTCCGAAGCGCCAAGGTCGGACGAGCACCAGTCTACCGAAGCAGTGTCGCGTCCCTGGGGTTCTTAGGGGGAGGCGCATAAGGACTGTGCCCCCGACAGGGGGCTAAAGTCCGCCAGCGCCGGACCCCTAAGCGCGCTTTTGGGTACTTTTCCCGCGTGGGAAAAGTACCTCGCCCCGGGGGGCGAAACTCCCCGTCCCCCCGTCCCCGCCGCGGACGCGGCGGCATACCACCAGACTGCCACAGTACCCCCCCCCCGAAAAAATAAAAATCCCAACCACCCCACAGAGAGGAGGACCCCCCCTATGAGCCGTTTTATGAGCCGCCGCTTCGACGATCTGGAGGCCTACGTCCCCGGGGAGCAGCCCCGGGACATGCAGTATGTAAAACTCAACACCAACGAGTCCCCCTTCCCCCCCTCCCCGGCGGTATTCGCCGCGGTGAACGAGGAGGAGGTGTCGCGCCTGAACCTGTACCCGGACCCGGAGGGCCTGCTGCTCCGCCAGAAGCTGGCCAGGCTCTACGGCGTGGACGCGGAGAACATCTTCCTCGCCAACGGCTCCGACGAGCTTTTAAACTTCTTCTTCATGGCCTTCTGCGACGGCGACCGCCCCGTGGCCTTCCCCAACATCAGCTACGGCTTCTACCCGGTGTACGCCGGGCTCTACAACCTGCCCTTCACCCAGGTCCCCCTCCGGGAGGAGTTCCGCCTGGACTACCGGGACTACTGCGGCCTTGACTGCAACATCGTCATCGCCAACCCCAACGCCCCCACCGGCCGGGCCATCCCCGTATCGGAGATCGAGGAGATCGTTTGCTCCAATCCCCACCACGCGGTGCTCATTGACGAGGCCTACATCGACTTCGGCGGGGAGAGCTGCCTGCCCCTCATCCAAAAGTACGGCAACCTCATCGTCTGCCAGACCTTCTCCAAGTTCCGCTCCCTGGCCGGGGGCCGCCTGGGCTACGCCATGGGCCAGCCGGAGCTGATCGCGGATCTGGACAAGATCAAGTACTCCACCAACTCCTACAACATCAACCGCCTGACCATGACCGCCGCCGCCGCCGCCATCGACAGCAACGACTACTACGTCCGGAACAGTAAAATCATCCAGGCCAACCGGGCCTACACCGTGGCGGCCCTGGACAATCTGGGCTTTGAGACGGTGCCCAGCGTGGCCAACTTCCTCTTCACCCGGTGCCCCCGGATCCCCGGCGGGGTGCTCTACGAGAAGCTGAAGGCCAAAGGCGTTCTGGTGCGCCACTGGACCAGGCCGGAGATCGCCGACTACCTGCGCATCACCATCGGATCCAGGGAGCAGATGGACGTGCTGATCGAGAAAATCGGGGAAATCCTGAGAGAGGAGTGAACCTATGCGCACTGCGAACATCCGCCGCCGGACCGCCGAGACCGACATCACCCTGTCCCTGACCATCGAGGGCACGGGACAGGGCGACATCGCCACCGGCTGCGGCTTTCTGGACCACATGCTGACCCTCTTCGCCCGCCATGGCCGCTTCGACCTGGCCGTGCGGTGCCAGGGGGACACCCACATCGACGACCACCACACCGTGGAGGACATCGGCATCTGCCTGGGGGACGCCTTCGCCCAGGCCCTGGGGGACAAGCGGGGCATCACGCGCTACGGATCCACCCTCCTCCCCATGGACGAGGCGCTGATCCTCACCGCCGCAGACTTCTCCGGCCGGGGGATGCTCTGCTGCGAGCTCAATATCCCCACAGAGAAGGTGGGCGCCTTCGACACCCAGCTCACCGAGGAGTTTCTCCTGGCCCTGGTCCGCCGCTCGGACATGACCCTCCACGTCCGGCAGCTGGCCGGCAAGAACAGCCACCACATCATCGAGGGGCTCTTCAAGAGCCTGGGGCGCACCCTCGCCGCCGCCGCCGCCATCGACAGCCGCTGCGCCGGGGAGATCCCCTCCACCAAAGGGGTGCTGTGATGGTTGCCATTGTGGACTACGGCGTGGGGAACCTGTTCTCCCTGCGCAGCTCCTTCGCCGCCATCGGGGCAAGGGCCGCCGTCACCGGCGACCCCGCCGCCATCCGCGCCGCGGACCGGATCGTCCTCCCCGGGGTGGGGGCCTTCGGCGACGCCGCCGCCCTCCTCCGCCGCAGCGGTCTGGACCGGGCGGTCCTGGAGGAGGCGGAGCACGGCAAGCCCCTTCTGGGCATCTGTCTGGGAATGCAGCTCCTCCTCCAGCGGAGCTTCGAATACGGCACCCACCGGGGCCTGGGCCTGATCCCGGGCGCCGTCACCGCCATCGCGCCGGTAGTACCCCCCGGGTACAAGGTGCCCCACATCGGCTGGAACGGCCTCCACTTCCCCGCGGACCGTCCCCTCCACCCCCTGTTCCGGGACCTCAGCCCCGGCGACTGCGTCTACTTCGTCCACTCCTACTACGCCGCCGGCTGCGAGGGGGACACCATCGCCACCACCGAATACGGCGCGGAGCTCACCGCCGCCGTAGCCCGCGCCAACGTCTGCGGCGTCCAATTCCACCCGGAGAAGAGCGGCGAGGTGGGGCTGGCGATTCTGCGCAACTTCTGTGAACTCTAACCCTTTATGACTCCAAGGGAAAATTAGGAATTAGGAATGAGGAGTTAGGAATGAATGTGTCCAGCAGAGCTGGACGATTTGAATTATTCCGGCAGAGGACGCCCCCTTACTCGTTTTATTCCAAAAATGGTTGATTATCTCAAAAAAGCCTTGATTTACGGGCATACAAGCAGGAT
>CANDEH010000177.1 GCA_947383645.1 uncultured Clostridia bacterium | reverse complement strand
TTTTCCCGCGTGGGAAAAGTACCTCGCCCCGGGGGGCGAAACTCCCCGTCCCCCGAACTCTGAATTTCAATTGTATATTATGAATAAATACATCACTCCTCCAGCCAATATTTTCATCTCATATGAATAAATAATCAAAACTCCCACAATATATCCCGCAATATTACCAAATAATTCATGTATGCCTCCCAAAAATTGTATAAAAATGTGTATTGAATATTCATCCAAATACAAGTAATATGTACCCCATACAAGGACAAAAACAGATCCAAATGTTTTGGGAGGAAGCTACTATGAACAAGAACGACATTAAAAAAATCGTACTGGCCTACTCCGGCGGACTGGACACGTCCGTCATCATCCCCTGGCTGAAGGAGAACTACCCCAACAGTGAGATCATCGCTGTGGCGGGGGACGTGGGCCAGGGGGATGAGCTGGAGGGGCTGGAGGCCAAGGCCATCAAGACCGGCGCCTCCAAGTTCTACGCCCTGGACCTCACCGACGAGATGGTAGACGACGTCATCATCCCCTGCATGCAGGCCGGGGCCATCTACGAGGACTATCTTCTGGGCACCGCCGTGGCCCGCCCCATCATCGCCAAGGGGCTGGTGGAGATCGCCCGGCGGGAGGGCGCGGACGCCATCGCCCACGGCTGCACGGGCAAGGGCAACGACCAGGTGCGCTTTGAGCTGGCCATCAAGCACTTCGCCCCCACCATGCCCGTCATCGCCCCCTGGCGGGAGTGGGACATCCGGAGCCGCGAGGAGGAGATCGATTACGCCGAGGCCCACAACGTCCCCCTGAAGATCAGCCGGGAGACCAACTACTCCAAGGACAAGAACCTGTGGCACCTGAGCCACGAGGGCCTGGATTTGGAGGAGCCCGCCAACGAGCCCCAGTATGAGAAGCCCGGCTTTCTGGAGATGTGCGTCAGCCCCATGGACGCCCCGGACGCGCCCACCTATATCACTCTGGACTTTGACAAGGGCGTCCCTGTGGCCCTGGACGGGCAGAAGATGAGCGCCAAGGACATCGTGCTGAAGCTCAACGAGCTGGGCGGACAGAACGGCATCGGCCTTCTGGACATTGTGGAGAACCGGCTGGTGGGGATGAAGTGCCGCGGCGTCTATGAGACCCCCGGCGGCACCATCCTCTACAAGGCCCACCAGATTCTGGAGACCATCTGCCTGGATAAGCTCACCGCCCACAAGAAGCAGGAGCTGGGGGTGTGCTTTGCGGAGCTGGTCTACAACGGCCTCTGGTTCAGCCCCCTGCGCCAGGCCCTCAGCGCCTTTGTGGCGGAGACGCAGAAGACCGTCACCGGACAGGTGAAGCTGAAGCTCTACAAGGGCAACGTCATCAACGCCGGCGTCTCCTCCCCCCACACCCTCTACTTCGAGGACATCTGCACCTTCGGCGAGAGCGACTACAACCAGGCCGACGCCGCCGGGTTCATCAACCTCTGGGGCCTGCCCACCCAGGTGCAGGCCATGGCGGAAATGGGCCTCTTGAAAAAATAAACAAGATGTGGTATTATATGGCACAATGAGCAGAGTTCGGGCGGAAGATTTCTCTTCCGCCCCCTCTGTGTACTGCGGGAAATACGCCGGACTGCAAAAATATGCAGCAGGCGTTTGAATTATCCAGAATTTTCCCATACTATACAAAAAACTTACAAAAGACGCCGAAAGGCGCAGGAGGGAACACTATGAAACTTTGGGGCGGCCGGTTCCGCAAGGAGACGGATACTCTGGTCAACGACTTTAACTCCTCCATCCACATCGACGAGCGGATGGTCCGGGAGGATATCGCCGGCAGCATGGCCCACGCCGCCATGCTGGCCGACTGCGGCATCATCAGCAGGGAGGACGTGCAGAAGATTACCGAGGGGCTCCAGGGGATTCTTGAGGACATGGAGGCCGGGAAGATCGAGCTCTCCGCCGAGGCGGAGGACGTCCACATGAACGTGGAAACCCTGCTGACGGAGCGCATCGGCGAGGCGGGCAAGCGCCTGCACACCGCCCGCAGCCGCAACGATCAGGTAGCTGTGGACCTGCGGCTCTATCTGAAGCGGGAGATCGGGGAGATCATCAACCTGATTCTGAATTTTCAGAAGGTCATCCTCCGCCAGGCCAGGGCCCACCAGCGCACCGTGATGCCCGGCTACACCCACCTGCAGCGGGCCCAGCCCATCTCCTTCGCCCAGCACCTGCTGGCCTACGCCGCCATGCTCTGCCGGGACGTGACCCGCCTGGAGGACTGCCGGGAGCGGATGGATCAGAGCCCCCTGGGCTGCGGCGCCCTGGCCGGCACCACCTACCCCATCGACCGCTGGCAGACCGCCAAAGCCCTGGGCTTTACCGCCCCCACCTCCAACAGCCTGGACGGCGTCAGCGACCGGGACTATGTCATCGAGCTTTTAAGCGCACTGTCCCTCATCATGATGCACCTGAGCCGCTTCGCAGAGGAGACGATTCTCTGGTGCTCCTGGGAGTTCAAGTTTGTGGAGCTGGACGACGCCTACTCCACCGGCTCCTCCATCATGCCCCAGAAGAAGAACCCCGACGTGGCCGAGCTGGTCCGGGGCAAGACCGGGCGGGTGTACGGCTCCCTTATCACCCTGCTCACCGTGATGAAGGGCCTGCCCCTGGCCTACAACAAGGACATGCAGGAGGACAAGGAGCCGGTGTTTGACGCCCTCGACACGGTGAAGCTGTGCCTGCCGGTGTTTGCCGGCATGATCGACACCATGCGGGTGCTGCCGGAGAACATGCGCCGGGCCTCCGCCGTGGGCTTTATCAACGCCACCGACTGCGCCGACTACCTGGTAAAGAAGGGGATGCCCTTCCGGG
>CANDEH010000176.1 GCA_947383645.1 uncultured Clostridia bacterium | reverse complement strand
TATCCACAGCATCCCCGCGGCGGACCGCCGCCTGATTTTTGCGTTTGCCCTTCTCCGGCCCATATGATATAATAGCCGCAGAGCGGCTATTATATTTCGATTTGAGCCTTTTTCTCGCCCCTTATAGGGCAACTCCTGCGATACGCATGCCGCCAATCCCACGCCAAGGAGGCCCCCATGAAACGACTGCTCGCCCCACTCCTCGCTCTGCTGTGCCTCCTGTCAGCCGGCTGCGCGGCCCGGTCCAGGCCGGTCACCCGCACCGGTTTCGCCCTGAACACCGCGATCTCCGTCACCCTCTATGACAGCCGCGACAGCGCCATTGCCGACGGCGCCCTTGCGCTCTGCGCCTCCTACGAGGCCGTCTTCTCCCGCACCGACCCGGAGAGCGAGCTCAGCCGTCTCAATGCCGGAGCGCTGGAGGAGGTCTCCCCGGAGCTCGCCGCCGTCATTGCGCAGGCCCTCTCCTACGCCCGGCTCTCCGGCGGGGCCTTCGACCCCACCATGGGGGCTCTGGCCGACCTGTGGGACTTCTCCGCCGCCGACCCCGCCGTCCCCGACCCCGGCGACGTGGCCCAGGCGCTGAGGGGGACGGGCTACGCCGGCGTGACCGTCCGGGGAAACCGCGTGGATTTCCCCCAGGGCTGCCGGCTGGACCTGGGGGCCATCGCCAAGGGCTACATTGCCGACCGCGTCAGGGACTACCTCGTCGGGCAGGGCGTGGCCTCCGCCGTCATCGATCTGGGGGGCAACCTCTACTGTCTGGGCGTAAAACCCGGCGGCGAGCCCTTCCGCGTGGGCATCCAGTATCCCTACCGGGACCGCAACGAGGTCATCGCCGCCATTGACGCCTCCGACGTCTCCGTGGTTACCTCCGGCGTCTATGAGCGCTGCTTTGAGGCGGAGGGCGTCCTCTACCACCACATTCTGGACAGCGCCACCGGCTACCCCGTGCAAAACAGTCTGCTGGCCGTCACCGTGATCGCCCCCGACTCCCTCACCGCCGACGCGCTGAGCACCGCCTGCTTTGCCCTGGGACTGGAGAGGGGGATGGCTTTGATTGACAGCCTGGACGGCGTCCACGCCCTCTTCATCACCGACGACTTCGCCCTCCACCCCTCCGCCGGCCTGGAGGAGAGCTGCCGCCTGGAGCTCCTCTCCTGAGGGGATATTGTAACCGGGCTGATACTTTTGTTGCCGATTTTATAAAATTTTTTTGACCGGTCAATCCGTTGCGCCGCAGTGGGTTGGCCGGTTTTCTCCGAAAAAATCCGTCAAAATCCCCACAGGACGGTTGACAGGAGGACGGAGAAATGTTACAATTCAGTTACAATTTTAAAGTCTCTATTAAGAAGGAGTGGTATCCTATGGCAGACGCCAAAAAGACGGACGGCCTGATGTACAAGGGCCATCCGCTGCGCCGGGTAGGCAATATGATCTACTACGGCTCCATGGCAGATAAATACATCGTTCTCATGCAGGTGCGGGAGACCAAGAAGGTGCAGGACCTGGACGTGGCCACCAAGGTCTCCGTGGAGCTCCAGCTCACCGCCCCCAACCTCAGAAGCCGCGACCGCAGCGTGAAGAAAGGGGAGAAGGACAGCCTCTACTCCGCCATCGACTTCGGCTCCGTCTGGCTGGAGCGGGCTCTGAGCGGCAGAATCTGATTCCGGCTCACTAAGGATAACAGAGAAGGAGAACATGAGACGATGCACATTTACAAAAGAGTTTCCGGCAGGGCGATCCTGCTGACCCTGGCCCTTGCCATGCTCCTCAGCGTCACCGCCTTCGCCGACCAGATCGGTACCGGCGCCGTCACCGCCGACTCCCTGCGCCTGCGAAAAGAAGCCGGCACCGACAGCGAGGTCCTCTCCATGATTCCCAACGGCGCGGAGCTCTCCGTCCTGTCCCAGGAGGGCGACTGGTACTTCGTCAGCTACCGCAGCCTGATGGGCTACGTCCACCGGGACTATGTGGACTTCACCCCGGTCATCGCCCAGACGGAGGAGGAGACCGGCGAAGCTGACGCCGCCGAGGCGGCGGATCTGGCGCTGTCCATGGTGTCCGTCCAGCCCGAGGAGGAGAACACCTTCGCCTCCCGCCAGCAGGAGATTGTGGACTACGCCTGCAACCTGATCGGCTGCCGCTACGTCTACGGCGGCACCACCCCCAGCGGCGGCTTTGACTGCTCCGGCTTTACCATGTATGTCTACGGCCAGTTCGGCTACAACCTGCCCCACGCCTCCTCCTCCCAGCTCAACTACGGCACCCCGGTGGAGAGGGACGACCTGCAAATGGGGGATCTGATCCTGTTCAGCAACGGCGGCCCGATCTCCCACGTGGGCATCTACATAGGCGACGGCAAGTTCGTCCACGCCTCCTCCAGCCGCACCGGCTATGTGGTGGTCAGCGCCCTCAGCGAGAGCTACTGGGTGGCCCGCTACTACGGGGCCCGGCGGCTTGTGACAGAGTAAATACGCAGACAAGAGGCCCCCGTCTGATAGACGGGGGCCTCAGCTTATTGAAAAACCCAGTGGGTTTTTCAATAAGCTGAAACAAATTGCGGCCGATGGCCGCAATTTGTCGCTGTGCCTGAGCCGCGTGCAGCGGCGAGGAAATGCCCTTGGGGTACGGCGGGTTGATTGCACGCGAAAGGAACCCCTCTTGGGTAGCCCCGGCAACACAGTTGCCGGGGCTACCAGATTTCGGCCACAGGCCGAAATCTGTCGCCTGCGGGCGGGCTGATTGCACGCGAAAGGAACCCCTCTTGGGTTCCTTTCACACTATCCTCCTTACCGCCAGCCTGCTCTGCCGGCTTTCTTGACAGTTCAAGGCCCCCGTCCGTCAGACGGGGGCC
>CANDEH010000175.1 GCA_947383645.1 uncultured Clostridia bacterium | reverse complement strand
AGCGCCGTAACCTGGGGTTCTTAGGGGGGAGGCGCATAAGGACTGTGCCCCCGACAGGGGGCTAAAGTCCGCCAGCGCCGGACCCCTGAGCGCGCTTTTGCCTACTTTTCTCGCGTGAGAAAAGTAGGTCGCCCCGGGGGGCGAAACTCCCCCCTCACCTGTGCTTCCCAACAAAAAACAACGCCACCACACCGGCGCCAGTGTGATTCCCAATCACCGGCCCGACATAGTTAATGACCACCTCTTTTGTCCCGAAGCGATCCTTTATCTGCTGCGCCATAGCCTCAACCTCGTCGAGGCAGTCGCCGTGACTGATAAATACCGTCTCCGCATCCGTCACCAGCTCGTCCATCTGGGCAAGAAGGGCCTGAATGGACGCCTTGCGGCCGCGGACCTTGCTCAGGGGGATCAGACGGCCCTGGTCGTCTACATGCAGGATGGGCTTCATCTGTAGCATGGTGCCGAAAAACGCCGCCGCCGCGCTGACCCGACCGCCCCGCTTCAGGTGGTTCAGGTCGTCCACTGTGAAGTAGTGGCAGAGATGGGGGATCGTCTCTCGAATAAAGTCCGCCGTCTCCTCCAGAGTCCGCCCCTTCTGCCGCTCACGGTGGGCCAGATAGAGCAGCATCCCCTGGCCCAGGGAGGCGCAGAGACTGTCTATCACCACGATACGGCGGTCCGGATAGGTATCGGACAGCTCCTGCCGGGCGATCACCGCGGACTGGTAGGTGGTGGAGAGGGCCGAGGAGAAGCAGACGCATAAAATGTCCTTCCCCGCCTCCAAAGGCGGTGTCATGGCCTCCATGAACGCCTCCGCGTTGGCCGCGGCGGTGGAGCCCATGCTGCCATTGCGGATGTTGTTGTAAAAATCCTTTGGGTCCAGATCCCGGTGGTCCAGATAGTTCTGGTAGGTCCGGCCGTCCTGGATCACAGACAGCGGCAGCACCACAAGGCCCATCTCTTCGGCCAGATCCGCAGAGAGATCACAGCAGCTGTCCGTCATGAAAACAAAGTCATCCATGGTCAATTCCCCCTTTTCGCTCGTTGTGTCAGAATTCTTCTCGTAAGCACTGAACAAATCGGCAACACGTCTTACCGCCAAATTTTCTGCCTGGACTGCGTTAAAAGACCTTGAAATCCGTCAGGATTCCTGCGGTTTTTTGCCTTGCCAGACAAAAAATCTGTCTGGCAAGCCGCGCACGTCGATTTATTCAGTGCTTCCTTCATCCGGTGTGCCCGGCGCCGCCGCTCCCGCAGGGTATGCGCGGTGAACCCTGGCAGAACAGGCGGACAATGCCCACCCTGTCTGCACACAAAATCGAATTGCGATAAACAAATCTGAATATAGTAGTGTCATAGTATACCACACCACAGGGAAAATTGCAAAATTTTTTCCCGGAACGGGGGAGGGAATCTGTTTTGAAAGGACAGGTGCGGGCCGGAGGGCGGATCCGGCGGGGACTGACCGGGCTGGCGGCGGGGATCCTGTTCGCGCTGGCCGCGCTGACTTTTCTGGGGAGCGAGGGGGAACGTATCCTGCCGGGGGTATCTGTGGGCGGGGTGGACCTGAGCGGGCTCAGCCGTGCAGAGGCGGAGGCGGTCCTCTCAGAGCGGGGGCCGGACTACAGCGGGAGTAGAATCCTCCTCTGGTCCGGCGACACACAGATTACCTCCGTGACCTGCGGACAGATCGGCGCGTCACCGGACTGGGCCGGAGCGGCGGAGGCCGCCTGGCAGATTGGCCGGGAGGGAGGGGGACTTCTCCCCCGGATCCGGCGGGGGTGGAGACGTCTGTTCCCCGGAAATAGTGTGGAGATTACACCGCCCTTTGCCGTAAATACGCTCCAGCTGGAGGCCGCGCTGCCGCCGGCGGCGACGGATGCCGCCTATGACCCGGTGAGCGGGGAGATCCGGGAGGGGCGGCCGGGCCTCCGGGTGGATGTACCGGCGCTGTGCCGGGCGCTGGCGACCCTCCCACCGGGCGGCGCGATAGACTTCCCCGTGACACTCCTTCCCCCGGAGATTGACGCCGCCCACCTGCGGGCGGCGCTGTTTCGGGACATTCTGGGGGAGTACGCGACGGAGGTAGGGGGCAGCGCGGCCCGGCGGAAAAATGTGGCGCTGTCCGCCGCCGCCGTCCACGGCACAATCCTGCTGCCGGGGGAGGTGTTTGACTACAACGCGTCCGTAGGACAGCGGACCAGGGAGCGGGGTTACGGGGCGGCCCCCGCCTATGTCAACGGCGCGACGGTAGAGGAGATCGGCGGGGGGATCTGTCAGACCTCCTCCACACTGTATGCGGCGGCGCTGCTGGCGGACCTGGAGATCCTGTCGCGGAGCGCCCACCGCTACGCGAGCAGCTACATCCCCTTGGGGCTGGACGCCACAGTAAGCTGGGGCGGGCCGGAGTTTCGTTTCCGCAACGACACCCGCTACCCGGTAAAAATCCAGGCAGAAATGGCAGATCAAACGCTGAAGGTACAGATTTGGGGGACGCGGCTAAGCGGAGAGCAGGTAAAAATACGCAGCGATGTGCTGGCCACGGACCCCTGTCGGACAAAGTACCAGGCCGCGCCGGACCTGACTCTCGGATCGGAACGGGTACAGCAGAGCGGATACAGCGGGTACACGGTACAGACCTACCGGGAGGTCTACGACAGCGAAGGAAACCTCCTGCGCAGCAGCGCGGAGGCCCGAAGCGTCTACCGCCGCAGGGACAAAATAGTTCTCCAGGGGACTGCGGCGCCGCCGCAGGATGAGCCAACCACAGAGGAGAAGGATCACCAGCTGATGCTGGATGTACCATTTTAAATAGAGAGGACTGCATAAATGCGTCCATGGTTTTACGTTTTGCGCCGGCCCCGGCGCGGGGGGAAAATCCGCCGCGTCCGCGGCGGGGACGGGGGAACGGGGGTTTCGCCCCCCGGGGCG
>CANDEH010000174.1 GCA_947383645.1 uncultured Clostridia bacterium | reverse complement strand
CAGGATTTCCAGACCGCCGCCGTGGAGGCCGTGGCCGGCCTGTTCGCCGGGCAGGAGCGCAGCCGCGCCACCTTCTCCGTCATGGATGAGGGCCAGCTCCCGGATCAGACCAGCTTCGGCCCGGCGGAGCTGGGGGTGGGCAACGTCCTGCGGCTGACCAACGAGGCACTCACCGCCAATATGCGCGCCGTCCAGAAGCGGAACCTTCTGCCCATGACGGACAGCGCCGCCTCCCGGCAGTTCTGCGTGGAGATGGAGACGGGCACCGGGAAAACCTACGTCTACACCAAGACCATCTTCGAGCTGAACCGGCGGTACGGCTTCACCAAGTTCATCGTGGTAGTGCCGTCGGTGGCCATCCGGGAGGGCGTGTACAAGTCCTTCCAGGTCACGCAGGAGCACTTTGCCCTGCAATACGACAGCGTGCCCTGCCGGTATTTCATCTACAACTCCGCCAAGCTGTCCGACGTGCGCCAGTTTGCCGCCAGCGCCAACATCAAGGTGATGATCATCAACATCGACGCCTTCAAAAAGGCGGAGAACATCATCAACCAGGCCCAGGACAAGCTGAACGGCGAGACAGCCATGGGCTTTATCCGGGACACCCACCCCATCGTCATCATCGACGAGCCCCAGAGCGTGGACAACACCCCCAAGGCCAAAGAGGCCATCGCGTCGCTGAATCCTCTGTGTGTGCTGCGCTACTCGGCCACGCACCGGGAGAAGATCAACCTGCTCTACCGCCTGACCCCGGTGGACGCCTATCAAATGGGGCTGGTGAAGCAGATCGCCGTGTCCTCCAACCAGGTGTCCGGGGGCTTTAATCAGCCCTATGTGCGTCTGTTTTCGGTGTCCAACGAGAAGGGGTTCCGGGCCAAAGTGGAGATGGACGTAAAGGGCAAAACCGGCGTTGTTGCCCGGAAAACGGTGACGTTGAAGCCGGGGGACGACCTGTTTCTCCTGTCCGGCGGGCGGGAGCTGTACGAGGGCTATACTGTGGCTGGCATCGACTGCACCCCCGGCTATGAGCACATCGAATTCGGCAACACCCAGGAGGTGGCGCTGGGCAAGGCCATCGGGGACATCGACGAGAACGTGGTGAAAAAGGCCCAGATCCGCCGCACCATCGAGGCCCATCTGGACAAGGAACTGCGCTACATGGGACGTGGGATCAAGGTGCTGTCCCTGTTCTTCATCGACAAGGTGGAGAAGTACCGCCATGAGGACGGCACGCCGGGAGTCTACGCCGGGATGTTTGAGGACTGCTACCGGGAACTGATCGCCAGGGAGAAATACGCCCCCATCCGGGAGCGGTTTTCCGCCGATGTGTCCAAGCTGCACAACGGCTACTTCTCCCAGGACAAAAAGGGCCGCCTGAAGGACACCAAAGGCGACACCCAGGCGGACGACGACACCTATAACACCATCATGCGGGACAAGGAGTGGCTGCTGAGCTTCGACTGCCCCCTGCGGTTCATCTTCTCCCACTCTGCGCTGAAGGAGGGCTGGGATAACCCCAACGTGTTCCAGGTCTGCACGCTGATCGAGCAGAAATCCACGTTCACCTGCCGCCAGAAGGTGGGGCGCGGCCTGCGGCTGTGTGTCAACCAGGCGGGGGAACGGGTGGAGGACCGGGACATCAACGTCCTACATGTCATGGCCAACGAGAGCTTTGCTGAGTTTGCTGCCACGCTGCAACAGGAGATCGAGGACGAAACTGGCGTAAAGTTCGGGGTCCTGAACCTGAGCCTTTTTTCCGGCATGGTCTACGAGGAAAAGCGCCAGGAGGAGCGGACGGTCACGGCGGAGCAGGCCCAGCGGGTGGTGGAGACCCTCAAGACCACCGGGGCCATCGATGAGGGCGGCAAGGTCCATCCTGCCGCCAAGGTGGAGGAGATTGTGCTTCCCCCGGAATTGGAGGAAGTGCGGGAAACCGTCCGGGCGGCAGTAGAACAGAAAGAGCCCGTTACAGCCCAGGCCCTCGTTGGTACAGTCTACACCGCTACGGTGGTGGAGGAAAAGACGATCTCCTACGACGATGCCCAGGAACTGTTGGAGCACTTCCAAAAGAAGGACTATATCACCCCGACTGGGAAGATCAAGGATACCATGAAAAACGCCCTGAAGGCGGGGACGCTGGAGCTACCGAAAAAGTACGAGGCCGCCCGGGGCCGCTTTGAGGCCATCATCGCCAATGCGGACCGGAAGCCGCCGGTGCGGGACGCTTCCCGGGATGTGACGGTGCGCCTGAACAAGCAGGTGATGCTCTCACCGGAGTTTCTGGAGCTGTGGGGGAAGATCAAACAGAAGACCACCTACCGGGTCAGCATCGACACCGAGGAACTGGTGAAACGGTGTGTCAAAGCCCTGCGGGAGATGCCGAAGCTGCAAAAGACGAGGTTGGTCTCCCAAACAGCGGATATCCACCTGGAGCAGGCAGGTGTCTTCCACACCGAACGAGAGACCCGGTTCACGGACGTGGACAACGCCTACCGGGTATTGCCCGACCTGATCACCATCCTCAGCGACGCCGCCCTGCTCACCCCCGCCACGGTGAACCGCATCCTGTTGGAAAGCGGACGGTGCGGCGACTTTCTTAATGACCCGGAGCTGTTTTTGGAAAAGGCGTCGGAGATCATCCGGGACAACCGCCACGCTTTGGCCATTGACGGTATCCGCTATCTCAAACTGGATGGCGAGGAATATTATGTCCAGGAGATCTTCGACTCGGCGGAGCTGCTGGCTAACCTGGACCGCAACGCCGTCAAGGTAGAACACAGCGTCTATGATTACATCGTCTACGATAGTACCACCATAGAGAAGCCTTTCGCCCTGGCGCTGGATCGGGATCCGGATGTGAAGATGTTTTTCAAAATTCCGGAGCGGTTTAAGATTGAAACACCCATCGGTACCTATAACCCGGATTGGGCGGTATATCTCACTCGCAACGGAGAGGAGAAGCTGTATTTTATTTTGGAGACCAAGGG
>CANDEH010000173.1 GCA_947383645.1 uncultured Clostridia bacterium | reverse complement strand
GCCCCTGGCGGGGCAACCGAAAAAATTGGCTCATTATACCATTCCAGCTTCGCTTCCATGGCATAATAGCCGCTGAGCGACTATTATACTTTAGATTTGAGTCTTTTTCCTGTCCCTTGCGGGGCAACCGAGAAATCTGGCTCATTATACCATTCCAGCGCCGTTTTCGCGGCGTCATGGAGCTATATCGGCATCCGTCAAGGCCCCTGCCCGGCAGGCGGGGCGGAGGGGGGACTTCTATGCTTCGCTGCTATTTTGCTCCCATGGAGGGGATTACCGTCTGGCAGTTCCGCGCTCTGCACTGCCGGATTTTCGGCGGCGTGGACCGGTATTTCTCTCCCTTCCTGTCCCCCAACCAGCACCACGTGTTTTCAAAGAAGGAGCTGGGAGATGTGCTGCCGGAGCACAACGAGGGGGTGCCCCTGGTGCCCCAGATTCTCACCAGGCGCTCGGAGGACTTTATTTGGTGCGCCGGGGATCTGGAGGCTATGGGCTACCGGGAGGTGAACCTCAACTGCGGCTGCCCCTCGGGAACGGTGACGGCCAAGGGGAAGGGGGCGGGGCTGCTTCTGGATCTGACCGCGCTGGACCGCTTTCTGGATCAGGTCTTCTCCCATGTAAATGTGGCTGTGTCGGTGAAGACCCGGCTGGGTCTGGTGGATCCGGAGGAGTTTTTCGCCGTTCTGGAGGTCTACAACCGCTATCCCCTCAGCGAGCTGATTATCCACCCCCGCGTCCAGGCGGAGCTGTACCGGGGAACGCCTCACCGGGAGGTGTTTGACGCCTGCGTGCCCAAAGCGCGCCCGCCGCTGTGCTACAACGGGGACTTGACGGGGGCGGAGGACTGTCGGGCGTTTTGCCAGGGCCACCCCGCCGTGGACCGGGTCATGGTGGGCCGGGGGCTGGTGGGAAATCCCGCCCTGGCCCGGGAGGTCCAGGGGGGACCGGCCGCGACAAGGGAGGAGCTGCGTGCCTTTCACGACGGGCTGTACCGCTCCTGCTGCGAGGCGTTTCAGAGCGAGAAAAACGCCATGCGGCCCATGAAGGAGATCTGGTTCTACCTGCTGAGCCTCTTTGAGGCGGACCCGGCGGCGGAGCGGGCCCTGCGGCGGTGCACCGATCCGGTGGAGTACCGGGCGATTGCGGGGCAGATTCTCCGGGAGGGGAAGATGAGGGCAAAGAATTAGGAATTAGGAGTTAGGAATTAAGGTATCCGGCGGGGTTGGACGATTTGAATTTGATACGCCGGGGATGGGAGGGGGAGTGGATCATGGAACTGATATGGTACTTGGGCGGACCCTGTTTGGGGGCGTTCCTGTTTCAGCTCCTGATCGGGTGCCGGACCGCCTGCCGGCCCTTGCGGTATGTGCCCTTGTACGCTTTTCTTTTGACGCTGCTGTTTGGGCTGATGGCTCTGAGAGCGGATGCGGGGTTCTTTGTGGGGCTGAACGCCGCTGCCGCCCTGCTGTGGTGGCTGATCGGCGCCTGCATTCTGGCGGGGTACGGCCTGGCGCATTTTGTCTGTCGGGTTCAACAAAATAATCAGTGAGGGCCGCGGGCCCGAGGAGGTACTATGTGGTACAATGAGGCGACAATCTATCAGATCTATCCCCTGGGGCTGTGCGGCGCGCCGGCGGAGAACGACGGCGTGGAGAGCCACCGGATTCTGCGTCTGCTGGACTGGGTGGATCACATCAGGAGCACCGGGGCGGATACCGTGCTCTTTAACCCCCTCTTTGAGAGCGACCGGCACGGCTATGATACACGGGACTACTTCACCGTGGACAAGCGGCTGGGGACGGAGGAGGATTTGAAGAAGGTCTGTGACGCCCTCCACGCCGCCGGGCTGCGGGTGCTGTTTGACGGGGTGTTCAACCACGTGGGGCGGGGCTTCTGGGCCTTCCGGGACGTGCAGGAGAAGAAGTGGGACAGCCCCTACAAGGACTGGTTCCATCTGAGCTTTGACGGCAACAGCAACTACAACGACGGCTTCTGGTACGAGGGGTGGGAGGGGCACTTCGAGCTGGTGAAGCTGAACCTCTGGAACGACGCGGTGGTGGAACACCAGTTTGCCGCCATCCGCTCCTGGGTGGAGAAGTACGGCATCGACGGGCTGCGGCTGGACGTGGCCTACTGCCTGCCCCCGGAGTACCTCCAGCGCCTGCGCCGCTTTACGGAGACGGTGAAGCCGGAGTTCTGGCTCCTGGGGGAGACCCTCCACGGGGACTACAACCGGTGGATAAACGACAACGCCTGCCACAGCGTCACCAACTACGAGTGCTACAAGGGCCTGTGGTCGGCATTCAACTCCATGAACCTCTTTGAGATCGGCCACAGCCTCCAGCGCCAGTTCGGGCCGGAGCAGTGGTGCCTCTACCGGGGAAAGCATCTTTTGAGCTTCCTGGACAACCACGACGTGGAGCGCATCGCCAGCAAATTGCAGAATCCGTCCCACCTGCTGCCCGCCTGGGGGATGCTCTTCGGGATGCCCGGCGTGCCCTGCGTCTACTACGGCAGCGAGTGGGGAATACAGGGGCGAAAGAGCGACGGGGACGCCGCCCTTCGGCCGGCGGTGGAGCGCCCTGTCTCCAACGAGGTGACGGCGTTTATCGCGGCCTGCGCGGCGGCGCGGCGGCAGAGCCGGGCCTTGCAGGTTGGCAGCTATCGGAACGTGCTGCTGACCAACCGGCAGATCATTTTCGAGCGCCGGGTGGACGATCAGCGGGTGCTGGTGGCCGTCAACGCCGACGGCGCGCCGTTTACCGCCCACTTTGACGCCCAGGCGGGCCGGGCCCGGGAGCTGATTACCGGGGGGATGCACGACTTCGGCGGCGGGAGCGAGCTGCCGCCCTACAGCGTGGCCTACTGGCAGGTGGAGTAGGCGCCTTCTGATTTTTATGCGAACAGACGCCCCACCGGTTAAAACCGGTGGGGCGTCTCAGCTTGTCGAAAAGCGGCCTGTTTGGTGAAAAACCAGACAGGCGGCAAAGTA
>CANDEH010000172.1 GCA_947383645.1 uncultured Clostridia bacterium | reverse complement strand
TCCGGGGCCTGCCGCTCCTGGGCTTGGCGTTCCGGCTGGAACACCTCATGTCCCTTCTGGAGCGGCTTGGCGGGCCTGCGCTCCGGCTCCGGGGGCAGGGTGTAGAGGATGCGCTCAAAAATGGCGTTGGCCCGATCCAGTTCCGTCACCGGCAGGATCACATCCATCAGCTTGCCCTTGTCATCCCTGTCTTTGATGACCGAGAACAACAGTTTGTGCTTTTTCGCCAGCTTCTGGAACTGTTTGTACTGCTGGGGCGTCATGGGAAACCGCCGCAGATCCCGCGTCTCCCGCAGCATCTTGCCCATGTTCACCTTGCCGGAGAGGGTCTTGCGGTTGCTGGCCAGGGCCATGGTCAGGGCCAGCAGGTTCTTCAGGGCCGAGCCGGACAGCCGCACCATCACCTCCGTGCCGGAGAGCATCATGCGTACCATCTGGTCAGCGGCCTCACCGCCTCCTACGTTCATCTCGATCCACCTCCTTTTGGTGTTCTTCAATTTTATTGATGTCCTGTTCCATCTGGGGCAGCCTGTCTAAAATGTCACGGCAGAGGGCCAGCTTCTTCCGCTCCGCCCGGATCTGCCGGTTGACCTCCGCCACCTGTTCGTAAATCTCCGCCTTTTCCGCAGTGAGCCGTTCCCTGGGGATCGTACACCCCTCCAGCACAGCCACCGCCTCCATGTACCGGGCGAACTCCGCTTCCATGCCGGACAGCCCGTCCTCGTAAAGCGCCTTGGCGGGAGCCAGGGCCTCCACATCCGACAGGGCCGCATACAGCTTCCGGCGTTTCTTCTTCCGCACGTTGAGGATGGTCCGCTGCTTCATCAAGGTGGCCAGCGTTTCCTCCGTGCGGGCCAGGAGCGCCGCCGCGTCCCCCTGGGTGGCGATATCGTTTTCCCGGAGGAAGTCAAACTGCTCCCGATATTGCTCGGCTCTCATCACCTCCTGCCGGAGCTGGGGCGTCATCCGGGGCGGATAGCGCCGCTGCCCGATCTTGCCCAGGACGTAGAGGTAGTGGACGTACAACGCCATAATTCCGGTATATTTCGGATGCTTTTTATAGGGACGATATGGAGCGCGATAGATCATGGCGGGCTTGTGACCTGCTTCGATGTCCTCCAGGCCGCTCTGGATAGCGGCCCGGATGCCCTCCTCGGTGAACAGCGCGTTCTTCCGCCCAGGGTACATGAACCGATCCTGGCCCCGCAGACGGAAGCCCAGCCTATTGCCGTGGCTGATCTCCCAGCCCTTGTGTTCCATGAGCATGAAGAAGTGGCCCAGGTCGTTGGCGTCCTGGATGGCCGTCCGCAGGTCCGCCTCCAGCATGGAGCGGAAGGTGGGCTGGCCCCTGGACTGTCTCAGCCACTCGATGTAGCTGACCGCCCTGCCAGAGCTGCCCTCCATGATGACGGACAGCCCATGCTCCCGGCACAGCCGGTCCGAGGTGGCCCGGATCTGCTGGTAGTAGCTCTGGGCGTTGCTGTGGTACTTCACCCCGTTGTCGGCGTTCACGGAGTTGAAAACCAGGTGGGCGTGGATATGCTCCCTGTCCACATGGACCCCAATCACTGTCTCGTATCCCGGCAGATGCTCATTCGCAAACTCTGTGGCAATCTCCAGGGCCTGCTCCGGGGTGACCTCCCCAGGCTTGAAGGACTGGATTATGTGGTAATACTGCACCCCGTCCTCCTTGCCGTAGGCCCGCTTGGTGTCCAGCATCTGGCGGCACTCCCGGCCTGGGTCGCAGTTGAAGTGGGCAGTGAGAACGCGCTCCTGGGTCTTGTCCCCGTTGAGGACGTAGTTGATTCCAACGTCCAAGCGGCCCTTCCGGGCCAGTATTTTCGTGACAGCCATTACTTTTTTGCGATCTGATACATCAGCTCATAGACCTGATCCAGCAGGAACAGGCCCCGCTTGGCGTCCTCCGCCCTGGCGATGCCGGCGTTGACGCTGCGGGCGATCTGGTTGATGTTATTTCCGATGTGGTGGATCTCCGTCCGAAGTTCCTTGATCTCCTGGGAGGGCCGGGTGCGGACGGGCGTCCCCTCCACCAGCCGGACGAGGTAAGCCCTCCGAGAGAGGCCGCACTGCTTGGCCTGGGTCACCAGCCGCTGGTACTGCGCCGGCGTCAGTTCGATGTGAACATGATGCCTGCCGCGCTTATCTGCTCTGCTCATGCCTCCTCCTTTTTCCTTTGGGAGAGCCGCCGTCCTTCTCGGCCTGGATCTCCTGCTCAAATACCTTTTCCAAGTCAAACACATTGCCATAGGGAACACCCTTCCGGCTGTATGGCTTCATGGGCATAGGAATCTGGGCCTGCAGCTCTTTCAGCTTCTCCCAATATTGAGGCAAAAACTGATAGATGGCTTTCAGCTCTTTCCGGTTCTTGTTTTTGCAGCACCAGCAGGACACCCTGTCCAGAATGTCATACAGCCGGATACCGTTTTCCTCCCAGAAAAATCCCCGCGCATAGCAAAACGCCAGACAGTCCGCCTCTGTCATCCCTGCCTCCGCCAGTGGCGAACACTTGGGGGCCTCCAGCCTTTCCAGCCGCTCCTGCTCGTCCACGGCGATGCCCACATAGTGGATGTCCGCGTCCAGGGCCACGCTGTCCAGGGAACGGGTCTTGAGCTTGGTCCCCCAGCGGCAGGGGCCGCCGCACCAGCCGTAGCCCAGGTGGAAGCCGTTCTTCTTGGAGTTCACCGGCCTGTCCAGCATATTGTATAAAAACGGGACACCCGGCTTCACCTCGGTGAACCGGATGCCCCGCTGCTCCAGGACCGGCTTGATCCGGTCCCGGATATCGTATATGGCCTGAAATTCCATTTCCGAATTGTAAAAGATCACTTCGTCCAATCGAGTGTTTCGCTCCAGTAATAGTAAGAGCATGGCGAGGGAGTCCTTGCCAAAGCTCACTGAGGCGACACTTCGCACTCCACGCTCCTTCCTGCGGCTCCGCCGCCGATCTTCCGCCCGCAGGCGGCATAGGGGACAGGGGGATCTCCCCCTGCAAGCGCGCAAAATGTACATTTGCGCTATGCTTGCGCCGACACCGCC
>CANDEH010000171.1 GCA_947383645.1 uncultured Clostridia bacterium | reverse complement strand
GCGTCCTCGGCGGAGAAGACGATCTTGCCGCTGGCGGCGCCGGGGGAGGCGCCCAGGGCGGAGCCAATCAGCTTGGCCTGCTTGATGGCGGTGGCGTCAAACTGGGGGTGGAGCAGGGTGTCCAGGGAGCGGGGCTCGATCATGGCCACGGCCTGCTTCTCGTCGATCATCCCCTCGTCCACCAGGTCGCAGGCGATCTTCAGGGCGGCGGCGGGGGTGCGCTTGCCGTTTCGGGTCTGGAGCATGAAGAGCTTGCCGGCCTCCACGGTGAACTCCATGTCCTGCATGTCGTGGTAGTGGTTCTCTAAGATCTGGCAGACCTTGGTGAACTGGGCAAAGGCCTCGGGGAACTTCTCGGCCATCTCGCTGATGGGCATGGGGGTGCGCACGCCGGCCACCACGTCCTCGCCCTGGGCGTTGGTCAGGAACTCGCCGAAGAGCTTCTTCTCGCCGGTGGCGGGGTTCCGGGTGAAGGCCACGCCGGTGCCGCAGTCGTCGCCCATGTTGCCGAAGGCCATGGACTGCACGTTGACGGCGGTGCCCCAGGAGTAGGGGATGTCGTTGTCCCGGCGGTACACGTTGGCCCGGGGGTTGTCCCAGGAGCGGAAGACGGCCTTGATGGCGCCCATGAGCTGCTCCTTGGGGTCGGTGGGGAAGTCCTGGCCGATCTTGGCCTTGTACTCGGCCTTGAACTGGCCGGCCAGCTCCTTCAGATCCTCGGCGGTGAGCTCCACGTCCTGGGTGACGCCCTTCTTCTCCTTCATCTGGTCGATGAGCTGCTCAAAGTACTTCTTGCCCACCTCCATGACCACGTCGGAGTACATCTGGATGAAGCGGCGGTAGCAGTCCCAGGCCCAGCGGGGGTTATTGGACTTCCGGGCCATGACCTCCACCACGTCCTCGTTGAGCCCCAGGTTCAGGATGGTGTCCATCATGCCGGGCATGGAGGCCCGGGCGCCGGAGCGGACGGAGACCAGCAGGGGGTTCTCCTTGTCGCCGAACTTTTTGCCGGTGATCTCCTCCATCTTGACGATATAATCCATGATCTGCGCCTGAATCTCGTCGTTGATCTTCTGCCCGTCCTCGTAGTACTGGGTGCACGCCTCGGTGGTGATGGTGAAGCCCTGGGGCACGGGCAGGCCGATGTTGGTCATCTCGGCCAGGTTGGCGCCCTTGCCGCCTAAGAGCTCGCGCATATTGGCGTTGCCCTCGCTGAACAGATACACGTACTTTTTGCTCACGCTGTCTTCCTCCTGTAAAGTATTTGAATAGCATCGTCTTTCCACGAAGTAATCATTAGGTTTTTATTATAACGGATTTTTCCTCAACGCGCAAGGCGGGAAGCGTAGAATTTTTGCATTTTTTTCCGCGCATCCAGGGGAAAGAATCGAAAGCCCTGTCAGGAAAAAATTCTTCTCCGGTATCGGTTGCAATTTCAAAGCAAACTGTGGTAAAATAAATTTGATTTTGTATCTTTTGACACAGAAGCCCGCCGGCAGGCGGAAATTTGCGGACAGAGAGGGCGGATCATGGAGACAAACCTACCCACAGAGCTGTTGGAGGCCCTGCGGCGGGACGCCGGGGGCAGCGCCTTGATTCTCACCGGCAGCGGCGATCTGCCCGCGGCGGCCATGACCGCCGCGGCGGCCATGGAGTGCGCGGACCGCGCCCACGCCCCCTGCGGCCGCTGCGGCCCCTGCCGCAAGGTCCTCGCCGGCATCCACCCGGATGTGATTACGGCGGAGGACAAAGAGCACAAGATGATCTCTGTGGAGGTCCTCAGATCCCTCCGTGCCGACGCCTACGTCCTGCCCAACGAGGGGCGGCGAAAGGTCTATCTCTTTCCGGACTGTTCCCTTCTGGACCAGGGCGCCCAAAACGTGCTTTTAAAGGTGATTGAGGAGGGGCCGGAACACGCGGCTTTCCTCTTCTGCGCACGCAGCGCCGGGGCGCTGCTGCCCACCGTCCGCTCCCGGTGTAGCCAGTGGCGGCTGAACGGGGCGGAGGAGCCGACTGTTACCCTGGAGCCCCGGGCCGCGGAGCTCTGCCGCCTTCTGGCCGGCGGGGACCGTCTGGGCCTCGCCGCCTTCTTCACCGGCCTGGAGACTGCCCGCTGCTCCCGGGAGGAGCTGCAAGCAATTCTGGAGCAGGCCCGGCAGGCGGTCTCGTCGGCCCTGCTGCTGGCCTCCGGCTGCGCCGCGGACGCGGCGGGGGAGGAGGCGCAGGCGCTGTCCAGGGGGCTCAGCCGCCTGATTCTCAGCGCCGCGGCGGACCTTCTGGGGGAGCAGGCCCGGCAGCTGCGCTTCAACCTGAATGTGGGCCACACCGCCGGGGCGCTCAGCGCGGCATTGGGGGAGCTTCTCCGCCAAAATACCCGGACCGCTCGTCCGCAGGGGCGGAGAGCCCTGTAAAAAGCGGAGAGCCCGCCGGGAGAGGGGCCCGTCAAAACTATCAGATCAGTAAGGGGGCGTTCCGCGCCCCGTATTCAAGGAGGAACTGCAACTTGACAGAAGTAATCAGCGTCCGCTTTCGCGGCGGGTGCAAATCCTACTATTTCGACCCCAAGGGCCTGCAGATCGCGGCGGGGGAGAATGTGATTGTGGAGACCGCCTCTGGCAGCGAGTTTGTCGCCTGCTGCGAGGGCAACCACCAGGTGCCGGACCAGAGCGTGGTCCAGCCCCTGCGCGCGGTGCTACGCGTCGCCACAGAGAACGACGAGCGGGTCAACCAGCGCAACCGCCAGCGGGAAAAGGAGGCCTTCGGCATCTGCGAGAAGAAGATCGCCGCCCACGGCCTGGAGATGAAGCTCATCCGGGTGGAGTGCAACTTTGAGGGCAGCAAGATCATCTTCTTCTTCACCGCCGAGGGCCGTGTGGACTTCCGGGAGCTGGTGAAGGATCTGGCGGGGGTGTTCCGCTCCCGCATCGAGCTCAGGCAGGTGGGCGTCCGGGACGAGGCCAAGATGATCGGCGGCATCGGCATCTGCGGCCGTCCCCTGTGCTGTAGCCAGTTCTTAGAGGAGTTTCTGCCTGTCTCCATCAAGATGGCCAAGACCCAGAACCTGAGCCTGAATCCCACCAAGATCT
>CANDEH010000170.1 GCA_947383645.1 uncultured Clostridia bacterium | reverse complement strand
AAAACTACAAAATTTCTTCGGCGTTTTCTTACAATTTCAGATTGGCGTTGACACGCTGACTCTTTCAAATCCTGCGCAAACCGCACGATATCTTTTTCCTCAATGATATAACTCCCCATCACGCCTCCGCCTCTTTATAATATTACTTCTTTTTGCTTATACCCGAGTTTACCATACCGCGAATCCCAATACAAGTTCTTCTTAAAAGCGCTGGTAAAAAGCGAAAAGCGGGTTCTCTACAGAACGGTTGAATACAGAAATCTTTACGGCTGCGAGCACTGTCCCGGTATGTGCCGGCGCGTACTTGTCGGCAACTTCTGTTCCGGGCCCCCTGTAAGGACCGACGCGCTCAAGGGTACTGCCATAAGGAAATATGGATAATCCCAGTAAAATCTCAATTTTTTAGGGCAGCGAAAACAGGGTGGCCTCCGGCTTCTGCCCATTCGGGGGCGGGGGCGTTTTCTTCTGTCATTCGCTTGGCCTCCTTACTTTTTAAATACGACAGGGTCAAAACCTTGCTCGAGTTTCGCTCACTAATACGTCTGACTCCTTTCCCCGTCACACAAAAACGCCGCCCTGCTCACAGCCGGGCGGCGTTTTTGGTAAGGTTGACAGTCCATTTTGCTGTAATTTTTGTTGTTCTACTTTGCCAGGCGTTGCAGCTGATTATTGAGAGAATGCAGGGAAACAACCCACTGCATCAGGACACGCCGGCCTTCTCCTTCTAATGCCCTGCCATATGCGCCTGTATGCCAAGTGCCAATCTCTCACATTGTCAGGAAGGCGTCCAGCAGCTCCAGCAGCTCCGCTTTTGTCTCCTCCTTCACCGCTGAAGGAATCGTCACCTGCTTCTCACAGATCGCCACATCCTTCATGGCCCCCAGCAGCTCCCCCATCACCTTCCCGGCGGAGGGAGCCCAGGTGCCGTTCTCTACGATGGCCACTTTGCGGTTCCGGTAGGTCTTGGCCCGCAGGTGGTGGAGGAAGTCCTCCATGGGCGGGAACAGCCCCCCGTCGTAGCTGGAGGCGGCGCAGAGCATCCGACTGTAGGTGAAGGCGTCCGCTACGCACTGGGCCATGTCGGACCGGCTCACGTCCACGCACTTTACCTTCACGCCCCGGCGCTCCAGCTCCCCCGCCATAAACCGGGCGGCTCCGGCGGTGTTGCCGTGGATGGAGGCGTAGGGCAGAAACACCCCGTCAACCTCCGGCTCATACTTGCTCCACTTGTCGTAGAGAGCGATATAGCGGCCCAAATCCTCCTTCAGCACCGGCCCGTGGAGGGGGCAGATCATGGCGATATCCAGGGCCGCCGCCTTCTTCAGCAGGGCCTGCACCTGGGCGCCGTACTTGCCCACGATGTTCAGATAGTACCGCCGGGCCTCGTCCTCCCATGGCTCGTCGGCGTCCAGGGCGCCGAACTTGCCGAAGCCGTCGGCGGAGAAGAGGAGCTTCTCGCTGGACTCATAGGAGACCATGGCCTCCGGCCAGTGGACCATGGGGGCCATGACGAAGGTCAGGGTGTGGCTCCCCAGAGAAAGGGTGCTCCCCTCCTTCACCTCCACCGTGCGCCCGGTGAGATCAAAGGTGAAGAAGCGTTTCATCATGTTGAAGGTCTTGGCGTTGCCCACGATCTGCATCTGGGGGAACTTCTCCGCCAGGATCTGAATGTTGGCGGCGTGGTCGGGCTCCATGTGGTGCACCACCAGGTAGTCCGGCGCGCGGTCGTCCAGGGTGCGCTCCAGGTTCTCCAGCCACACCTCCGTGGCCCGGCGGTCCACGGTGTCCAGCACGGCCACCTTGTCGTCCAAAATCACATAGGAGTTGTAGGACACGCCGTTGGGCACCTTGTACTGGCTCTCAAAGAGGTCGATGGTCCTGTCGTCCACGCCGACATAGCGGACGGAATCGGTCACAAATACGTCTTTCATACTGGTCTCCTGTCAATCTGTAGTGTACTTTATCCGAATTGCTTATACCGTATTCTTCCGGTTTTGTCAAGAGAGTTTTTGTGAATTAGGAATTAGGAATGAGGAGTTAGGAATTTCCCCTTAGACAAGCAGCAGGATCAGCCCAAGGACAACCATGACGACGCCGCCGAACCGGTGGACAAGCAGGGCCAGATCCGAGGGCTCGGCATCCTTGTAGCGCCAGCCACAATCCAGGTACCACACAGCCCTCGGCACGGCGGCACCAAGTGCCCCGAAGAGGATCAGCAGCAGACCCGCCAAGATACCGCCGCCTGAATGGTCTCCACCGCCCCGGTCGGACCAAGCCCTGTTCACTATGTCTACCAATGTATCGCCGGGGACATAGCGCTCCGCGTCGTAGCCGTTGTCCCCGCCGCCGTAGCCCATGCCGTTTTCCTGTGCCCACCAGTAGGTAGAGCCGTCTGGGTAGGTGAACCGGATTTTATCAACACTGCTGGAAAACCGGATTGTCACATCGCCATAGGTAATTGTGCCCTTCTCCTGATCCACGGTGTAGACCACGCCGTCTATTTCTATGTCGCGCACTTGAACGCTTCCCGAGACGCAGGCGATGAGGACCAGGAGCGTAACCAGGGACAGCAGGGCAGCCATGCGCGTCAGTCGCTTCATTATTCTCTCTCCTTTTTATTTATAATCATATCAGAGGTTTGTTCCCCCAACATTTCTGCTCAGAGAATCACCAAGCCAAACAAAACAAACGCACTACCGAATACAATCATAAGTGTACGAGTGAACTCCGTGAAATTTGAGTAAGACAAACGGTTTGAAAAGAAGTTTTGCAGAACCCACATCGCTTTTGGCGCCACAATGTGCATAATTCCCAAAACAATAAAAATACATCCTAACGCCGGGTCCTCAAAAGGAGGGGGACATGTCACAAAATAAGCAACCAGCATAATAACCGCTATTGCCACGGAGGCGGCAATCATTATTTTAGTCCTGCGCTCCATCCCTCTCCCCTCCCATTCCGCGCCGCGCCAACCGCTGTTAAAACAGTGTCATCTGGCTCGTTTCCGCCATCCCGGCGAAAGCGCCGAGAGCTTTTAACTGCTCAATATGCGTCTTGGAGAGCTTGTTGCAGCACATGGAGAACTCCTCGATG
>CANDEH010000169.1 GCA_947383645.1 uncultured Clostridia bacterium | reverse complement strand
GGTACTTTTCCCGCGTGGGAAAAGTACCTCGCCCCGGGGGGCGAAACTCCCCGTCATTTGCAGCCCGCAGCGCAGCGAGCCCCGCGGCACTCCCTCAAGGCAGCATTTTCCTCAAATACTGCCCGGTATAACTCTCCCGACACGCCGCTACCTCCTCAGGCGTGCCTGTGCAGACAATCCTCCCGCCTCCGTCGCCGCCCTCGGGGCCCAGATCAATGATATAATCAGCGGTTTTAATCACGTCCAGATTGTGCTCAATCACCACCACCGTGTTGCCGGCGGCAACCAGCCGCTGGAGCACCTCCAGAAGCTTCCCCACATCATCTGTGTGCAGCCCGGTGGTGGGCTCATCCAAAATATAGATCGTCTGCCCGGTGCTCCGCTTGGAGAGCTCTGTGGCCAGCTTCACCCGCTGGGCCTCGCCGCCGGAGAGGGTGGTGGAGGGCTGGCCGACCTTGATATACCCCAACCCCACGTCGCACAGCGTCTCCATCCGGCTGCCGATCTTGGGGATGGCCTTGAAGAACTCCTTCCCCTCCTCGGCGGTCATCTCCAGCACCTCGTGGATGTTTTTCCCCTTGTAGCGCACCTCCAGCGTCTCCCGATTGTACCGGCGGCCCTTGCAGACCTCGCAGGGGACGTAGATGTCCGGGAGGAAGTGCATCTCGATCTTGAGAAGCCCGTCGCCGCCGCAGGCCTCGCAGCGGCCGCCCCGGACGTTGAAGCTGAACCGGCCGGGGCCGTAACCTCTGGCCTTGGCCTCGGCGGTGGCGGCGAACAGGTCCCGGATGTCGTTGAACACCCCGGTATAGGTGGCCGGGTTGGACCGGGGCGTCCGGCCGATGGGGCTCTGGTCGATGCTGATTACCTTGTCCAGAAACTCCTCGCCCTCGATGCCCTCGTGCTTCCCCGGACGGCACTTCATCCGGTTCAGATCCGCCCCCAGGCGCTTGAACAGGATCTCGTTAATCAGCGACGACTTCCCGCTGCCCGACACCCCGGTGACACAGGTGAAGGCCCCCAGGGGGATGGATACGTCAATATGGCGCAGGTTGTTCTCCGCCGCCCCCCTGATCGTGAGGACGTGCCCGTTCCCCGCCCGGCGCTCCGCCGGAACGGGAATCTTCTTCTTCCCCGCCAGGTACAGCCCCGTAAGGCTCTTGGGGTTCTTCATGACCTCCGCCGGGGTGCCGGCGGCGATGATCTCCCCTCCGTGGATCCCGGCGCCGGGACCCACGTCGATGATATAGTCGGCGGCGCGCATGGTGTCCTCGTCGTGCTCCACCACCACCAGGGTGTTGCCCAGATCCCGCAGGCGGCGCAGGGTGTCCAGAAGCTTGTCGTTGTCCCGCTGGTGGAGGCCGATGGAGGGCTCGTCCAGGATATACAGTACCCCCATCAGCGCCGAGCCGATCTGGGTGGCCAGGCGGATCCGCTGGCTCTCTCCGCCGGAGAGGGTGCCGGCGGGCCGGCTGAGGGTCAGGTACTCCAGCCCCACGCTGCGCAGGAACCCCAGGCGGGCCTTGATCTCCTTCACGATCCGGTCGGCGATCATGGCCTGGGTCTCCCCCAGCCGGAGGCCCTCGATATACTTCAGCGCCTCCACCACGGAGAGGTTGGTGTACTCGTGGATGTTCATGCTCCCCACCGTCACCGCCAGACTCTCCCGGCGGAGGCGGCGGCCCTGGCAGTCGGGGCAGGGGCACTCGCTCATGCACTCCTCCAGCTCCCGGCGGCTGGCGTCGCTCTGGGTCTCGGTGTAGCGCCGCTGGAGGTTGTTGCAGATGCCCTCAAAGGCCTGATGGAGGACCCCCTTCCCCTGGGGGCGGTCGTAGTGGAGCTCCAGCTTTTCCCCCTTTGTGCCGTAGAGGACCACGTCCTTTACCCGGTCGCTCAGATCCTGCCAGGGGGTAGTGAGCTTGAAGCCGTACTGCTTGGCCAGGGCGTCGAAGTACATCCGGGAGATGCCGTCCCCCCGGATATTGTTCCAGCCGCTGGCCTCGATGGCCCCGTCCAGAATGGACTTCGACTCGTCGGGGACGATGAGGCCCGGGTCCACCTTCAGCTGGCTGCCCAGACCTGTGCAGGTGGGACAGGCGCCGAAGGGGTTGTTGAAGGAGAACATCCGGGGCGCCAGCTCCTCGATGGAGACGCCGCAGTCCTCGCAGGCGTAGTTCTGGGAGAAGACGATGTCCCGGTCCTCGTCCTGGATATGGATGATGACCAGTCCCCCGGAGAGGGCGGAGGCGGTCTCCACGCTGTCGGTGAGGCGCTTGTTCATGTTCTCCCGGATGCGCAGGCGGTCCACCACCGCCTCGATGCTGTGCTTTTTGTTCTTCTCCAGCTGGACGGTTTCATCGTTGAGGTTGTAGAGCGCCCCGTCCACGCGGAAACGGCTGTAGCCGGACCGGCGGGCGTCCTCGAAGATTTTGGTGTGCTCGCCCTTCCGTCCCCGGACCAGCGGGGCCAGAATGAGGATATTCATGCCCTGGGGCAGCAGGAGCACCTGGTCGATGATCTGGTCGATGGTCTGCTGCTTGATCTCCTTGCCGCAGACGGGACAGTGGGGCACGCCCACACGGGCCCAGAGGAGGCGGAGATAGTCGTAAATCTCCGTCACGGTGCCCACGGTGGACCGAGGGTTCTTGCTGGTGGTCTTCTGGTCGATGGAGATGGCCGGGGAGAGGCCGTCGATGTAGTCCACGTCGGGCTTCTCCATCTGGCCTAAGAACATCCGGGCGTAGGAGGACAGGGACTCCACATAGCGGCGCTGGCCCTCGGCGTAGATGGTGTCGAAGGCCAGGGAGGATTTTCCGCTGCCGGAGAGGCCGGTGATGACCACTAATTTATCTCTGGGGATTTCCACATCGATGTTTTTTAAATTGTTTTCGCGGGCGCCTTTGACGATGATTTTGTCTTGCATGGGGGAGGTCTCCTTTGAGAATTAGGAATTGGGGGGTGGGGGGGATTGCGCCGCCCCACGGCGGCGGGAGGGGGGGACGGGGGGGGTCGCCCCCCGGGGCGACCTACTTTTCTCGCGCGAGAAAAGTAGGCAAAAGCGCGCTTAGGGGTCCGGCGCTGGCGGACTTTAGCCCCCCTTTGGGGGGCACAGTCCTTATGCGCCTCCCCCCTAAG
>CANDEH010000168.1 GCA_947383645.1 uncultured Clostridia bacterium | reverse complement strand
CAATTTTGCCTCGCATATCTGAATACTTCGGCTATTGGTACAGCTTCTAAGAAAATTTGCCACCCCGCCAACGCAGTTGGCGGGGTGGCACCATCGGGAGATGAAACTTTTTCAGGGACTGACAGACGGGGGCGGGCGTGGAGCCCGGCCCCTGTTTTGAGTTTGAAGGTGCGTCCGGCGGCTTTATGGCGAGAATGCAGGAAATGTGGGGGAGAGCTGCATCCTTCGTGCCGCAGTTCCCGGTGCAACACAGCCGCAGCCTGTGCAGGGAGCCTGCCGGCACCGGCGCTCCCCGGAGCGGATATGCAAGGAGCAGAGGAAGTAGGCATATGGAGGCTGGCAGGGCGGCGCATGAAAATGCGGCCTTTGCTCATGGGGCCGTATCCTCCGGGGGCACCAGCAGCTTCTGACGCAGATTGCCGCTGTAGGCGCCGTCTATGCAGGTACCGGCGAAGAGATAGCCCTGCTCCTCATAGTAGCGGTTCAGCGGCGCGTTGTCCACGGCGCAGTCCAGACGCAGACAGACCTTGCCCCGGCGGCGGGCCAGATCCTCGCACCGGCGCAGCAGCTCCCGGCCCGCTCCGGCAGCGGCGCGGTCGGTGGTCAGGTGGTGGACGTAGAAGGCCGGGGGTGTGCAGTCGGGCCAGCGGGGATCCTGCTCATACAGCGCTGCACCGGCCACTAAGAGACCGTCCTGGGCGCGGCGGAGGATGTAAAACTCTCCGCGCTCTGTCAGGGCCTCGTAGTGGGGTTCGGGATAGACGCTCCAGTAGTCGGTGGTATTCCACTGCCGGATGCCCATCTGGTCCATCCAGGCAATCCGGGCGCTGATGAGCTGGTAGAACCGGGGCAGATCGGCAAGTGTGCCCTGGGCAAAGCGGTACATAGGCGGTTTCCTCCTGAAGATGGGGTGGTAAGCGAATTTTGTCCATTGTAGCACAGGAGGGGAGGAGAGGCAAGTCCTCCTCGGGGGGGAGGGGACGGACAGGGAGAGAAAAAATCAGCCTTTACGGATGGGAAATTTTCATGTAGAATAGAGACGAAACCAAGCGGAAGGGAGCCCGGAGGCGCCATGCGTATTCACCTCTCCGAAGAAGAGAATATTGTCCTCTCCGCCGCCGCGGTGCGGCGGCTCATCGCTTCGGGCAGCTCCGACGCCGCCCTGCTCTACCTGACGCTGCTCCTCCACCACGGCAGCCTCTCCCCGGAGAAGCTTGCCGGGGAGCTGCGGTGGTCTGAGGAGCGGCTGCGGCAGGCGGAGAGCGCCCTCCTCGCCAGCGGTCTGGTGAACAGCCACCGCCCCGCAGCGGCGGAGCCGGAGGGCGGGGAGCGGCCGGAGTACACCAGAGAGGATGTGGGCCGCCAACTGGAGAGCGACAGCCGGTTCGCCCAGCTCACCGGGAATATGGAGCAGCTGCTGGGAAAGAAGCTGTCCACACCGGATTTACATATTCTGCTGGGGCTCTACGACTATCTGGGGCTGCCTTGCGACGTGATCTTTCTGCTGGCCAGTCACTGCACCCAGCGGCTCCGGGAGCGGTACGGCCAGGGACGGCGGCCCACCCTTCGCCAGATCGAGCAGGAGGGCTATGCCTGGGCCCGAATGGGTCTGATGGATTTGGACAGCGCCAACCGTTACCTGATGAAGTACGCCCAGAGGCGGACAGAGACCGCCCGGTATATGCAGGTCATGGGCCTGGGACAGCGCCCCCCCTCCCCCACGGAGGAGGAGTACCTGCTCCGGTGGGCGGAGATGGGGTTCCCCGCCGAGTCGGTGGAGCTGGCCTATGACAAGACCGTGCTCAAGTGCCGGGAGCTCAGATGGGGGTATATGAACAAAATCCTCCTCAGCTGGCACGAGAAGGGTCTGCACACCCGGGAGGAGATTGCCGCCGGGGATAGCCCCAGACCCCGAAAGGCCCCGGCGGAGGAGCGGAGGCGCTCCGGAGAGAATCAGGAGCGGATGAAGAAGTATCTGGAGGAGAGCCGGAAGTAGAGGCTCTTCGGAGAGAGGAGGCGCGCCTATGGGAGCGGACGGCAAAATAATGGCCCGGGCGGCCCGGAAGATGCGGGAGGAGGCGGAGGCGCGGCACGAGGGCTTCCTCCAGCGCCGGCGGGAGATCTACCAGGCCCTGCCCCGGACGGAGGAGATCGACCGGACCCTGCGGACCACCGCAGGGCGGATTGTGGCGGAGACCTTTCGCTCGGGAGGGGATCCCGGCAGGGCCATCGCTGCCCTGCGGGAGGAGAATCTGGCCCTCCAGCGGGAGCGGCGGGAGATTTTGTCCGCCGCCGGCCTGCCGGCCTGCGCCCTGGAGGAGGAGCCCGCCTGCCCCCTCTGCGGCGATACGCTCTATGTGGAGGGGCAGCCCTGCCGGTGCCTTCTGGAGCGGACCACCGCGGAGCAGAACCGGGAGCTGAGCCGCATGCTGGACATCCAGGGGCAGAGCTTCGACACGTTCTCCTTTCAGTGGTACGACAACGCCTACTGGGAGGCGGAGGGGAGCAGCCCCCGGGAGAATATGGAGATCGTCTACGAGCTCTGCGCCAACTACGCCCACAACTTTGGCAGCCGCAGCGCCAGTCTGCTGATGACCGGAGCGCCGGGGCTGGGGAAGACCTTCCTCTCCACCTGCATCGCCCAGGAGGTCAGCGCCAAGGGGTTCTCGGTGGTGTACGACACCGCCGCCCACGTCTTTGCCCAGTTTGAGCGCAGCAAGTTCGGCCGGGAGGACGAGGCCGCGGAGGCGGATGTCCACCGGTGCATGGCCTGCGATCTTCTGATTCTGGATGATCTGGGGTCGGAGATGGCGACGGCCTTTGTGGTCAGCGCGCTGTATCAGATTGTCAATACACGGCTGATGACCGGGAAGAAGACGATCCTCAGCACCAATTTGACCCCGGAGGAGGTGGGGCGGCGGTATGGCGCCGCCATTCGCTCCCGGCTGGAGGGGGAGTATCAGGTGTTGACGTTTTTTGGGGAGGATATTCGAAAGCTGAAGAGAAGGTGATTGACGCGGTTCCCCCGCGGGAGGGGGGACGGGGGGGTTCGCCCTCCGGGGCGAGGTACTTTTCCCACGCGGGAAAAGCACCCAAAAGCGCGCTTAGGGGTCCGGCGCTGGCGGACTTTAGCCCCCGTTGGGGG
>CANDEH010000167.1 GCA_947383645.1 uncultured Clostridia bacterium | reverse complement strand
GCGGCGTATTCCCGCGGAAATCTCCGGAAGGGGAGGGAGGGCTGTTTTGACGTTCTCCCTTTTCCTCTCTGTGTGATTGTCCTGAGACTTCGGCAATCCCTGCGGATTACAGCTTGCAGTTAAAACTGACTGTGGTATAATCAGAGCGTCGAACCATGGCTTGAGAGGAGGGCGACAATGGGATTTCAGCTTATTTCCGCAGCAATTTTGCTTGCTTTCTACGGCTGCTATTTTGTGAAAATGCTGCGTCAAAAAAAGCGGGGGATACAGACAGATCAAATTGGAAAGGGCAAGGCCGATTTTACAAAATTTGTGGAGATTACCATGAAAATTGCGGCGGTCCTTGTTTTTGCCGCAGGTGTGTTCAGTATCTTTATGGGGAAAAGTCGTTGCCTCACTGCTGTTCGGGTCATGGGTGCGGTGTTGAGTGTTTTGGGGACGATCATATTCGTGACTGCGGTGCAGACCATGCGCGACAGTTGGAGGGCGGGGGTGTCCAAAACCGATAGGACCGAACTTGTGACAGACGGCATTTATCAGATGAGCCGCAACCCCGCTTTTCTGGGGTTTGATCTTTTGTACATTGGTACATTGTTGATGTTTTTCAATTGGATCCTGTGTATTCTGACCGTTTTTGCCGTCATTATGTACCATTTGCAGATCGTTTATGTGGAGGAGAACTTTTTGCTCGCCGCATTTGGAGATGAGTATCTGCAATATAGGGAAAAGGTCTGTCGATACATTGGCAGGAAACGGTAAGTTCCACCTGCCGGACAGATATCTATTGTGGGTGACTGCCGGTTCAGTCATTTTGAAAAATTTCTGGACGCATATTGATACAAAGGAGAGAAGATCTCCTCTGCTTCTTGGACAGGGGTGTGGTATGCTGCGTCCATATGGTCCGGCAGGATGGGAAATGGAGGGACCCCGTATGGAGATGATGAATCCCAAGGCGTTTTCCGGCCTGACAGAGGCCGACTGTATCGCTGTCCAGCGGCAGCTGGCCGCCCTGCTGAGCGACCGCGGCCCGCTCACCGCCCGAACGGTCCGCACTGCGGCGGGGGTGGATCTGGCCTACTGGCGGGAGGGGGAGGAGGAGCGGGCGGTGTGCTGTATCGTGGTGCTGGACTGCGAGACGGGGCAGGTGCTGGAAAAGCGCCATGCGGCGGGGACGGTGTCCTTTCCCTACCTCCCCGGCTGCCTGGCCTTCCGGGAGCTGCCCCTGGTGGTTGAGGCCGCGGCGCAGCTGTCCGCGCCGCCGGACATCTACCTCTTCGACGGCAACGGCATCCTCCACCCCCGGAAGATGGGGCTGGCCGCCCACGCCTCCTTCTACCTGGACGCCCCCACCGCCGGTATTGCCAAGCACTACTTCCGCGTGGAGGGCGCCTCCTTCACCGAGCCGGGCCAGGAGGCGGGCAGCTGGAGCGACATTGTCAAGGACGGCAGCGTGCTGGGCCGGGCCCTTCGCACCCGCCGGGGGGTGAAGCCGGTGTATGTCTCCATGGGCAACCGCGTGGACCTGGACACCGTAACCGCCCTGGCCCTCCACCTGACCGACGGCGAGAGCCGCATCCCCCGCCCCACCCGTCTGGCGGACTTGGAGACCCACGCGCAGCGCCGGATCTTGCAGGGCGGGGTGTGACGTCCCACGCAGGGGCGTTTTCTTCCGCGCAAAGATTTTCGCCCATTCATGCAGCCAGGGCAGCCGCTTGGAGCGCCGGCTGCCCGGATGAATCAAAAGCTGTCACGGTTCTATCAATGTTACCTTATTCGGCTCTATAACACTTCCATATGCGTCATAAAACCGGACCACACCCCGGGACTGCTCACAGATCGGACCGCGAACCCCCTCCCTGACGGAGGGCTCCCAGCCGTCCTCAAACTCAATTCTCCGGACGCCGCCGTCCTGATTCAGCGCCACATAGGCCGTCCCGTGCTCCCCGCAGTCAAAGGCCCTGAGCCCATCCACCTCAGACAGACCGCCGCTCTGCAAAAAGTGCCAGCCAAGGGATAGTCCGCCCTTTTTGATGTAGATGAAGTACCTGGCGTCGGAGTAGTCCTTCATCCACATCACACCCACATACAGAGTTCCCCCGCCCGAGCTCGTCCCGGTGACGCAGTAGTCCGACGGATTCCACGAAACCGTGCGCATCTGCGCATCGTTGATCTCATCGGCTGCAATCCCAATATTTCCGCTGAGATAGAACCCGCCGCAGATCAGCAGTGCCACCACTCCGGCGATGAGCGCTCTTTTTTTCACCAAAACACCTCCTCCAGCCCAAATTTGATGGCTGTTTGGTTACATTGTACTACAGTCCGCGGTACATTGCAAGCCGCCGACGACCAGCGCACCCCTCCCCGCGAAAACAGACGGGAGATTTCCCCGGTTTTTCTTGATTTTTCCGCCCTTTTCCGCTACAATGGGCCGGGAGGAGGGATAAGACCATGAAAAACTTCCAAAACTACACCCCGGAGAAGTACACCTCCCCGGCCTACCGACTGGTGGAGGAGGGGATCTACCGCACCGCCAAGCCCAAGAATATGCTCTTCGGCTTCCCCAACGAGTCCAAAGAGCACTACGTCACCTCCCTCTCCTTTGAGATGGAGCCCGAGAGCTTCGGTGAGGAGGGCGGCTGTCCCCGGGATATCACCCAGATCCCCTTCGAGGGCCTGCTGGACGAGTTTTCCGTCTATATCAGCGACTTCTACGACCAGCTTAACGCCGAGAGCGAGGCTCTCTGCTACCAGGAGTTCGCCTCCAGTGATCTGGAGGATATCCGGCAGCTGCGCACCATCATCGGTAAGCGTGTCTACGCCCGGGAAATCCCCGACGCCGGCGAGGACGAGGAAGACTGGACCCTGGTGATCGAGTAGGTTTCGTCTGGAACAACGAGCCATAAATTGCGTCAATAATACCCCTCATTAAAGTTCTTTTTGATACTTTTTTTCTAAGAAAAAGTATGTATACCTTACTCAGGAGGCACCCCATGGCCACATCCTTTGTTGACAAGGCCCGGATCACCGTGAAGGCGGGGGCGGGCGGGAACGGCTGCGTGTCGTTCCACCGGGAGAAATACATCGCCGCAGGCGGCCCCGACGGCGGGGACGGCGGCTGCGGCGGCAGCATCATCTTGCAGGTGGACGACAAC
>CANDEH010000166.1 GCA_947383645.1 uncultured Clostridia bacterium | reverse complement strand
GGCCGGGGACCTCTCATTTCGATTGAGGGGGATTGCGCTGCGCTCTGCGCCTCAGCCCGGTCCCACCCCCGCAGGGGGCGGGACCGGGCCTGCGACGCTCGCTCCGCGAGAGGTATTTTTTCCGAAAACGCGGTTTCCGGAAAAAATGATTTTAGTTCATTTCGCGCCTGCGGCGCGAAACTCTGCCGAGGGCCGCAGGTTATAGTCGGATATAGTCGAGACACTTGAGAATCGGTAAAAAGGAGACGAAGAAAAATGTGGCGTGGCAAGGCGGAGGACGCAGGCGGGCTGACAGTCGCCAAGGACGACTGCTCAGCCGTTGGCGGCTCTGCCGCCTTACGGATGAGGCGTACCCCTTGCGGGTACAACGCAGTCCACACCGCATTTTTCCCGCCGAACTTTACCGATTTTCAAGTGTGTAGACTATACTATGATAACCTATAAAGTTCGGTGAAGGAAAAGGCGCGCGGCTTCGATGTATCTGCAAGGGGGACGCCCGGTTGTAGGGCGGCGGAGCCGCCAAGGGCTGGGCAGTCTTCCTTGGCGACTGTCAGTCCGCCTGTGCCCTTCGTCTCGCTGTACACTATTTTCGCCCGTCTCCTTTTTGCCGCTTCTCATGTACAGGTAAGTGTGCCGGCGGCATATTTTTATCGCCGGCCCTGCCGGCTGTGTTGGCGGGGTGGCAGTGGGAGGGAGGAAAATGACGGGTAAAAAGTTGAGGGGGGGGATTGCAAAGGGGATACCAGATGTTGTATAATATGGAGGAGGAGTTGCTTCGTCCCTGATCTTGTGCGCCGTGGGGGGCGGGGCCATCAATATAAGCCGCGGTGATGGGATGCGGCGTAGGAGGATGTGGACTATGGCGACGGAATTTGTGTGGAAGGACGAGTACAATATCGGCGTGGAGAGCATCGACAGGGAGCACCAGAGGCTGTTTAAGATCATCAATAAGCTCTTTGCCTTCCGGGAGGAGGAGAAGGACAGCCAGTGGACCTGCCAGGAGGGGATCAAGTACTTCAAGGGCCACACCATGAAGCACTTCGCCGACGAGGAGGGGTACATGCGCTCCATCGGCTATGAGGGGCTGGAGGAGCATCAGCGAATCCACCAGGAGTTCCGGAATCACACCCTCCCCGCCCTGGAGGAGGAGCTGGAGCAGACGGACTACGCCCCCGACGCGGTGGAGCACTTCCTGGGCGTCTGCACCGGGTGGCTCATCGGCCACACCCTCACAGAGGACCAGGCTATCAGCGGCAAGGGGGAGCGGAAGTGGGAGAACCGTCTCCCCGGCGAGGAGCTGAAGGCCCTGGAGAAGGTCATCGTGCAGCTGGTGTTCGATATGTTCCATCTGGAGTCCCAGCTCATCAGCGGGGCCTACGGCGGCGAGAAGTTCGGCAAGGGCGTCTACTACCGCCTGGTCTACGGCAAGAAGAAGGACGAGCGGCGACAGGAGATCATTATGGTCTTCGAGGAGAAGCTGCTGGTCAACACCGTGGGGAAGATTTTGGGCGTCCAGACCGGGAAGCTGGACACCATGCTGGTCCACGCCGCCCGGTACACCGCCCGGCAGTTTGTGAACCGGGTGATGGAGCACTTCCCGGAGGAGGCGGGCGGTGAGCTGACAGAGGAGAACCTGCTGACCTTCGACCAGTTCCGCAAGATCTTCGAGCGGGAGGAGTTCCAGGCCAGCCTCCTGTTCAACACCGGCGGGGCGGGGTACTTCGCCTACTGTGTCATCGCCCCGCACCTGCTGAAGGAGAACGTGGCTACCCCCATCGGGGCGGAGAACGCCATGGGCGAGGTGGAGCGCTATCTGTCCCAGCGCCGGGAGGAGGAGGCCGTCCACAAGCGCAAGATCCTGGTGGTGGACGACTCCCTCACCATCCGGGAGAGCATCAAGCGCCTTCTGGAGCCGGACTACGAGGTGGCCATGGCGGACTCCGGCGTGGCGGCTATCCGCACCATCACTCTGAACCGGCCGGACCTTGTGCTCCTGGACTACGAGATGCCTGTGTGCGACGGGCGGCAGACGCTGGAGATGCTCCGCTCGGATCCGGTATTTGCCGATCTGCCGGTGATCTTTCTCACCGGCCGCCGGGACACGGACAGCATGATTAAGGTGATGCCCCTGAAGCCCGCCGGCTATCTCATCAAGCAGTCCAAGCCGGAGGAGATCAAGCAGGAGATTGACAACTTCTTTGCCAAGCACGTGAAGTAGGGAAGGGGCTGTGTACATGGAACCGCCCGCCTGTCCTTTGACAGGCGGGCGGTTTGGCATTTTTGGGGGGGCAGGCGGGGCGATTCCGGCAAAAGCCGCCGGCCCCCGTGAAGGTAAGTGCGTTGGATGGAGATCGTCAGGCGCCGAGATCCTCGCCGCCCAGATCGCCCCCTAAATCTCCGGTGAGGTCGCCCTCCAGGCCCAGACCGTCGCCGATGGTGGGATCCTCCTCGTCCTCCTCCGGCTCGGGGGCGGGGATGAACTCCGTCAGCCAGGCCTCCTCCGGGAGGCCGGCCAGGTAGGCGGGGAGGTTGATGATGATGCCGTCCATGTTGTAGGGAAGTGTCAGCTCGATCTCCTCGATCCGGGGTTCATCGCCCTTTTTCTCGGTGATCTCCAAGATCATCTTGAAGTTCTGACCGATCCAAGTGGTCATGCCGCGCTCCCGCTTGCCCAGCTTGGCGACCTCCTCATCCTTGACGGTGACAACCACTCGCTCAAAGGCCTTGTACTCATTGCCTTGGTAGTTCTCAACGGTTTTGTTGTCAAAATAGATGGTGTGTCCCCGGCCGATGACCATCATGGTGGCGGCGATGGCGATCACCACGGCCAAGGCAGTCAGGCGGATCACAAGTCCTTTCTTGTTCACGACGCGGCGCCCCCTTCCTTCTGGGCCAGCGCCAGCAGCTCGCCGCCTTGGCTCCGGGCCCTGCGCTTCTTGATCTCATACATGATCAGGGCCATGGTAATAACGCCATAGGAGACAAACACACGGAAATACTCTCCGATCATGGCGTCGCCGGTGATAGCGACACCCGCCTTGGGTGCCACGATGAACATGGTGTGGAACAGTATGACGCCCAAAAAGACGTTTCCGATGGAAGCTTTTTCCACACTGGCGCCGCCAACCAGCAGCGCGGCGATGCAGAACATGCCGATCTGGGAGTGGGCGGTGTAGGTGGGGAAGTTGCCGATGTTCTGGAG
>CANDEH010000165.1 GCA_947383645.1 uncultured Clostridia bacterium | reverse complement strand
CGCGAAGCGAGCGTCGCAGGACTTTGCCCCGTGGGGCAAAGTCCGAGGCGCAGAGCGCAGCGAACCCCTTCGCCGGAAAGCCCAGCGAAGCGGGTTTCCGGCGACCGCGAAGCGAGCGTCGCAGGACTTTGCCCCGTGGGGCAAAGTCCGAGGAGCAGAGCGCAGCGAACCCCCCTCGTTTGAAGACTCAGCGTCAGTGGTCTTCAAACGAAGCGACCGAAGGGAGCACATATGACGATTTTTAACGCGATATCCCTCTTTGGCGGACTGTCCCTGTTCCTCTACGGGATGCGCCTGATGGGGGACGGACTGAAAAAGGGATCCAGCGCCGCGCTGAAGGCGGCGTTGGAGAAGGTCACCAACAACCCCATCATGGGCTTCCTTCTGGGCCTGGTGGTCACCGCCGTGATCCAGAGCTCCACCGCCACCATCGTGCTGACCTCGGGCCTTGTGGGCTCGGGGCTCTTGACGCTGCGCCAGTCCATCGGCATCGTTCTGGGGGCCAATGTGGGTACCACCGTCACCGCCCAGATCATCCGCCTTCTGGACGTGAACGCCGGCCCCACCTTCTGGGTGAACTTCTTCAAGCCCGCCACCCTGGCTCCCCTGGCCGCCATTCTGGGCATCCTGCTGCTGATGGCGGTGAAGGGCCGCCGGTCGGAGACCGGGGGCAACATCGCCATGGGCTTCGCCATCCTCTTCACGGGCCTCATCAACATGAGCGCCGCCGTGAGCCCCCTGGGGGAGTCGCCGCTGTTCACGCAGATTTTGGAGCAGTTCAGCCGGATCCCCGTGCTGGGCTTCCTGGCCGGTACGGCGGTGGCCTTCCTGATCCAGAGCTCCTCCGCCACCATCGGTATTCTCCAGGCCATGGCCACCACCGGGGCCCTGACCTTCAGCAGTATCTACGCCATCATCATCGGCGTGAACATCGGCGACTGCGTCACCACCGCCATCGTCTGCTCCATCGGATCCAAGGCCGACGCCAAGCGCACCGGCGTCATCCATATCCTCTTCAACATCGCCGGATCCCTCATCATCATTTTCGCGCTGATGGCCGGACACAGCATGGGGGTCCTGGACTGGCTGTGGGACAAGGTCATGTTCTCCGGCGACATCGCCAACGTTCACACCCTGTTCCGTCTGGTCTCCGCGGTGCTGCTTCTGCCGGCCACCCGGGGCTTTGAGCGGCTGAGCTATCTCATCGTCAAGGACGACAAGACCGCCGGGGAGAACGTGGACAGGGAGCTGAAGCTATTGAACGTGAAGTTCTTCGCCTCCCCCTCCCTGGCCCTCTCCAGCATCAACACCGCCATCACCACCATGGGCCGCCTGGCCCGGGAGGACGTGACCAAGGCCATGGGCACCCTCCTGACCTTCGAGCAGAACACCGTGGACTTAGTCAACGAGAACGAGGACCACATCGACCAGCTGGCCGACGCGGTGGACCACTACATGGTGGGCCTGTCCCCCCACCTGGGCAGCTTACGGGCGGACAGCGACCTTCTGAACTTCTACATCCAGTGCTTCTCGGAGTTTGAGCGCATCGGCGACCACGCGGTGAACCTGACGGAGAACGCCGCCGAGCTCCACGACCACAAGCGCACCTTCTCCCCCTTCGCCCAGCAGGAGATCCTGATCCTCACCGAGGCCCTCCAGGAGATCCTGACCTACGCCTACGGCGGCTTCAAGAAGGTGGACTACGAGGCCGCCCGCCGGGTGGAGCCGGTGGAGGAGGTCATCGACGAGCTGGTGGCCACTCTGCGAAACAACCACATCAAACGCCTGCGGGAGGGCAAGTGCTCCACCTACGCCGGTCTCACCTTCCTGGACATGCTGGTGAATGTGGAGCGTATCGCCGACCAGTGCTCCAACCTGGGGATGTACATCCTGGCCCAGCAGCCGGGGAACAGCGGCCTGAACCACCACGAGTACACCCGCTACCTCCACCAGGGCAACGACACCTTCTTCAACGAGATGTTCCGGGAGCGGTACGACTACTACTTCGGGCTCCTGGCCCAGATCCGGGACGAGGAGGCCTCCCCCGCCGAGAGGGAACCGGAGGCTGTGGAGGCGGAGAAGTAACCAAACGGCGCGGCTCAGCCTGTAGAAAAACCTGACGGTTTTTCCACAGGCTGAGGCAAATTGCGGCCGATGGCCGCAATTTGTCGCCGCGGCGGGTTGATTCCCCGGGTCAGGAACCCCTCTTGGGTTCCTTTCACACTATCCTCCTTACCGCCATCCTGCTCTGCCGTCTTTTTGATAGCCTGAGGCGCGGCTCTGCCGCGCCTTTACTGTGCCCATACCCGCCCTGAACGGAGGGAGAGAGTCATGAAAAGGCGAACTTTCGTCATTGTCCTGCCGCTCCTGATTACGGCAGGGGCCCTGTGGTTTTTCAGGGGTCCCTCGCCGGAGAGGCCATTCCTCCTGTACGACGTCGAGCAGGGCAGGGAACAGCTGTGCGTCCGGTTTGACAGGGAGCGTGGGACAGGCCATGGCCTCCGGACCGCGGGGAATGGGGCACAGCACCGTTGTACCCGCAAGGGGTACGTCCCATCCGCAAGGCGGCGCAGCCGCCAACGGCTGGACAGCCGTCCTTGACGACCATCAGCCCGTCTGCGTCCTCCATCTTGCTGTGTCCCATTTTCTCTCGCCTCCTTTTTTGCCGCTTCTCAGGTGCGTTGACGATAATTTCACATAAAAAGACGAGCTGTAGCGCATTTGGCATCTACAGCTCGTCTATTCTTAGAACCTGTACGCATAACAAAAAATGGGGGGATGGGCGAGTGGTCAAGGAAAATTTAAGGAAGCGCTGATTAAATCTCCGCGCACGTCGATTTAATCAGCGCTTCCTTAACGCGGTGCGGCGGAAAAAGACCCGCCCAGCTGGCGCGTTTGATGTTGTGAATACAGCCCCTTAACCAGAGAATGGGGACGGAGACCTGCCCTTACTTGGCGTACTCCACGACCTTGGTCTCCCGGAGCACGTGGACCTTGATCTGACCGGGGTACTCCAGCTCGTTCTCGATCCGCTTGGCCAGCTCCCGGGCCAGAATCACCATCTGGTCCTCGCCCACCTGCTCGGGCTTGACCATCACGCGGACCTCCCGGCCCGCCTGAATGGCGTAGGACTTCTCCACCCCGGGGTAGGTGCCGGTGATCTCCTCCAGCTTCTCCAGGCGCTTGATATAGTTCTCCAGGTTCTCCCGCCGGGCGCCGGGCCGGGCGGCGGAGA
>CANDEH010000164.1 GCA_947383645.1 uncultured Clostridia bacterium | reverse complement strand
CTATTCCAGGGGGAGCGTATCCCCGCCTCCCGGCTGCGGGAGCGGGAACTGACCCGGGCCCTTTTGCGCTATATGAAAGAGAGAAGGATTTGACTTGGACTATTTCGCTTTGCTTATGGACAGCCTCTGCCTTCTTGTGGGGCATGGGGTGATGCACCTGGTCTTTATCAGCCGCCTCACTGGGAAGAAACTGAAAAAATGGTACTTTGCCGCTTATTTTCTCCTCCTGAGTATGATTCAGTTTCTCTCGGACAGGCTCGCCCTTGACGGGACGCTCCCCGTTGGCGCAGGCGTGCTGGCGCTCTACGGACTCAGCCGCTATGGGATGGGAAATCAGCGGTCCGTGTCCTGGCTGGCCGCCGTGCTGTCCTACTACGTTTCACAGCTCTCCTTCGGGATCATCAACTCGGTGGAGGCGGCGCTCTTTCCCCGCTTCATCGGCAGTCCGCTGTTTTACCTGCTGTTTTTGGCGGCACAGCTCCTGTTCTTTGTGCTGTGCGCCGGCTGCTATTATGCCGTGCTGAAGCTCCTGACCTGGACGGAGGACAGTCAAACGCCCTATATCGGACTTCTGCTGTTTCCGGGCCTGTTCTTCTTTGCCGCGGAGTTGTATATCCTCCAGACCGCCTACAGCGTTTTTGCCCCCACCATCTCTCTGGAGGAGGTGGGTAAGCACAGTACGCTGCTGCTCCTGCAAGTCATGGGGCTGGCGGCGCTGCTGTGTACCCTGTACGCCTACCGCCAGCTGTGCCGGGGCTTTCAGGCCCAGGGGTCGCTGCAATCGCTGACCCAGGCGGCCCATGCGCAAAAGGTTTATATTGCGGAGGCTCAGGCGCGCTACGAGCAGACGAAATCCTTTCGCCACGACATCAAAAACCATCTGTCCGTCCTGGACGGCCTGCTCCGGGGCGGGAAGCTGGAGGAGGGCAGGGAGTACCTGAAAAAGCTGGAGGCCGTCTCGGAGGCCCTGTCCTTCCCCTACCAGACCGGCAATCCGGTGGTGGACATTCTGCTGGGAGAGAAGCTGGGACTGGCGAAGGAGATTGCGGCAGAGGTGTCTCTGGTTCTGCCCAAGCCCTGTGGGATCGACGATTTTGACCTGTGCGTACTCTTCGCCAACGCCCTGGACAACGCCATCGCCGCCTGCCGGGCCAGCGATGGCGCCAAGGCCATCCGCATCAGCGGAAAGCGGCAGGGAGATTTCTACATGCTGACCTTTGAAAACACCTGCTCGGACGAACCCCTGCCCCCGGCGGGAACCGGGCTTTCCAACATCAAAGCGGTGGCGGAAAAGTACCACGGGGCGCTGATGATGGAGAAAAACGGACGGCAGTATTATCTGAGCGTACTACTAAATCTCTCTCCCCTTGCGCCTTAGAAGCGCAGTATGTATAATCAAGCCAAAGGAGGGGTGTCTTATGCTGCGTATTGCCATCTGTGACGATGACAGCGCCGCCGTCCAATCCAACCGAAGCATCGCGGAGGACTGCCTGAAGCAATGCGGGAGCGCCGGCGAGATCGCCGCCTATACTCACAGCGACAATCTCCTCTACGACATCACCGAGGATGGGTTTTTCTTTGACCTGATCCTGCTGGACATTGAAATGCCCGGCAGCACCGGGATGGAGCTGGCCGGGAAGATCAGGCCCTTTTTGCCCAATGTGAAGATCATCTTCATTACCTCCCATGTGGAGTACGCCATCGACGCCTTTGAGCTGTCCATCTTCCGGTACGTCCCCAAGAACGACATCGCCCGGCGGCTCCCTGGGGCGATCTGTGACGCCATCCGCCTGATTGAGCTGGAGGAGGGGAAGTTCTACACCATCCAGACCAACAGCCGCCTGGAGAAAATCCCGTATAAGGAGATCCTTTTCCTTTCCCGGGACGGCAAGAACACCAGCATCACCACCGCAGGCGGGGCGGCCAAGGTGCGCAAGAGCTTACAGCAGGTCTATGAGGAGCTGGCCGCAGAGGAATTTATCTTCATCGACCGGGGCTGCATCGTCAACATGATCCATGTCATGCAGGTCAAGGAGGGCATGGCCGTCCTGAAAAACGGCGTCGCCCTCCCCATCAGCCGCTCCCATCTGCAAGAGGTGAAGGCGCAGATCAACGCCTATTGGGGGGCGCACATATGACGGATATGCTTCTGCTGCTTTCCGGCATGTTGGCCGGAGCGGTGCGTGTTCTGGTGGGACTGACTCTCGTTCACCGGCTGCTGTCCATACAAAAGCCAGATCGAAAAAGCATCGCGGCGGGGCTGACCGGGGCGCTGGCCCTCACGGTTCTGCTGTCTCTGCTCCGTGCGCCGGATTTCTACCGGATGGCTCTGGAGGCGGTTCTGATTGCCGCCTGCGCCCACCGGCTGCAAGGGGCTGAGCTGAGAATGGGCCTGTTTGTCGGCATCTTTTACGAGATTGGCGTCTCCTTCTGGTCGTTTCTCCTGCCGGCATGGATGGGCGTGCTGTTCCGCTCCCAGGATTTCCTCAATGCCGGAACGCTGGCCGGACAGTCCGCCCTCTGGCTGCTCCACGGGCTGCTGGCCGTTTTGGCGGCCTGGCTCTCCAGAGGCCGGGAGATCAACCGCAAATCCGCGTTCCGGGCCGTCTCCGCGCTTACGCTGGCGGGATTCCTCGGGGTCATCACGCTGTCGGAGCAGACCGTTTTGGCGATCCCCGACGACACCCTCTATATGTGGACCATTCTGGCGGTGGTGCTGATGATGTCGGCGCTGGTGTTCAACATCAACCGGCAGTATGAGGTGGAAAAGGAGCTGGCAAAGCTGAAATCGGAGCAGGCCGAGCTGCTGGAGCGGGACTATACCGCTGTCAACCGGGCCTATCAGGTCAACGCCAAGCTGTTCCACGACTTCCACAACCACATCGGCGTCCTGCGGCAGTTCCTCACCCATGAGAAGTACGGGGAGGCAGTCCGCTACCTGGATGAGCTGCAAGCCCCGGTGCGGAACCTGACCGCCACCGTCTGGACAGGGGACGAGACGGCGGACTACCTGATCAACAGCAAGGCGGCTGCGGCGGAGGCCGATGGCATCCGGTTCCAGGCCCAGGTGGAGTTCCCCCGCCGCACCAACATCCGCAGCGTGGATCTGTGCGCGATTTTGGGGAACCTGCTGGACAACGCCATCGAGGCGGCCCGGCAGGTGCCGGACCCGTCGGGGCGGACGGTGGCCCTCACCATCCGCCGCATCCACCAGATGCTGGTCATCAAGGTGGAAAACA
>CANDEH010000163.1 GCA_947383645.1 uncultured Clostridia bacterium | reverse complement strand
CCTTGATGACCTTGATCTTGGCGGCGGCGTCGAAGCCGGCCAGGACCACGTCGAACTCGGTCTTCTCCTCAGCGGCGGGGGCGGCGGCGCCGGCGGCGGGGGCGGCCATGGCGGCGGCGGACACACCGAACTCCTCCTCCAGAGCGTGGACCAGCTCGCTCAGCTCTAAAACAGTCAGGGCCTTGATCTCCTCGATCATAGCGGTCACTTTCTCACTTGCCATTGTAAGTTACCTCCTAATTAAAGATAAGATGTCAGTTTTTTAGTGATGATTTTGTGCCGATTACTCGGCGGAGGGGGCCTCAGCGGCCTCCTCCGCGGGGGCATCCACACTGCCGCCCTGCTTCTCGGCGATCTGCTTGAGCACGCAGGCCAGACCGGAGATGGGGGCCAGCATGGTGCCAAGCACCTGGGCCTGGAGCACGGGCAGAGCGGGGATAGCGGCCAGGGCGTTGATGGTGTCCATGGAGACCACGGCGCCGTCCATGAAGCCGCCCTTGATCTCGAACTTGTCCTGCAGCTTCTTGGCGAACTCGGCGATGACACGGGCGGGGGCGACGGGGTCGTCGTTACAGGTGGCCAAGGCGGTTGTGCCGTTGAGCAGACCATCCAGCTCGTTCATGCCGACGTTGTCCACGGCGAAGCGCAGAAGGGTGTTCTTCACCACGGCGTATTCCACGTTGTTCTTGCGCAGCTCAGCGCGCAGAGCAGTGTCCTCCGCCACAGTAATGCCCTTGTAGTCCACCAGCACACCGGCGGCGCTGCCCTTCAGCTTCTCTGTCAGGGACGCCACGATGGCCTGCTTCTCGCCCAGAACTTTTGCGTTAGGCATTCTTGTTTTCACCTCCATTAAAATTTGCGCGGGAAGGTGCGTCCAAAAGAAAACGGTCCCCGCGTCAGGACGCAAGGACCGTGCCAATCAAAACAATCAGCAATCCTCGGCAGGATTTACGGCTTGCGCCACCTGCTGTCTTTGGAACGCGACTATTATTATAGCAGTATTCCACCAAAAGTCAACTGTTTTTTTCGATTATTCCCCAAAATTTTGCGATTCCTTCCCATAAAGCCGCCGGATCATGCCGTAATCCTTCTCTTCCCCGGTGGGCGAGAGGATGCGGTTCATGTTGTAGTTGAAGGTCTGGTCAAAGGGCAGGAGGTTCACCCCCACTTTTGTCAGGCGCAGGAAGTCCCTCAGGCCTCTCAGCCAGTCCTGATAGGGGACTTCCGTCAAAAAGCCCTCCTCCACGGTAATCTCGCAGTATCCCCACCGCCGCAGGGACAGACCCAAGTAGGCTTGGAAGTCAAAGGCCGCTTGGCGGAACTTCTCCGGCAGCAGATAGAACTCCAAAGCCTCCATCCCCTCTCCACAGGCTATGCACACCTCCGCCTTGCCGAGATAGCGCCTTCTGGTGCGAATTCCCTCGGGGTGCAGGGTCTCCGAGGCGACACATAAATGGGTGAAGGACACGCCCGCTCCCAGTCCATGCAGAACCGGTGCCAGCTCTCCCAGACAGTACCGGCGCAGATTGGCTCGCAGAGCGCGAATACGCTCACCATCTCCCGCATAGCGATGCCTCCTCCCTATCGCAGCCTGTGCCACCCCAGCCTCTGATGCACCCGCTCAAACCGGGGCAGCAGGGCCTCCCCAAAGATCCAGATCTCCCGCCGCCAAGGGTGGCCCAAGCAGCCGAAGCGGAACTTCTCGTCAATGAAGAAGTAATAGTCCCCATCGGGGTAAAAGGATGGAAAACAGGCGAAGTATCCCCCGCCCATGTACCGCTCATCCTTCACACGAAAGCTCTGCTGCTCCTCCAAATTCCGGGGGTCGTAGAGAAACGCGCTGTGATGCCAGTCCAAGGCGTAGACCCGCTCCCCCGCCCTGGCGGCCTCCGCAAAAATTCCCCGGGCCAGCTCCTCCAGCAGGTCGATCTGCTCCAAGGTCATGTCCTCGATCCCGTAGACCGCATAGGCCCCCGGCAGGCCAAAGGGGAGCTGGCCGGAGAAGTCGTGCGCCCGCGCCACCCCCGGCCGGAACCCCAGCTCCCGCTCCACCCGGTCCCAGACCTTGTTGAAGAGGGGCGTATGGTCGATCAGCACCCGGCATCCCTCCCCTACTCCGCTCTTTCTCCCAAGTCCCGGACCACCTGTAAAATATGCTCCGCTTGGGCTGGGGTCAGGCGCCGGAATGCCTCCTGCGTCTCCCGCGCTCTCCGGGGCGATTGGACCTCCACATCAAAAAACTCCTGTGGCGTAATCCCCAGATAGTCGCAGATATAGAAAAACCCGGCCATCGACGGAAGAATATGCCGGTTCTCAATCTTGTTGATATAGCTCTCGCTCTGCCCCAAGGACAGGCTCATATCCCGGGCCGAAACATTCTTCTGCCCGCGCAGCTCCGCCAAACGAACGGGAAACCAATCCAAATAGTCCATCTCTCTCCCCTCCGCAGATATTATAAATCCACCCCTCCCCTTTTATAAGTATTTTAAAGATATATTTTTCTTTGCAAACAGACTTACAGGATATATAATAGCAAAAGCAGAGCTTCTTCCTCTGCACACAACCACAAGAGCAAAGAGGAGTATCGAACGATGCGCACCATGTAAAAGAAACTGCTGCTGGCCGTCCTGCTGTGCCTCTCCCTCACTTCCCTGAGCGGATGCAGGGCGCTTCCCGCCCTCTCCCGCCCGGTTTCCGGTATCGCCATCGCTATTGATCCGGCGGAGCCCTTCCAGATCGCTATCAACTGGGACCCCGCCGCCCTTCCCGTGGAGCGGATAGAAACAGCCGTCACCGAAACCGACACCACCATCACCATCCACCTCCTCTCCCCCAAAAAGTAAGGCCGATCTCCTACCGGAGATCGGCTTTGGGGATATCCAAGGGGCAAAGCTCCCGTGGTTTGTTTGCCCTAAGGCGAACAAGTAAAGTGACATCATTTTTCCGAAAGCCGCACTTTTCGAAAAAATACCTCGACCTGTGCGCCGGGCGGCACGTACAAGGTTTTGGCCGATGGCCAAAACCTTGGCGCAAAGGCGGATTCATTCCGTCTGCGCAAGTCAAATCAAAAAGGGGTCCCCACTGGGTCATGACCCAGTGGGGACGAATCTGAAGGGGGGACTTTGTCCCCCCTTCAAGTCTCTTACATCAGCTTCGCAGTAGAAACCTTCACGCCGGGGCCCATGGTGGCGGCGGCGACGCAGCTCTTGACGTACTGACCCTTGGCGGCAGCGGGCTTAGCCTTGATGATGGCGCCCATGAGAGCGGCGAAGTTGTCGCCCAGCTTCTCCGCGCCGAAGGA
>CANDEH010000162.1 GCA_947383645.1 uncultured Clostridia bacterium | reverse complement strand
GGTGGAGGACGATGCCGCCCACCAGCTGCACCCGGTAGGGCCGGAGGCCCAGCACACGGTCCGCAGCCTCCCGCACGGCGGCGAAGGCCTCCGGAAGGATGTCGTCCAGGGTCTCCCCCTTACTGAGGCGCTCCTTGAACTCCGGGGTCTTGGCCTGGAGCTGGGCGTCGCTCATGGCCTTATACTCGTCGGCCATGGCCTCGATCTTGTCCACAATGGGGTAGATCTGCTTCAGCTCCCGCTCGCTGTAGGTACCGAAAATCTTCGTGATAATGCCCATATGATAAACTCTCCTCTTTTTTCAGGGATGATTTTGCATAACAATACAGGATAAGTATACCACAAATTTCTTAGATTGCAAACCTCAGCGCCCCATATGCCCCATTGTTTGCAGAATGTTTAAGAATGTCCCCGCTCCGGCAATCCGCAAAGACAAAAACGCGGGGCGGTTGACATAGTCAACTGCCCCGCAAAACGGATGGTCCGCGCTTCAATCCTTCCAGTACCCGTAGGCGGCCAGCGCCGCTCCCAGGGCCATCACAAGGTACGCCGCCCAGGAGACGGGGATGCCCCCCGGGACAAGGGTGGTGTTGGGCAGGGATGCGAGTACCCGCCGCACAGCATAGTCGGTGCAGCAGAGCACCACGCCGCTGACAAAGAGGCCCACGCCAAGAATCATCTTTTTCATCGTCTGTCCCTCCCTGATTTTGCCACATTGTATCATATTTCCCTCCATTCTGCAATACTCCCCGCCCATGTGCATTCCCCCACTTCCGCCTTGCCCTCCGCCCTTCCCCTGTGGTACAATGGAGACCACAGACAAAGTTTCAGGACACTGGAGGGCAGCCATGGCTTACTTCAATTACAAGGGAAAACAAATTTTCTACACCTCTGCCGGCAGCGGTGAGCCGTGCCTCTTTCTCCACGGAAACACGGCCTCCTCCCGGATGTTTGAGCCCATACTGCCGCTGTACACCGGCAGTATGCGGGTGATTTTGATGGATTTTCTGGGAAACGGACAGTCGGACCGGGTCACCCGCTTTCCCGACGAGCTGTGGATTGACCAGGGGCGGCAGATCGCGGCGCTGTGTCAGGTGCTAAACTGCGGAAAAATCAACCTGCTGGGGACCAGCGGCGGGGCCTACGCCGCCATCAACGCCGCATTGGAGCGCCCGGAGCTCTTTCGCCGTGTGGCGGCGGACAGCTTCACCGGGGACACCCTGCCCGAGAGCTTCGCGGCGGCTATCCTGGCGGAGCGGGCGGCAGCCAAGGCCGACGAGCTCTCCCGGGGCTTCTACGAGTGGAACCAGGGCGCGGACTGGGAGACGGTGGTGGATTTGGACACGGAGGTTCTGGTGAACTACGAGCGGAGGGGCACCCGCATCTTCTCCCGCCCTCTGGAGACCATCCAGGTTCCGCTTCTCATAACCATCAGCCGGGCGGACGGGATGCTGCTCCGGGACATGGACGCCGTGTGCCGCCGTCTCAGCGGGAGTAATCCGCACATCCACTGTCAATTCTACGAAACCGGAGCCCACCCGCTGCTCTGCTCCCGACCGGAGGAGATGGCCGCGGCGATTCAAAACTTTTTCACAGGGGAGAGGGATTATGCGTAGAACATCCGGCAAATCCCTGGCCATGTTCATCGCCGCCATGGTCCTCTGGGGGACCATCGGTCTGTTCCGGCGGGCCATCCCCCTGTCCTCCGGCCTGGTGGCCTGCGCCCGGGGCATTATCGGCGCGGCGTTCCTGGCCCTGCTGACCAAAGCCCGAGGCCGGCGGCTGTTCCACGGCATCGGTTGGCGGAAACCTCTCCTTCTGACCCTGGCCGGGGCGGTGATGGGAATCAACTGGATCCTCCTGTTTGAAGCCTACCGCTTCACCTCCGTCTCTGTGGCCACCCTCTGTTACTACATGGAGCCCACCTTCCTGATCCTGGCCTCCTCCCTGCTCCTCCGGGAGCGCCTGACAACCCGAAAGGCCCTCTGCGCCGCCGCCTCCCTGCTGGGCATGGCCCTGGTCTCCGGCGTTCTGAACAGTGCGCCATCCCAGCCCGGGGACTGGTGGGGTATTCTGCTGGGCCTGGGCGCGGCGGTGCTCTACACTGGGGTGGTGCTGCTGAACAAGAGAACAGCGGGGGTGGACCCCTATGAAAAGAGTGTCCTCCAGCTCACAGCGGCGGCGGGAATCCTGCTCCCCTACCTGCTCCTGACAGAGGATTTCACCGCCCTGTCCCTCACCGGGGAGGCCCTCGGTATGCTGCTGGTCATCGGCATATTGCACACAGGCATCGCCTACGCCCTGTACTTCGGCTCCTTAGACGGCCTTCGGGCCCAGACCATTGCCATTTTCAGCTACATCGACCCCGTCACCGCCCTGGTCCTCTCCGCCCTCCTGCTCTCCGAGCGCCTGAGCGGCGCAGCAATCCTGGGCGCCCTCCTGATATTAGCCTCCGCCATCACCAGCGAACTGGAACCACCTCCTTCAAGCAAACAGCAACCCTCCAAAAGAACATAAAAGTTCCCGCCTCCCACCGAATTTGCGGCCTCAGCCGCAAAGAGCGCCTCGCGAGAGTTTCGCGGCGCGGACGCCGCGAAATAAAATGAAATCATTTTTTCCGGAAACCGCGTTTTCGGAAAAAATACCTCTCGCGGAGCGGAGTGTGCGAGTCAGCCGCCTGCGGCGGCTGGCGAGTGCGCGGAGCGCAGCGCATTCCCCTTCGTCTAAAAGAAAATTCCCTTGCTTCAAAGAAGCAAGGGAATTTTCTTTTAGACGAGTTCTATCATGGCGGTCTCCGCAGCGTCGCCCCGGCGGACGCCGGTGCGGGTGATGCGGGTATAGCCGCCGTTGCGCTCTGTGTAGGTGGGGGCGATCTCCTTGAACAGCTTCTTCACCACGTCCTCACGGGTGATAAAAGCCATGGCCTGGCGGTAAGCGGCCAGGTCGCCCTTCTTACCCAGGGTAATCATCTTCTCAGCCATGGGGCGGATCTCCTTGGCACGGGTGACGGTGGTCTCCATCTTCCCTCTGTCCAGGAAATCAGTCACCTGCTGACGGAGCATCGCTCTGCGCTGATCGGTAGTCTTACCGAGCTTACGAGTTCCGGGCATTGTCGGTTTCCTCCTTAAAAGGCTATTGTCCTCCTGCCCCGGCGGGGCAGTTTACAATCCTCAGCTCCCTGCGCCTTACAGTAGGGACATCCATGATCTTCTACAGAAAATCTCCCGTCACCGTGCACAAAATGCACGATTTGCAAGGCAAAAGGGAGCGAAATGAACGTTCTTTTTGATTCTTTTTCTTTCAAGAAAAAGAATCAACTATTCTCCTTGTCCGCCAAGGCCAGACCCATCATGGACAGCTTGTTGATTACCTCCTCCAGGGACTTGCGGCCCAGGTTGCGCACCTTCATCATCTCGTCCTCGGTCTTGGAGATCAG
>CANDEH010000161.1 GCA_947383645.1 uncultured Clostridia bacterium | reverse complement strand
GAGCAGAAGGTCACATTCCAGATCGGCGTCAGCGACAGCTCCATGGGCTTCCCCACCGGTCTGGCCGTACAGCGCGTAAACGCTTACGACTCCACGAAGACGACCGGCAGCGCGGCCTACGCCTTCGACAGCCTGGATAAGCTGGCGGCCAACTTCAAGATGAAGGTAGACCAGACCAACACCACCGAGGCAGTGGAGGCCAAGCGCGGTCTGACCCTGCAGATCGGCGATACCGCGGACAAGTACAACCAGCTGGAAGTGTCCATCGGCGATATGCACGTGGCATCCCTGGGTCTGGGCGACCTGTCCATCGCCGACCAGGAGAGCGCCGCGGCCGCGGTTGACAAGATCAAGGCGGCCATCAACCAGGTGTCCGACCTGCGCGGTACTCTGGGCGCCACCCAGAACCGTCTGGACCACACCATCAACAACCTGTCCGTGATGACGGAGAACATTCAGGACGCCGAGTCCACCATCCGCGACACCGACGTGGCCGACGAGATGATGGCGTACACCAAGAACAACATCCTGATCCAGTCCGCCCAGGCGATGCTGGCTCAGGCCAACCAGGTGCCTCAGGGCGTGCTGCAGCTGCTGCAGTGATTCGTCGCGATTCGTCGCAAAGTACGCGCCGCTTCGTTTCCGCCTGACGGCGAAAACTGCGCTTAGCTGCCTTGCTCCTCATCTTCCAACGGGGCCCGCTGCGCCGGGCCCGCGTTGGAGGAAGCGAGGTGCAGGCCTGGTAGAACAGCAGGATTTTAGGCGGGGACCCCCGGGCGAGCCCAGCGAAGCGGGTCGCCCGGGGAAAGCCGGAGCAAGGAAGCGCAGTGAGCTCTGTCCGCAGGACGGAGCGAACACAGCGGACTTTGCGACGGCGCGCCTCAGGGCGTGCTGCAGCTGCTGCAGTAAGAGCGGGTTCGCTTCTGACAGCACGATCAGTCCGAAACGAAAAGGGGGGCGGGCGCTGCCCGCCCCCACGTTTTTTGACCATGTGGGGCTTAGGAAAGTGGCTGCGGATGCAGCTGTTTTCCTAAACATCACAGCGAACATGGAAAGGATTTTCGAGTATGAGAGCCATTGAAATTGCCCGGAAGCTGGCCGGGCTGGGCCAAAGCCAGGAGGCCTGCCGTGCCTATACGCTGTCCGTCCGGGAGGAGGGAGACCCCATTGAACGGATGGAGGCGGCGGCGTACATCCTGCAGAACGGCGGGGATTACCGGGTGTCCTATTCCTGTTTCACCGGACTGTACAATGAGGGCTGCTTCCGGGAGGATATTCTGCCTCTGATGAACGCCGTATTTTACGAGCCGAACGTCAAGCAGCTGAAATCCCGGTATGAGCGCAACTGCAAGCTGCTGGGGAGATATCCCTATCTGTTCCGAAAGGATTTTGTGCCCTTTGAGGAACTGCCCGTTCAGTTTTTTCCCTATGACGACCACAATGGATATGTCCCCTTTTATCGGGCGGAGGGGCGGTTCGGCGAGTTTGTGAACTTTGGCAGCCAGGTGGTCAGCCGGAATTTCTTCCGGGACCTGGACAAGCCGGTTTTGGCCAGGGATGTTTTTTCTCAATATGAGCTGGAATATCTGAACGACAACGTGCGCCGGAGCGAGGACATCGGCCGGGAAAACCATATTTATCTGCACTACAGCGACTGGGGGACGTTCTGCTCCAGCCTGCAGTGTCTGAACCTGCGGCAGCTGCTGGAGAGCCGGAAGCTGGTGTTTCTGATTGAGGAAGAGTCGGAGCAGTACCCGATTGATTTCAAGGCGCGGTTTGGCGTTGATTACAGCGGCTACCCGGTGAAGCCCATCAGCATCCGGGAGGTGACGCGGCTGATCTGGCACACCCAGCTGTCCACCCATAACGGCGGCGACTTTTTCAATGAGGTGTTCGATGGGCACCCCAATCTGATCTGCCTGCCGTCGGTGATGCACAGCGATATTGTGGAGGGGATCTCCAAGGTGAAGAAGGCCCTGGACGCTTCAGACAGCCTGCGCACGGCGTGTCAGAGCATTGAGTGGCCGCCCTACCTGATAGAGGAGCTGTACCACATGCGGGACCGGACGGACAAGGACGTCATGGTGGCCATCTTTATGGGGATGGAGGAGGCGATGTGCTGTACGCGGGCGGACTCCCGGATTGCCCCGGCGGTGTTCTTCCAGCCCCACTTCTACAACATAGTATACAGCCTGCGGGTGGACAGTGCCAACCGGACTGTGCTGGAGGCGGGAAACTATGAGGAGATCCGGCAGTCGCCTGTGTTCCGCAACTTTAAGTACATCAAGACCTTTACGCCCATGCGCCGGTTTACCACCAGCCACGGGGCCACAGTGAAGTTCATGTATGAGCAGGCGCAGGCTGCGGACGACAGGGAGAAGGGAAAATCTAAGGTAGTGGTCAGCGACGCGGTGATGGAGCGCGTGCTGAACCGCAGCTTTATGGTGGACCCGGAGGACCGTCTGTACCGGGATGGCGTTCTGATCCGGTTTGAGGACGCCAAGCTGAATCCGAAGGCGGCGTTTTCCGCGCTGGCGGCGTTTTTGGACCTGCCTTATACGGAGAGCATGACCCGGTGCACCCTGGGCGGAAAGGATTTTTACACGGATACCTCGGTGGGGTTCGACCCGGCGGCGGTATACCGGACTTATGACGAGTATGTCAACGACGATGAGCGGTATTTTATTGAGTACTTCCTCCGGGACGCTTACGCGTATTACGGGTATGAATTCCGGTATTACGACGGCGGGCCAGTGGACGAGGCGAGGGCGGAGGAGCTGATTGCGGGGTTCAGCACCATCAACCACTACATGGAGGAGACCTGGATTAAGCTGTTTCTGGACGCTGAGGTGTCCCAGAACGGCAAGCGGGTGGAGGCGGAGCTGGAGCATGCGGTGCAAAAAAAGCTGGCCCATGACTATGTGAAGCAGTTTGACGCGAACCGGATTGAGAGCGCGAAGATTCTGCTGGAGGGGCTGCGGTTTGTGAACAAAAACGGCCAGCCGCTGCGGATGATGCCTATGCTGAAGCCGGAGGAAACGCTGCTGGAGCAGCCATTGTATCACTGATGGATACGCTGGAGGAGATGCAGTACCTGCTGGAGCTGGCAGAGAGTTCCGTCGGTGAAAGCTGTGAGGACGGGTGGCGGCGGGAACGGGAGATTCCGCGGGAATAGGCCGAGCGGATTATACGATATAGTCGCCGCAGTTGAAAAAGCGCAACATGCGCTTTTTCCTCCAGAGGGACAATGGCCCACTGGAGCGTGCAATGCACGCCAGCGGCGTGTATGAAGTCCAAAGCAGGGCCGCATGAGCGGACCCTGCGGCGATTTTCGCCGCAGGGTTCAAAAGGAGCGATTTGCTCCTTTTGAACCGCTTTGACTATACTACGAGCAATGAGGAGGACGCTCCGGATGAGCGAAAAGGGAACGCTTTACTTTTTTACCGGGCTGGCCGGCGCGGGGAAGACCACCATCGGCGGGCTGTTTTATGAGAAATTGCGAGA
>CANDEH010000160.1 GCA_947383645.1 uncultured Clostridia bacterium | reverse complement strand
CCTGCTCTGCCGGCTTTCTTGACAGTTCAAGGCCCCCGTCCGTCAGACGGGGGCCTTTATATGTCAAAAGGGTCCGATTTTTATCACACCGGAGAAAACTTCGTCTGCTCTGTTTTACCTGCTCCGCCCCTTAAACCTTCACCCCCGCCCGCTCCAGCTTCTCCACCATTCGCACAAACGCCTCCGCGTCCTCCGCACCCACCACATCCACAATGCGCCGGGCCAGGGCCAGAGACTGCCGGTGGACAGCCAAGAACTCCTCCAGCCGGTCCTCTACCGGACAGACGAAGAGGCTCCGTCCGTCCTCCTCCCCCCGCTCCCTGCGGAGGCAGCCCCGGTCGCAGAGGGCATTGACCGTCCGGTTAACCAAACTCTTGAGCATATTGGTCTGCCGCACAATGGCGCTCACCGCCGTGCGGCCCACGCCGTCCCGGCGGTACTGGTCGTAGACCAGCTTCATCACCACCGCCTCGTTGTACGTCAGGTTCCGGGTGATCTTAGAGTCCTTCAGCATCCCCCGCGCCCCGATCCAGGCGTTCAGCATCCGCTCCTCCAGCGTCTCGCGCTCCATACCGCCCCTCCCCTTCTCCTGTTACTCTACCGCCAGATGGTAGGTGTAATCCGCCTCGCCGTAGTGCTCGTTGCCCACCCAGAGGGCCGTCCGGTCGGTGAGGTTGTAGACCACGCTGTGCACCGTCAGACTGTCCTTCTTGGGCTTCCAGGTCCGCCGCCCCACCTGGGAGAGCAGCGCCATAGCCGCCTCCTCGTCCGCCACCGCGCCCCCGGCGTCAGACAGCGCCTGCGTCAGGTACTCGTACCGGTCCAGGCCGGTCATGCTCTCCGCCGGCTCCCCGTCGTAGTACCCCTCCGCCAGAATATAGTTGGTCACCGTCTGGCAGTCGGTCCCGTCGGACCAGGTCACCTTCAGCTCCCGGACGCTGCCGTCATTGTCCGTGCTGTCGGTGCCGCTCACCCACTCCAGCACGGCGCTGCGGCCGGTGGCGTCCGCCACCATGTAGTGGAAGGAGGTCTTCGCCGAGTCGTGGAGATCATACCGGGACGCCAGCTCCACCGCCTCCTCCACGCTGCCCGCGTAGTCCAGAATCAGCCGCAGCAGGGTGGAGGAGGTCAGGTCCGGCCGCTCCGTCCGCTGGTCCGTGGAGACGGCCTCCGCCCCCTGGTAGGTCATGTAGATCCCGCAGGCCACCCCCGCGTCGTTGACCCCGTCCAGGGGCACGTAGGGCGCGGCCAGCATGAGGATCCGGTCCGCCAGCGCGTCCGCGTCCCCCTCCTCGGCGATGCCCAGAAACTGGAGGTCAATGGTGGACACCGAGGCGTGCCGCTCCCCGCCGGGGTCGGTGTAGACGATGCAGGTATTGGTCCGGGAGAAGTCGTAGTTCCGCGCAAACAGCCGGTCCCCCTCCGCCGAGACGGCGGTAAAGGAGGAGCAGGAGATATCGCTCTCCTTGATGGTCATAGGGATGAGATTTTTCGTGATCTTCCCGGTGATAAAGCCGATCAGCTCCGCGTCCGTAGACGCCCCGCCCCGGGCCAGGTAGTCGTCAAAGTAGTAATCCCCGGCCACCATCATCCGGTATACGTTCCCGTCCTGGTGGACGTCGTCGGAGGCGTTGAGCTTCCGGATGGACAGCAGGGTGAAAATTTCATTGTGCCAGAGGGCAAACACCGCCACAAGCAGCGCCGCCACAAGCGCCAGAAGAATAAGTAGCGCGATCCGCAGAGCCCTGCGGGGAGCTTTCGTTTTCATGGGACAGCATCCTTTCTTTGCCGGAATTCATTTAGTTTACAAAGTGAACTATTGAAGTATACTACAGCAGAGAAAGAAATGCAAGGGGAATTTTTCTGTCGCGGGGAGGCGGCCCGGCCCTTTTGCCCGCCCCGGCGGATAAAAAGGCCGCGTCCCCCCCGCTGAAAAACCGCGGCTCATTTGACAAAATCGCCTTCCCTGGCGAAAAAATCCGCCCCTCCGGCATCCTGCCGCTTTTCAAGCAAGCCCTAAGCCTCCAGCGCCCTTTTCGCCCAATGCGCGTCCCGCAGGAAGGCCCTTCCCACACCGATCAAATCCGCCGTCTCCTTTTGCAGCAGCGCCTCCGCCTCCGCGCCGGAGGTGACGCCGCCGGTGAGGATCACCGGGAGCCCCGCGCGCCGCCGGACCGCGGCGGCAATCTCCCCGTAGTACCCCGGTTCCGTCCGTCCGGGACGAAGATAGCCGCTCATGCCGCCGGAGATGTCCAGAAGGTCTATCCCCTCCCCCGCCAGCAGCGCCGCGGCCCGGATCCCCTCCTCCTCCGTGAGGCCGCCCTCCAGGTCGTCGCAGGCCCCCAGGCGCAGGGCCAGGGGGTACGCCGCCCCCACGGCCTGCCGCACCGCCCGGACGGTCTCCCGGTGGAGGCGGAGGCGGTTCTCCAGAGCGCCGCCGTACCCGTCCCTGCGGCGGTTGGTCAGCGGGGAGAGAAACTGGCTGAGGAGATAGCCGTGGGCAGCGTGGACTTCCACCCCGTCAAAGCCCGCGGCCTTTGCCCGGAAGGCGGCGGCTGCAAAGGCCGCCACCACCTCGGCGATCTCCGCCTCTGTGATCTCCCCGGGGACGGGGCCGTCCTTCCGCCGGGGATTGACCACCGCGCTGGCGCTGAGCCGGTCCGCCCCGTCAGAAAAGCTGCCGGCATAGTTGATCTGAGCAAAGATCGGCGTACCGGAGCGGTGCACCGTCTCCACCAGCCGCTTCAGGCCCTCCACCGTCCGATCCCCGGCGATGGACAGCTGCCGGGCCTTGGCCTGCCCCCGGGGCAGGACATACGCGTGCTCCAGCACCACCAGCCCCAGGGCCCCCTCTTCCGTCCGCGCCCGGTAGAACTCGATCAGATCGTCTGTGACCAACCCCTCCTCCGTGGCCCTGGCCGAGGCCAGCGGCGCCATCACCAACCGGTTTGGCAGGGTAAGGCCATTGACTTGCAGGGGCAGTTTGCGCAGTGACATTGTGTTTCGCCTCCTCGTTTTTTTCATGTTTTTTTATATTGTAACACGAGCGGAGAAACTGCGCAAGAAAATCAGGAGTTGGGGGATCTCGTCTTACGTTCCCTGGGCAGATCCTCGCGGGGGGTAAGGGGGTCGAAGTGCTGGCAGACGGGCGCGTCTGCCATCCGCTTGCGCAGCCGTGGACTGACGCAGTGGCCGTAGTCGATTTTGTGGTAGTTTCCGCAGGAGAATACATAGTGCTGACGGTAATGCGCGCAGCCGGCGCAGGTCTTGGGGATAGGGGGTTTTTCTGACATAGTATCTCCTCCTTTCCTTTTAATATACACTATATATGTACCATATGCAACCCACTTGTTTCAAAATTTCAAAAATGTTATAGTACCCATATAGGGGGCATGAAATATGGGTGAATCTGTTTTGGTAAATCGCGACCGGTTTGTATCCTCTTTGGACAAAAAGCTGGTAGATCCCTTCAACAAACTCTCTAAAAAGACCCGAGTGCCCAAGTCACGTTTATTGGATGAGGCGATTGAGGATCTGTTGAAGAAATACGAAAAAAAGGGCGGCTGAAAAGCCGTCCTTTGCTCTGTTTTTTGATGGTTCGGTCTGTGGACCGAGATTTTTTGAGGAGGTTTCGCCCCCCGGGGCGAGTTACTTTTCCCACGCGGGAAAAGTAACCAAAAGCGCGCTTAGGGGGGACGCTCGGCGGGAGGCCGGCCCATTCGGGCCGGCCTCCCTTATCCGCGTCCCCCCT
>CANDEH010000159.1 GCA_947383645.1 uncultured Clostridia bacterium | reverse complement strand
TTGTTTTTCCTGTTTTCCTTCCCTCGCCTCGCCCCAGGCCCCCCTGTACGGCCTGCTCTACAGTCGAGGCACGCAGGAAGCCGGCGGACTGCGCAAAAGGCAATCCGCCGGCTTCTCTACGGCAGGCAGGTTTTCGTCACTGCTTCGCTTTGGGCAGGTTCCAGTGGTAGCGGGCCGCCAGGACGCGAATCAGCACCACGGCGGCCATCCCCGCCAGCATGGCGGTCACGCTCCCCGCGGGGCGCCACAGTCCGGCGCACAGCGCCGCCCCGGCCAGGGAGGCGCAGGCGTAGACATGCTTGACAAAGATGTACGGCACCTCCTGGGCCAGCAGATCCCGCATCACCCCGCCGCCCACACCGGTGACCACTCCCACGAAGACCAGCAGGAAGAAGGTGGGCTCTATCGTCCGGTAGTAGGCCAGTTCCACGCCGATGACGGTGAAGGCCCCCAGACCCAGGGCGTCCATCCAGAACAGCAGCGCCCGGTAGTGCTCCGGATTGTGCATCAGGAGCCGGCGAACCCGGCGGGCGAAGAAAAATGCCGAGACCACCAGCGCCACCACGGCGGAGGTGGGGTCCCGGAAGGCCATGGGCGGCGTCAGCCCCAGGATCAGATCCCGGATCACGCCGCCGCCGGTGGCGGTGGTGAGACCCAGAATGCACATGCCGAAGATATCCATGTTCTTATTCAGCCCGATCATGGCCCCGGAGGCGGCGAAGGCGACGGTGCCGATGAGATTGACAATAAAAATAAATGTATCCATACGGGACAGTATAGCGGACCGCCGCCCTGTGCGCAAGCTGTTTTCCCCCGCAGGTCTTGTCAATTTTCACCCTTTTGGGGCGGCGGCGGGACATCTCTGCCCGTCCGGCGGCACAAAAAAATTCACCGGCCGGATTTTGTCGTCAGGCCGGTGCGTTTTTTCCTGTGGGGGGACAGTCCCCCGGCAGGAGAGGCCGCTCCATCGAAGCGGTCCGCCGCAGGGGCCGTCTCCGACAGCCTCTCCAGAAAAATGCGCTGCTTATTTCGATTCTCTATACATAAAATGTAAGGCGGTTCGCCCTTTGCGGACGGACAGCCGCCGGAGATGCAGTGGTCCGCTTCACCCGCCGGAGCGGCGGGGCTCCATCCGCCTCCGCTCAGTCGGGCCCCTCCTCCATTCTCCGCCGGGCCTCCTGTAACCGCTCGCTGCTGGCCGCGCGGTAGCGGCCGCGGGCCTCCTTCATCTCCGCCAGGGCCATCTCGATGGCCTCCTCCGTCCGTCGGAGGGCGTCCTCCGTGTACTCGTTGGTCACCTGGAGCATGGTCCGCGCGCGCTCCTGGGCCTGACGGACGATCTCGTGGCCCCGCTCCCGGGCCTCCTGCGTGATCTTGCTCTCCGACACGATGGTCTTCGCCTCCAGGTCGGCCTTGCGGCGGATGCCGTCCGCCTCCCGTCTGGCCGCCTCCACGTAGTCGTCCCGGGCCCGGATCAGCTGCTGGGCCTTTTGCAGCTCCGTGGGCAGCTGGGCCCGGATCTCCCCCAGCATGTCCAGCACCTCGTTGCGGGAGATCACGCACTTGTCGCTGCTGAAGGTGGCGCCCTTGGCCTCGTCAATCATCTCGTAGAGCATATCAATCAGGTGCAGCACATCACTTGCCATGGTCCTTGTTCCCTTTCATCAATCTATTGCTTCCGCCGGAAGCCACACAAACGCGCAGAAGCAATACGCGCCATGCTCTGTCAAAATCAAGCCCCGGAGCCCCTGCCGCGCAGGGCGGAGACCCGCTCCGCCACCGCCGGCGGCAGGTACTTTTTCAGGTCCTGTCCGTAGCGGATCATCTCCCGGGCCATGGTGGAGCTGAAATACACGTACTCCGGCGACGCCGGCAGCAGCACCGTCTCCACGCCGGCGCCCAGTCCCCGGTTGATGCAGGCCATCTGGTACTCCCAGTCGAAATCCCCGGCCCCCCGGACGCCCTTCACCAGGGCCGACGCCCCCTGCGCCGCCGCCAGGTCCGCCAGGAGGCCGTCCCAGCGGAGGCAGTCCACATTCGGCAGCTCCGCCACGGCCAGGCGGACGAATTCCAGCCGCTCCTCGGCGGAGAACATCCCCCCGCCCTTGCCGCCGTTGACCATCACGCACACGCTCACTGCGTCAAACAGCGCCGCGGAGCGGCGGATGATATCCAGATGCCCCAGGGTGATGGGGTCGAAGCTCCCCGGACAGATGGCCCGCCTCATGCCTCCCCCTCCCGGCGGTACACCGTCAGGCGGACCCGGCCGTAGCGGTAGGTCCGGTGGAAGCGGTAGGGGGGCGACATCTCCTCCATGGGCGCAGCGGCGTCGCTCTCGCATATGATTATACCATTCTCTCGGAGAATGTCAAATGTCTCGATCTGTTGCAGGGCCTTTTTCAGCAGGCCGGATCCGTAGGGCGGATCCAGAAAGACAATGTCCGCCTTCTCCCGCACCGCACCGAGGTAGGCCAGCGCGTCGCCGCAGACCACTCTGGCGTTCTCCGCAAGACCTGTCAGGCGCAGGTTCTCCTCCACCAGACGCGCCGCCTCCCGGCGCATGTCCACAAACACAGCGGAGGCCGCCCCCCGGCTCAGCGCCTCGATGCCCAGCTGGCCGGTGCCGGCGAAGAGGTCCAGAACCCGGCGGCCCTCAATGTCAAACTGGATGATGCTGAACAGACCCTCCTTCACCCGGTCGGTGGTGGGGCGGGTCTCCCGCCCCGACAGCTCCTTCAGCCGCCGGCCCCGGGCCGTCCCTGTGATGACGCGCATAGAGCTCCTCCTTCCAAGCGCCGGTATTTTCTCTGCCCTTATTGTATGACATCGGCCGCTGTTTTTCAATACTTTTGTGGAGAAACCCCGCAAAACCTGCCGTCAGGCGCGGAAAAAAATGGGGTTCCAGGCATTTTTACCCTTGTTATCCGGAACGGTATCATGTATAATAGGGACCATCTACTGCCAAAAACGGATTCGGCTATCTTTTCATTCCGAGGAAAGGATGTTATCTATGATTAAATTGGATACCGGGAAGGGCGCCATCACTATCAGCAGCGGCGTCGTGGCCAACATCACCGGCAATGCCGCCACCAACTGCTTCGGCGTCAAGGGCATGGCCTTCCGCTCCATGACCGACGGCCTGGTCCACCTGCTGCGCAAGGAGGCCATGAGCAAGGGCGTCCAGGTCACCTACAACGAGGACGGGACGCTGTCCATCCGGCTGCACATCATCGTGGAGCACGGGGTGAACATCACCGCCGCCTGCCGCTCCATCATGAGCGAGGTGCGCTACAAGGTCAACAAATACACCGGCGCGGAGGTCAAGAGTGTGGACGTCTGCGTGGATTCTATCGTACTGTAGAAGGGGGACCCGGCTATGAGACCAACCATTGACGCCGCCGCATTCAAGCAGATGATTCTTCATGGCGCCGCCGCCATCTCCCTGCAGAAGCAGAAGATCAACGACCTGAACGTCTTCCCCGTTCCCGACGGGGACACCGGCACCAATATGTCCATGACCATCGCCACCGCCGCCCAGGAGCTGCGCAGGGCGGATCCGGAGAGCGTGGGGCAGGCCGCCTCCATCTGCGCCTCCGCCCTCCTCCGGGGGGCCCGGGGGAACAGCGGCGTGATCCTCTCCCTCCTCTTCCGGGGCATCTCCAAGGAGCTCAAGGGCCAGCAGGAGGCCGACGGCTGGGATCTGGCCGCCGCCATGCAGGAGGGCGTGGCCGCCGCCTACGGCGCGGTGATGAAGCCCGCCGAGGGCAC
>CANDEH010000158.1 GCA_947383645.1 uncultured Clostridia bacterium | reverse complement strand
GTTCTCTTCCTCATGTCTTCTATTATACCATTAAATCTTTATTTTGGACACTCCCCCCCGCCAGTCTCTTTTTCAAACAGAAATCAGTTTATGCTACCCATATATGTATGAGTGGCTTTGCGGACTGAACAGCATATTTGCAAAGTTTGATTAGCTCGTAAACGGCAGTTTCAGCTTCGGCTGTTGGACTGCCGAGATGTTCATTTGGATAGTTTACTGCCATTTGTTCAAACCATTTTGCAGCAAGTTCTTTCGATTTGCCAATGTCAATAGCTGCCATTGCATCGACCCAATCATCATCAACTAAAAAGTAACCTCGGTCTGCTTCGTCAAGGTAACATACCAATGCGCTGCGAAACGGTTTGAGAAGCTGACCTGCGTATTGAGCCGCACAGTCAGAAAGAGTTTGCAAATCCTTTGGCTGCAAGTGTAAAGAGAAATCGGCCCTTTCCTCCGTCAGGCCGCTAAGTTTTTCATAATCAGCGGCAGAAAGAGCATTTAAGATCCCCTTTGGATCTCCGACTAAAAATTGCAGAACAAGCCCCATGATAAATTCTCTCCCAGTTTATGCAGAATAAAAGGTGTAACAATCAAAATTTTCCGAACCAATTGTACCACGAACGATATTCCATTTCAAGAAACGGTTGTGGAAATCGTTGATAGTCGGAGCTGTCAATACGAAAGAGAAAAGGGACCTCCGCTGCTGGCGGCAGGGGAGGATTGACTTTCTTCCTGGCCTCCCTTACAATAGAGGCGCCCCATTTCCATCACTTCCCCAGGAGGTACCCCGCCATGCAGCGAGACCTGACCGCCGGCAGCGTCACCGGCACCATGCTGCGCTTTGCCGCCCCCATGATCGCCGGCAACCTGCTCCAGCAGCTCTATAACATCGCCGACACCCTGATTGTGGGGCGGTTTCTGGGCTCCGACGCCCTGGGTGCCGTGGGCTCCGCCTTCACATTGATGACCTTCCTGACCTCCATTCTCCTCGGCCTCTGCATGGGCAGCGGTACGGTCTTCTCCATCCGCTTTGGCCAGCGGGACATGGAGGGCCTGCGGGAGGGGATCGCCGCTGCCTTTGTACTGATTGCGGTAATCACCGCGGCGCTGAATATCGCCGTCTTCGCCCTCATCGACCCCATCCTCCGTTTTCTCCGGGTCCACCCCCAGGTCTACGGGCTCATGCGGGACTACCTCTATGTAATTTTCTTCGGCATCGCCTTCACCTTCCTCTACAACTTTTTCGCCTGCCTCCTCCGCTCCATCGGCAACTCCGCCGCGCCGCTGATGTTTCTGGCCTTTTCCGCCCTTCTGAACATCGCGCTGGACCTGTGGTTCGTCCTGGGCCTCCGGTGGGGGGTGGAGGGGGCCGCCGCCGCCACGGTGATCGCCCAGGGCGTCTCTGCCGCCGCCATCACCCTCTACACCCTCCTCCGCTTCCCCCACCTGCTCCCCCGGCGGGGGCAGGGCCGCCTCCTGGCTGCCATGGGGGAGATCGGGCGGCACTCGGTGCTCACCTGCGTGCAGCAGTCGGTGATGAACTTCGGCATCCTGCTGGTGCAGGGGGTGGTGAACAGCTTCGGCCCGGCGGTGATGGCCGCCTTCGCCGCCGCGGTGAAGATCGACGCCTTCGCCTACATGCCTGTCCAGGACTTCGGCAACGCCTTCTCCACCTTCGTGGCCCAGAACTACGGCGCGGGGCAGCGGGAGCGGATTCGCACCGGCATCCGGCGGGCGGCGGCCCTGTCCATGGGCTTCTCCCTCCTGATCTCGGTGATCGTTTTTGTATTTGCCCGGCCCCTGATGGGCATTTTCGTGCAGGCGGGGGAGACGGAGATTCTGGACATCGGCGTGGGGTATCTGCGCATCGAGGGGGCATTTTATTGCGGTATCGCCCTGCTGTTCCTGCTCTACGGGCTCTACCGGGCTCTGGAGCGGCCGGGGATGTCCGTTGTGCTGACGGTGATCTCCCTGGGAACCCGTGTGGCCCTGGCCTACGCCCTCTCTCCCATCCCCGCCGTCGGAGTGCTGGGGGTCTGGTGGGCGGTGCCTATCGGGTGGTTCCTGGCGGATCTCGCAGGGGTAGGATATTTCCTTCTCCGCCGCACCGCCCTGCTGCCGTTCCCACCAGTGGAATAATTCTGTGCAGGTCAAATTTTTCCCACAAATTTCAACAGATTCCTCTTGACTTGTCTCGGGGAAAGGCATATACTGTACCCGTATTCTAAGATGTAGTAGTAGCTGCGGTAAGCCGGCCTGCCCCTCTGCACCGACCGTCCACAGCAGCATTTTATGGCCCGGTTCGTTGGGGTTGTAAAAGGACCGGAACGGGCCGATTCCCTCTCACGGTAAAGCACCTCCGGTACGAAATGTTTCTCTTTTAGAATAACATTTTTTTAGGAGGTGCTGTTGATATGCATAACGGTACTGTCAAGTGGTTCAACGAGACGAAGGGGTTTGGCTTCATTGCCAACGACGACGGGAGCGGCGACGTGTTCGTCCACTTCTCCGCCATCCAGGGCACCGGCTTCCGCACTCTGGCCGAGGGCCAGAAGGTCAGCTACGACACCGAGCCTGATCCCAAGGACCCCAACAAGCTCCGCGCGGTGAATGTCTGCGCACTTTGATTTCTTGGATTGCAGGGAGAGGGGCCAGTCAAAAGACTGGCCCCTCTTAGGCTTTCAAAGGAGGCGGCAGAGCAGGATGACGGTAAGGAGGATAGTGTGAAAGGAACCCAAGAAGGGTTCCTTTCGCGTGCAATCACCCGCCCATACCCCAAGGGCATTTCTTCGCCGCTGCGCGGCTCAGGCACAGGCGACAAATTGGGACCAATGGTCCCAATTTGCCTCAGCTTGTTGAAAAATCCAACGGATTTTTCAACAAGCTGAGGGGCCAGTCGAAAGACTGGCCCCTCTTTTTTGCGCGGAAGATGCACAGCGGCAGCACGCTGCCGCTGTCCGCTCCCTTCTGAGGATTATCTGATTTTACAAATTCCACATCAGAAATTCGACACCGATTTGATAGGATTCTCCTTGCCTCCCCCGCAGGAAATAATGTATAATACTGGTCGGGAAAAAATTTCACTCACCTGGGAGGGGGAGCTCTGACATGAACAAGATCGGTTTCGACAACAACAAATACATCGAGACACAGTCTGCCCACATCAGAGAGCGGATTGCCCAGTTCGGCGGCAAGCTGTACCTGGAATTTGGCGGGAAGCTCTTCGACGACTACCACGCCTCCCGGGTACTGCCCGGGTTCGCGCCGGACAGCAAAATCCGTATGCTGCAAAATCTCAAGGACGACGTGGAGATCCTGGTTACCATCAGCGCCGGGGACATCGAGAAGAACAAGGTCCGGGGGGACCTGGGCATCCCCTACGAGGAGGACGTGCTCCGGCTCATCGACATCTTCCGGGGGATGGAGCTCTATGTGGGCAGCGTGGTGGTCACCCAGTACACCGGGCAGTCCGCCGCTGAGGCCTTCTGCAAGCGCCTCACCGCCCTGGGCATTCAGGTCTACCGCCACTACCCCATCGTGGGCTACCCCCACAATATCGACCTGATCGTCAGCGACGAGGGGTACGGGAAAAACGACTACGTGGAGACCTCCCGTTCCCTGGTGGTGGTTACCGCCCCCGGCCCGGGCAGCGGCAAGATGGCTACCTGCCTCAGCCAGCTCTACCATGAGCACAGGCGGGGTATCCAGGCGGGGTACGCCAAGTTTGAGACCTTTCCCGTGTGGAACCTGCCCTTGAAGCACCCGGTGAATCTGGCCTACGAGGCGGCCACCGCCGACCTCAACGACGTGAACATGATCGACCCCTTCCACCTGGAGGCCT
>CANDEH010000157.1 GCA_947383645.1 uncultured Clostridia bacterium | reverse complement strand
TTGGTTACTTTTCCCGCGTGGGAAAAGTAACTCGCCCCGGGGGGCGAAACCCCCAAACAGATTACTTAAAAAACCCAGCCTTGACGGATTCAAAAATCTCATCCGCCAGCTTGCCGTACTTGTCCAGCATACCCAGACACTTGGCATTCATCGCCTCGGCCCTCTCCCGGTCCTTCAAGGTCTTGGTGTTGATAAACACATTGAGGGACGCGGCCTGAAGCGCAGCCTTCACGCACACCGCGCCGCAGCCGGCGTCGCTGACCGCCAGACGGCTGCCCTTGTCGGCAAAGACCTTGATAGCGTCCAGCGCCTCACAGCACAGCTCCATAATGTGCATCGGCACCGCGCAGGCGGTGACAGTGGCGTCCTCCAGAATCTGGTCCCGGTTGGGGTCGTCCTTGGGGATCCCGTAGGCCTTGGCCAAGGGCTCAAAGCCCACCGCGTCGGCGGGCACCTGGTCCAAGAGCTCGGTCTGGAGAGCGTCGCACTTGGCCTTCAGCGCCACAATCTCCGCCTCCACGTCGGCGTACTTCTTCTTGCCCACGGTGAGGGAGCCCACCATGTTGCCCAACGCCGTGCCGATGGCGCCCACCAGGGCCGCCGCCCCGCCGCCGCCGGGCACCGGCGCGTTGGAGGCCAGCACCGTGACAAACTCACGGCAGGAATTCTGCGTAAAATCCATGATTGTCGTTCCTCCAATCTAAAAATATAGCAAGAGGGACCGCACAGAGCGGCCCCTCTATAGGTTGGTGCTTTGGCGGGCGTCGCCTCTCCCGCATCTCTCGGGTTTCCCCTGTCATGCCATCGGCGTGTGGCCGCAACGAAATTTACCACCTCAAAGCACCAGTTATCCTATGTCCAGTATAGCCGCTTTATTCAGTTTTGTAAAGGGAGCTTATTCCCCCTCCTCGCTCCACCGCTCGCACCCGCCCCGGGGATCATCGGATAGCCCCAGCAGGTAGTCGGCGGAGACGCGGTAGTGGCGGCAGATTTTTGCGATCTTCTCCGCCGTGGTAGTCTTTTTCCCGCTCTCCATCTCACTGACATTGTTTGGGCGCGTGTCAATGACATCCCCTAAGTCTTTCTGTGTTTCATTGTGTAGCTTACGGGTTTCTTGAACACGCTGACCAAATTGTTTTTTGAACAACATAAAAACTCCTTGACAATGTCATTATTTATGAATATAATAGTTCCACGGAATGTCATAAATAATGACAATCCATGAGGAGGTACCAAACCATGAGCATCCTACAGGACATCTACGACGATGCCTACAACCCAAACCGTGTAATGGAAGACATGCCGGCGGAGCTGCGCAAGCGGAAGGCGGCCTTCGACGCCGACATGGAAAAGATCGGCGCGGACGAGGTCTACCAGCGCCATTGGGACACAGTCTGCGCGGTGGAGAGCTTTACAAGTCACGTCAACTTCCGGGAGGGCTTCCGCCTGGGGGTCCTTCTGATGCTGGAGCTTGGGAAATAGGTGCTCCCAAGAAGGAGAGGCCCAGCGGCGGACCGCCGCCGGACCTCTCTCCGGGTTACGTTGGGGAAATAGTAAACCCCATTAAAAATTCTTTTTGATACTTTTTCTTATAAGAAAAAGGTTGAACAACCTCTTAGAACAGCCCGCTGACCTTGCCGGTCTCGGTGTCCACGTCGATGCGGCGGTAGGCCGGGTCGGAGCTGGTACCGGGCATCATGGAGATGGTGCCGGCCATGGGGCAGAGGAACTTGGCGCCGCCGTACTCCAGGATGTCGCGGATGGGCAGACGCCAGCCCTTGGGCACGCCCTTCCAGCTGGGCTCGTGGCTCAGGGACAGGTGGGTCTTGACCATCATGGTGCAGTAGTCGGCGTACTTGGGATCGCTCTCGAAGCGCTTGGCCTTCTCCAGAGCCAAGGGAGCCCAATCCACGCCGTCGGCGCCGTAGACCTCGCGGGCGATCTTCTCCACGCGCTCGCGGAGGGGCATCTCCAGGGGATAGAGGAACTTGATCTCGTTGGACTCCTTGCAGGCGTCCACAACGGTCTCGGCCAGCTCGATGGCGCCCTCGCCGCCCAGACGCCAGTGGTTGCTCAGGGCGCAGCGGACGCCGCGCTCGGCGCACAGACTGCGCAGCAGGGCGATCTCCGCCTCGGTGTCGGTGTAGAACTGGTTGATGCAGACCACGGGCACGATGCCGGACTTCTTGATGGTCTCCACATGGTGGAACAGGTTCTCGGTGCCCTTCTCCAGCAGCTCCAGGTTCTCCTTGGTGTACTCCTCGGGCAGGGGACGGCCGGCCACCACGGTGGGGCCGCCGCCGTGCATCTTCAGGGCCCGGATGGTGGCCACCAGCACGGAGACGTTGGGGGTCAGGCCGCTGAGGCGGCTCTTCACGTTCCAGAACTTCTCAAAGCCGATGTCGGCGGCGAAGCCGGACTCGGTGACATGGTAGTCAAACAGCTTCAGCGCCAGACGGTCACCGATGACGGAGGACTGGCCGATAGCGATGTTGGCGAAGGGGCCGGCGTGGATCAGCATGGGCTGATGCTCCACGGTGTAGCACATGGTGGGGTTGATGCAGTTGCGCATCCAGGCGGTCATGGCGCCGGCCACCTCCAGATCCTCGGTGGTCACGGGCTCGCCCTTGCGGTTGTAGGCCACCACGATCTTGCCGATCCGCTCGCGCAGGTCCTTCAGGTCCTTGGCCACAGCCAGGATCGCCATCAGCTCAGAGCCCACGGCGATGCCGAACTTGGACTCCATCAGGTAGCCGTCCTTGTTGCCGCCCACGCCGATGATGATGTTGCGCAGGCCCTGGGCGCAGAAGTCCAGCACCCAGCCCATCTCCACCCGCTTCGGGTCGATGTCCAGACGCTTCAGGCCCCGCTTGGCCAGCTGCTCGTCGTCATAGTTGCGCTCATGCTGCATGCGGGCGTTGAGGGCCACCATGGCCAGGTTGTGGGCGTTCATGATGTCGTTGATGTCGCCGGTGAGGCCCAGGGAGAACTCGGTCATGGGCATCAGCAGGGCGTTGCCGCCGCCGGCGGCGGTACCCTTGACGTTCATGGTGGGGCCGCCGGAGGGCTGACGCAGGCAGCCGCCCACGTTGAGCCCTAACTTGCCCAGGCCCTCAACCAGACCCAGGGACACGGTGGACTTGCCCTCGCCCAAGGGGGTGGGGGTGATGGCGGTGACCTCAATGAACTTGCCGTCGGGCTTGTCCTTGAGGCGGTTCATGATCTTGATGAAGTCCAGCTTGGGAGTCTTGCCGTAGGGGATGATCTCCTCGGGGAGCAGGCCCAGCTTCTTGCGGAACTCCTCCACAGAGGGCAGGGTCTTCTCCGCCTCCTCCGCAATCTGCCAGTCCTTGTACTCGGTGGGATCGAGGGTCACCCGCCCGGTTACCGGGTCAACATACTTGCCGTCCTTGAATTCAATAGCCATAGGAATCCTCCTTGTTCCCCGGGATATTTCACCACCCCCGGGAAAAATTATATTTTGACGCCGCGCTTCAATCGTCCGCGACCCCGGCGCCAATAACTAAGTAAGCGCGGTTTACCCGCAGCCACGGGGACAGGCGATCCCCTGTCCCTCTACTCTTTAAAAATTGTAACAAATCTGGGACATATTTGCAAGTGACAGGAATGACAGAAATTTCACAATACCCTTGTGCAACCTCACAACGGGCAAGGCCCGTTGTGAGGCTGCGGATTTCGGCATAGGCCGAAATCCGTCGCCGCGGCGGGCAATTCCACGCGAAAGGAACCCCTCTTGGGCAGCACCGGCAACATCGTTGCCGGTGCTGCCCGGATTTTGGCCCTTGGGCCAAAATCCGTCGCCGCGGCGGGCAATTCCACGCGAAAGGAACCCCTCTTGGGCAGCA
>CANDEH010000156.1 GCA_947383645.1 uncultured Clostridia bacterium | reverse complement strand
CTCTTTTGCGCTGTTTTTCTACCCCTTTTTAACTCTTGATTCGCATTCCTAATTCAAAGAAAGAAAGGTATCGACAGAAATGCTGACCATCGACGACTTAAAGTACAACCACCACGGCCTGATCCCCGCTATCGTAGTGGACGCCGCCACCAAGGACGTATTGACTCTGGCCTATATGAACCGGGAGAGCCTGGCCATCAGCCTGGCCGAGGGGCGGACCTGTTTCTTCTCCCGCTCCCGGCAGGAGCTGTGGCGGAAGGGGGAGACCAGCGGCAACGTCCAGCACATCCGCTCCATCGTGGCCGACTGCGACCGGGACGCCCTGGTGGTCACTGTGGACAAGGAGGGCCCCGCCTGCCACCTGGGGAAGGACTCCTGCTTTCACAATCCCCTCTTTATCGCCCAGGGGGAGGGCGAGGCCTTCTCCGCGGAGGGCCTCTACGCCCTCTTACAGAGCCGCAGGGCGGAGCTCCCCGAGGGGTCCTACACCACCTACCTCTTTCAGAAGGGTGTGGACAAGATCCTCAAAAAAGTGGGGGAGGAGTGCACCGAGGTGATTATCGCCGGAAAGGCCGGGGACAAGGCGGAGACCATCTATGAGATCGCCGATCTGATGTACCACGTGATGGTACTGATGGTTGAAATGGGCATCGACCCGGAGGACATCCGCCGGGAGCTGGCCTCCCGCCATGTGATCGACCACAAGGTGAAGCAGGAAAAAATGACGTGATATCCCTTGGGACCCGCTTATCCGCAAAAGGCATACCGCATCCGTAAGCGGCACAGCCGCCGGGCTCCCAGGACGGGAGGTGCGGCTGCCTGCGTCACACGAGCCCTCCGCCGCAGCGGAGGGCTCCGCACACTTGGCGGCTGAGAGGTATTTTCCCCCGAAAGCGAGGTTTCCGGAAAAAATAATTTCCGTTTATTTCACGCCCGCGAGCGCAAAGCCCTGTCAGGGGCCAAACGCGCCCCGCGCCAAAAACAGTTGCGCCCGCAAACTTTCCACCTCTGCGGAGACAGCGGCACAGCGCCGCCGTGACGGATGCTGAGACGTCCATCCGGACAGCGGATCTGCCCTCTCCGGCGCGTCCCTTTGGGCCGCACTGCCGCCTCTGGCGGCGCTCCCCCGGTTTGTGGAGACATTTTTTCAGAAAATTCGATGGATAGCTGGTACAATGATATGAGACATCTGCAAAACTTGCACACCCATACCACCTTCTGCGATGGGAAAAATACTGCGGAGGAGATGGTGCAGGCGGCGGTGGCCGCGGGGCTGACAGCCATCGGGTTCTCCGGGCACTCCTATGTGGAGGGGGACAGTACCACCATGTCTCCCGACGCCACCGCCGCCTATCGAACCGAGGTGCTGCGCCTGCGGGGGGCCTACGCCGGCCAGATCGCCATCTACCTGGGGCTTGAGCAGGACACCCACTCCGCGCCGGCGGCAGAGCCCTATGACTACCGGATTGGCTCGGTGCACTATGTGGTGGAAAACGGGCTGCGCCTCTGCGTGGACGACACCCCGGAGGAGCTTTGCCGGGCGGCGGCGGAGGCCGGGGGCTGGCCGGCTCTGGTGGAGGACTACTACGCCGCCGTGGCTGCCGCGGCAGATCGAACCGGCTGCCAGATCATAGGGCACTTCGATTTGATTACCAAGTTCAACGAGGAGGACCGCCTCTTCTCCCCCGACCACCCCCGCTGCCGCGCCGCCGCCCTGGAGGCCCTGCGCACCCTGGCCCGCCGGGAGGTATTCTTTGAGATCAACACCGGGGCCATGGCCCGGGGGTACCGCACCCGGCCCTACCCCGCCCCCGCCCTCCTGCGGGAGATCCGGGCCCTGGGGGGCCGCATCCTGATTACCAGCGACTGCCACCAGGCGCAGCACCTTCTGACCGGCTTCCGGGAGGCCCGGGAGCTGGCCTTGATCTGTGGCTTTCGGGAGACCATGCAGCTCACCGCCCGGGGGTTTGTTCCACAGCCGCTGTAGCGTTGCAGAACCGGGGAGGCCGCCGCGTCCCGCGGCAGGGGACGGGGGTTTCGCCCCCCGGGGCGAGTTCCTTTTCTCACGCGAGAAAAGGAACCAAAAGCGCGCTTAGGGGGCCGAGCCGGCGAGAACTTCACCCGCGGGGCGAAGTCTCTTAGGCTCGTCCCCCTAAGAACCCCGGGACGCGGCTTTTTCGCTGGCCCGGTGAATAACATTGGTGCGGCGCTTCGGACGCGGCGGCGGTGGTTCTCGCTTCGCAGATGGTACCGGCGAGCGTTCCCCCGTCTACAGCTTTTTGGGTAAGCATCCGCTGCCGCTCTGCCTGCGTCGCCCGATTTGCCTCCGGGACTTGATAGGACTTCGCTGGCCCGATGCCGCAAAGGCCGCCGTGCTTGGTGGTTTGCCTCATCCGTCATTTGCTTTGCAAATGCCACCTTCCCCTAAAGGGGAAGGTGGCGCGGCCCAAGGGGCCGTGACGGATGAGGCCCACAAAGCCCCGTCCCCCACCCTGGTAGGCCGTAACGGCCGGGACCAGAAGGCAAGACCTTTCGCCGCCCGGCGATGTCCTGCCGCACTCCCGACCACACCCGCCCACGTCTCCCCCGCTGGAGACTGTGCTGGTCACCGACCGTAAAACCGGGGTTCTTAGGGGCCCAGCGTGTAAGGACTGTGCCCCCCGCGGGGGCTAAAGTCCGCCCACGCTGGACCCCTAAGCGCGCTTTTGCCTACTTTTCTCGCGCGAGAAAAGTAGGTCGCCCCGAGGGGCGAAACCCCCGTGCCCCTCCCCGCGCCGGGGCGACGCGAAAAAAGCTATGTACTGCGCCGCAGTGTCCCCGCCGCGGGACGCGGCGCACCTCTACATCTGGTACTCCTGATACACAGCCCCCTCCAGGTCCTTCCACTGGAACAGTCCGTTCTCCAGCGTCATATAGCTGTGCCGGCTGCCCCCCTTGGGGATGGAGACGGAGCCGGGATTCATATAGACATAGTTCCCGTGGGGCGTACAGGCGGGCACATGGGTGTGCCCGTTGAGCAGCACCGTCCCCTCCTGCATGGGCGGCAGGTACATCTCGTTCCACAGGTGCCCGTGGGTGGCATAGAGCACCACGCCGTCCACCTCCAGGAGGGCGTAGTCGGCCATGATGGGAAACTCCAGCACCATCTGATCCACCTCGCTGTCGCAGTTCCCCCGCACCGCCACGATCCGCTCCTTGATCCCATTGAGCATCTCATAGGCTCTGGGGCAGTCGTACTCCTCCGGCAGGGCGTTCCGGGGCCCGTGGTAGAGCAGGTCCCCCAGCAGCAGCACCTGGTCGGGCTTCTCCGCCTCCATCCGGGCCATCAGCCTGGCGCAGTAGTGGGCGGAACCGTGGATATCCGAAGCAATCAGCAGTCTCATAGGGCATATTCTCCTTACAGCAGCATTTTATGGAACCATTTTGCGCTATTGTACCACAGCCCGCCGGGAGGCGCAAGAGAGGAGCTCCCCACCGGCGAAAATTTTTATAGATATTTTTCATAAAAAGTATTGACAGGGGAGAAATTTTATAGTATATTATGTTCAGAAAGGGTGAGTCCAATGTACTAATCCATTCTCATAGGACACCGAGCTCCCGCGATCAGGACAGGCAGCCGATCACACCAACCGATGTACAGGGGCTCGCGGCAGCAGACCGGGGCAAGAGATGATCGAGGGCATGCGTTTCAAAGCAGAGGAGCGGAAGGTGTATAAGGAATCTAACGAAAGTGAGGTAACCATGGATGTTAGATAACAAGGATTTTGAGGAATGACCCTCAACTGGATTTGCGCGGTGTGCGCAAGGCAGTTGGGGGTCATTCCTTTTTGTCCTGCCGGACCCTGTAGGTCTTTGCGCCGGCAGGCGCCGGTGCAGTGTTTGCCGCTGCCAGCGGCGGGGGGAGACGGGGAGTTTCGCCCCCCGGGGCGAGGTAC
>CANDEH010000155.1 GCA_947383645.1 uncultured Clostridia bacterium | reverse complement strand
AGCTCACAACAGACCTGGAACGGCTGAAAAAGGCCCAGCGGGAGAACCAGAAAGAGATTAGCGCACTGGTAGACTCCCTGGCGAAGATGGCCGGTACCCCTGGAGAGCAGGGCATCCTGGACGGCATCAATCAGAGGTCAGAACGGGGCGAAAGCATCCAGGGGGATATCCGGGAACTGGAGCAAATTTTACAGGAACAGAACCTCCAGGTACAGTCCTTTGAAATTTTACGGGATACGCTCAAGTCCTTTGCCAGCACCATGGACGACATGACTGTGGAACAAAAGCGGCTGGCCCTCCGGGTGATCGTCAAGGACGTCGTTTGGGACGGGGAAAAGGTACATATTTACCTCTTTGGCGACGATGACCCTGATGGGGACGATATCGACCTCCCGCCGCTGCCTGACGATGGCTCGGTCGATCCTGACAGGCCACTGTGTGAGGATAGCAAATGAGATCCTCATGCACTTCCGCTCCCAGAAAAAGCTTCAGGGGGAAGTATCGCTCTCAGACACACTGGAGACGGATAAGGACGGAAACAGCCTCTTTTTGCTGGACATCGTGGGCGTAGAGGATACCATGCTGGAGGACCTGGAGGCCAAGGATGCCTGCCTGCGCCTGCGCCGTCTTGTACGGGAGTGCCTGACAGACCGGGAGGCGGATATCATTGAGCGTCGATATGGCCTGTGCGGCCGCAGTCCAAAGACCCAACGGGAGCTGGCCGCAGACTATAACATCAGCCGGTCCTATGTATCCCGTCTGGAGAAAAAGGCGCTGGAGAAGCTGAAGGTGGCTATGGACGGCGGGGAGGAGCACTGAGGCTGCGCCATCCCGCGAAAGCCGCTTGACAGAGTGGAACGGCAATCTGTATACTGGAGTATACAGATTGCCGTTGTTCTGTGAGCACGACTTTTTCCAAAAGGGGTGGAGCAATGCCAAGAAGATGTCTGATACTGCTTCCCATACTTCTTCTCCTCCTCTTCGGCTGCGCCGGAAAGCCGGCGGCGGGCGGGGAGGAGGCCCTTTTTTCGCAGGAGCTCCTGTTTCTGCAGCAGGGCTTTCGCCAGCACGGGGTAGAGGGGACCTATACCGTCTATTTTGTCTCGCCGGAGGCCTACCCCCAGGGCCTCTTTGCCCAGGACCTGCTGATCGAAGGGGACGCCGGCCTCTGGTGGGAGCGTCTCACTTACACCTACGACCCGGCCCGGGACTGGTACGCCTTCACCGGCAGCTTTGAGCCCGTTCTTCTCCCGGGGCCGGCCCGTCTGAAATACGCGGAGGCGGAGCGGGAGGCGAAGGAGGCCTTCCGCTCCGCGGCCACGGTCCGGGCGGAACTCTCCGCAGATCTGGACCTGCCCATACCCCTGCGCTTCGATGTGCCTCCCGGTCCTGTCACGTATCGACAGCGCCGGGAGGAGGGGAGCCGGGAAGGCGGCATAGAGACTTGGATCTACTTCTATCAGGACCTCCGCCTGGACTTCACCGCCCAGATCACCTATCCCCAATTTGCGGTTGACGCCCTCCCCCGTGCGGAGGAGCTCAACCGCCGCCTCGAAGAAGCCGCCTTCTACAGCTACCGCTACAACTCGGAGGGCATCCTGGATCCTGCGGAGCTGCTGTACGGCGAGGTCCAGCGCGCCTGTGAGATCACCCGCTGGGACGGCCGGTACCTCTCCCTGTGCCTCAGCGAGTACAACAGCTTCCGTCTGGCCACCCATCCCAACCAGTGGTACACCGGACTGACCCTCGACACCGAGACCGGCCAGCGTCTGACCCTCTCCGACGTTCTTGGCCCGGACTGGAACAGCGGGGACGCCATCGCCAGGGGCGCCTTCCACCCGCTGCCCCCCTGGGACCTGGACAGCGAGGCGACAGCCGGCATCCTGTGCGCTGCGGTGGAGCGTGACGCCTCCGACAGCTTCTGCCTCACCGACAGTACCCTCATCCTCATGGACAGCACCGCCCGCTGCTCCTTCCGCATCGAGGCGCCCCTTCCTGCCGTCGGCCTGGAGCGCTGGCTTACACTCTGTGGAACGGACGGGCAGGGGGGAGCGGAATAGCGTCTCCGGAGAGGGACCGCTGCGGGGACGGGGAGGGCGTCCGCCGGCAGTCAGTGCCCGCGGTTAAACTCCTTTCGCAGCTGTTCCCGCATCACCTCAATAGGGGCCTCCTCACCGGTCCAGAGGGTGAAGTTCAGCGCCCCCTGGCAGGCCAGCATCCCCAGGCCATCCACAGTCCGCGCACCCCGGCGGGCGGCTTCCTGTAAAAAGAGGGTGTTGGGATCGTTAAAAACCACGTCGGTGACCAGCATCTCCGGCGTGATGCCGCTGTAGTCGATATCCGGCCTCTCGTCCACCTTCGGGTAGAGGCCGACAGGTGTGGCATTGACCAGGATCTCTGTCCCCGCCGGGATGGAGGCGGTGCCCTGCCAGGGGAGGTAGGCGGCGTCTGCCGGGGTCTTTTCGCGGACCAGCGCAGCCAGCTCTTCGCCCCGCTGGGGATTGCCGTTGAGGATCAGGACCCGACTGGCGCCGGCTAGGGCGCACTCCACGGCGATGGCCCGCCCGGCGCCGCCGGCTCCCAACAGCGTGACGGTTTTTCCCTCCACGGTCTCTCCCGCCAGCTGGAGAGACCGGAGAAAACCCTTGCCGTCGGTATTTTCCCCCCACAGCCGGCCCTTGTCGTTGACCACGGTGTTTACCGCGCCGATGATCTCCGCCGCCGGGGAGAGGGCGTCCAGGTACTTTAGTACCTCCACCTTGTGGGGGATGGTCAGGTTGATTCCCCGCATGTTCATGGCCCGGAGGCCGGCGATGGCGTCTTTGAGGGCGCCCCTTTCCACCCGGATGGTGAGGTAGCGGTAGTCAAGCCCTCTGGCGGCGAAGGCGGCCTCCTCCATAACGCCGGTGGGATTCTCCTCGATGGGACAGCCAAAGGCGCCCACCAACTCGGAGCGGTAGTTTTTGCCCATAATGATTCCTCCTGTTGGGTTTTATATTTGTTGGGTTGCGTGACAGTTCAATTATGACTGGATGGAGAGAGGTGCGCAGAGACGCGTCTCGTCTATCTGGCCCGGGAACTCCTCCCAGATTCCCGCTGCCGGCGGCGGCACGAAAAAGGTTGTCATCCTGCCGCTTGCGGGGTGGCAAAAGCGCAGCGCGGCGCACCAAAGCGCCAGCTCGCCCCGCTCTCCGCCATATTTGGCGTCTCCGACCAGCGGCAGACGGCGGGAGGAAAACTGCACGCGTATCTGGTGCGTGCGGCCGGTGTGAAGCTCTATTCGCAGGAGACTGTGCGCCTCTCCGGCAGCCAGCACTTCATAGGAGAGCTCCGCCTCCTTCACGCCCTTGCGCATCCGCTGTACCACGAAGCTCTTGCCCCGCGCCCGGTCGGTGTAGAGAAGGTCCTTCAGGACGCCCCGCTCCGGCAGGGGATGGCCGGAGACAACGCAGCAGTAGATCTTGCGCACCTCCCGCCGGGCCATGGCCTGGGAGAGACAGGCGGCGGCGCGCTGCGTTCGGGCGAAGACCATTACGCCGCCGGTCTCCCGGTCCAGGCGGTGGACGGGGAAAATTCCCCCGCCGCACCGGGCGGCAAGGAGGGAGAGCATGCTCTCCTCTGAACGGGGGGAGGGTTGGGATAAAATGCCTGCCGGTTTGACGCAGATGACCAGCGACGGGTCCAGGTGAAGGATGGAAATCATGGCGTTCCTCTGCAATCTCTGAAATGATGGGGAGATTTTACCACAAAACGCTTGCAATTACAACGGATTTGGGGTAAAATAGCCAGCGGAACATTATTTCCAATTAGGAGGACATGAAATATGGCAACGATTACGGCGGGCGAGTTCCGCAACGGCGTCACCTTTGAGATGGATGGGAAGGTCATGCAGGTGGTGGAGTTCCAGCACGTCAAGCCCGGCAAGGGCGCGGCCTT
>CANDEH010000154.1 GCA_947383645.1 uncultured Clostridia bacterium | reverse complement strand
CCGCATCGCTGCCGCCCTCGTCAACCTCTTATTCAACTCTTGATTCGCATTAGGAGTTAGGAATTAGAAATTTTTGTGTCCAGCTTCGCTGGACGATTTTAAATCATTCCGCCGGAGGCGGAATACATCCATTCCTAATTCCTCATTCCTAATTCCTCATTCGCACTCAAGCCTCCACGCTGATGAACTGGAACGTGGTCACATCAAACAACCCCATATCCGTGAGCTTGATCTCCGGGATCACCGCCAGGGACATGAAGCACAGCGTCATCACCGGCTCCACCTCCCGGTGGATGCCCAGCTGGGTGTAGGCCTCCTCGTGGATGGCCTCCAGCTTCTCCGCCACCCACTGCCCGCTCTGATCGCTCATGAGGCCGGCGATGGGCATGGGCATGGCGTCGATGACCTGCCCCTCCCGGGTGAGGACGATGCCGCCCCCCTGCTCCCGGAGCTTCTCCACGGCGAAGGCCATCTCCTCATCGCTGACCCCCACCACGATCACGTTGTGGGAGTCGTGGGCGATGGAGAGGGCAATGGCCCCCCGCTGAATGCCGTAACCCTTCAGGAAGCCGCAGGCCACATTCCCTGTCATCTGGTGCCGCTCCACCACCGCCACCTTGGCGATGTCCAGGCCCCCGGACCAGACAAACTCCCCCTTCTCATCCAGGGGCACATCTGCGGTGGACTTCTTCGTCACCACCCCGCCGGGCTGGATCTCGATCACATGCACGTGTCCGCTCTTGAGGCCCATCTTCAGTTTGTCTGAGGAGAAGTCCTTAAAGCGAATGCTCCCAGCCACGGCGGAGCTGTCGTACCGCTCCACCGGCAGCAGATACTCCCCACCCTCGGCCGTGAGAACGCCCTTGATCCAAACCCGGTCCACATGGAATCCGGTGAGATCATCCAGCAGCACAATGTCCGCCCGATATCCCGGCGCGATGGCCCCCCGGTCGTAGAGCCGGAAGCACTCGGCGGCATTCAGCGTGGCCATCCGCAGCGCGGTGACCGCGTCAATCCCCTCCTCCACACAGAGGCGCAGGTGGTTGTCGAGGTGCCCCTCCTTCAAGATGGTCTTAGGCTGCCGGTCGTCGGAGCAGAGGAGGCACCGGCGGCTGTTCTCCGCCGTAACCCCCTTGGCCAGATTCCGCAGATCCCGGCAGGCAGATCCCTGGCGCAGGAGGACGTACATGCCGAGCCGCAGCCGCTCCTGCATGGCCTCCACGCTGCCGCACTCGTGGTCCCCCTGAATCCGTGCGGCGGCGTAGGCGTTCAGCGCCAGCCCGGAGAGCCCCGGGGAGTGTCCGTCGATAAGCTTGCCGGTGTCCTTGGCGGTCATCAGCTTGTCCAGAACCCCCTCGTCGGTGTTCACCACCCCGGGGAAGTTCATAAACTCACCCAGGCCCAAAATCTTCTCCCGCCGGATGGGCTCCTGCATCTCCGGCGCGTCAATCACCGCCCCGGCGTGCTCAAAGGGCGTGGCCGGCACGCAGGAGGGCAGCATGAACTGGATATCCAGCGCGGTATTCTTCGCCGCCTCCATCATATAGTCCAGCCCCTTGATGCCGCACACATTGACGATCTCGTGGGGGTCGGCAATAATGGTGGTCCCCCCGTGGGGCACCAGCAGCCGCCCCAGCTCCTCGGGGCTGAGATAGGAGGACTCAATGTGGATATGGCTGTCAATAAACCCCGGCACAGCATACCGCCCGCCAGCGTCCACCTCGTGCTCTCCGGAGTAGGACCCCACCCCGGCGATCTCCCCGCCGCACAGGGCGATGTCACCCTCGATCCACTCCCCGGTAAACACGTTCAAAACCTTGCAATTCTTAATCACCGTCTCCGCCGGAACCGCGCCAGAGGCGGTTTGAATCAGCTTTCTTAGAGACTCTTTCGTCGTCGTAGTGCTCATAGTTTCTTTTCCTCCGTTGCGTTGTCGAGATAGGAGTTAGGAGATAGGAGATAGGAGTTGATGTGTCCAGCTTCGCTGGACGATTTCAATTCATTCCACCGGTGGCAGAACACGCCCATTCCCTATCTTCCGTTTCAGCAAAGAGGCTCCCCGTCCTCCAAATATCTCCTATCTCCTATCTCATATCTCCTATCTCAATTTAAGGATCGGATCAAATGTCCTCAAATTCACATAGTCCACCGGCCCCACATCGGTAATCGCGTAGTCGGGAATCGCTGTAATGGGCAGGAAGAACATATACATCATGGGGTTGGGCAGATCGGAGCCCAGAGACCGGGCGGCGGTGTCGATGCGCTTCTCCATCTCCGCCATCTCCTCCGGCTCGCAGTCGCTGACGATGCCGCCCACCGGCAGGGGCAGGAACTCTAAAACTTTCCCGTCGGCCACCACCACCTGGCCGCCGCCGTGCTCGATGAGGTAGTTGGCGGCGATGGACATGTCGGCGGAATTGACCCCCATGACCACCAGATTGTTGTCATCCGGCGCGGCGGAGGAGGCCATGGCCCCCTTCTTCAGCTTCCAGCCGGAGCAGAAGGCCAGGGACTTGTTCCCGTTGCGCCCGAACCGCTCCAGAACGGACACCAAAGCCACGTCCTGCTCCGGGTCGGGGAGGACCACGCCGTTCTTCACCTGTAAGGTCACATCCCGGCGCTTGCGGACGAAGGGCCCCTTCACATCCATGGCCAGCACGTCGGCGGCGCCCTCCTGCAAATCCACGCGGTAGGTAAAGGTGTCCGGTGTGGTGAGGGCGCACTTCAAAGCCCCCTTCAAAACGCCGCTCCGCTCCGGGGCCTTCAGATCATAGGAGAGGTGCTGATTCTCCGCCACCATCTTGCCGTTGGTCATCACCCGCTCAATGTTGAACGAGCGCAGATCGTCCACAAAGAGGATATCGGCGATCCGCCCCGGGCAGATGGATCCTACCAGGTGGTCGATGCGGTAGGCCTCGGCGCTGTTGATGGTGGCCATCTGGATGGCGGTCATGGGGTCCACCCCGGCGGCCATGGCCAGACGGACCACGTTGTCCAGGTGGCCCTTGGAGAGAATGTCGGTGGCGGTGACATCGTCGGTGCAGAAGCTCACCCGGCGGGCGAAGGCGGGGTTCACCTCGGTGACGGCGCGGATATTCTCGGCTAAGAAGTGGGTGACGCAGGACTCCCGGATGAGCATGTGCATCCCCTTGCGCATCTTCTCGACCACCTCCTCGTGGTCGTAGCTCTCGTGGTCCAGACGGACTCCGGCGCAGAGGTAGCCGTTCAGGTCGTTTCCCCGGGCCATGGGGGCGCAGCCGAACACCGGCAGGCGGTTTTTAAAGGCGCAGGAGATGGCGCCCAGGGTGTCCTCGTCCTCCTCCTGGAGGAACTCCCGCACGGTCTCCCACACGCCGAAGCACTCCGGCCACTGCTGGACCTGGGCGTGGGTCTCTTTGGTGAAGTTGTAGGCCACAGTGGACTGGGGCACGGTGTAGGGGGTCTTATAGGGTGCGCCCCAGAAGACCTTCAGGGGACTCTGCTTCACCTCCGCCAGGACCTCCTTCAGCCCTTCCAGCCCGGAGACGGAGATATACTCGTCCAGGCCGGAGATCATGCTGGTGGTGCCGTGGGGCACCACGGCCTTGGCGTAGCTGGTGATGCTCAGCTTGCTGCACTCGCTGTGGATGTGGCCGTCGATCATGCCGGGGACCAGGTAGCGGCCATTGGCCTCAATCATCTCGGTGTCCGGCCCGATATAGTCAGACACATCCCCCACGGCGGCGATCATATCGCCATAGACGGCCACATCGGCGTCATAGATCTCGCTGGACATGACGTTCACCAGCTGGCCGCCGCGGATAACCTTGTGGGCGGGAAGTTTTCCGCGCCCGGCGCGGATGCGGGTCTTCAGCTCGTCAATGGTTCTCTCCACAGTGTTTTTCCTCCTTGTCGGGTGGTTTTTTCTGTATTTTTGGATTTTACTTGGTGATATCTTATCTGTTTAAGAGGGGAATGTCAATAAAATAATTGGTCGTTTTTGGGGGAAGACTGCTGCGGCCCCGCAGCGGGGGGGACGGGGGTTTCGCCCCCCGGGGCGAGTTACTTTTCCCACGCGGGAAAAGTAACCAAA
>CANDEH010000153.1 GCA_947383645.1 uncultured Clostridia bacterium | reverse complement strand
CTCCCCGCCGCTCCCGTCAGGGCTCCCGGTTCAGGTTGCCGTCCTTGTCGTCCGCAATGCCGTTCTGGACCATGTCGTCCAGATCGCTGCCGATGATGTCCTGACCGGTACCGCCCTGGGTCCCGGTGGAATTATCCCCGGCGTTGCTGCCGCCGGTCGTGCCGTTTCCGGTGACACCACTGCCGGCCGCACCATTGGTGGTCCCGCCGACAGTACCGTTGGTGGTCCCGTTGGTGTGATTACCGGCGGTGCCATTGGAGGTCCCGTTGGTGGTGCTGCCGTTTGTGCCGGTCCCTCTGTCCCCGCCGCAGGCGGCCAGGGAGAGCACCATCACAAGCGACAGCGCAAGCAGACTGATTCGCTTCATCCCAATCTCTCCTTTCGCATGTTCCAAAGACTGCCGCAATTCTCCGCCGGCGGCGGACAATCCTGCCGGCAGTCTCGCGGCGCTCTGCCGCAGGGATAGTATGAAGCAAAAACCGGCGTTTCTCTCTGCCAAAATCTGCGGCGGAAAAGGCGGAGAATCAGGAGAATTTTTCCAAATCGCTGATGAACGCTGTAACAATTTCGACAGGCAACGCGCTGGCAGAGGTAACTGCGCCGGGAACCGGTGCCTCAGCTTGTCGAAAAACCGTCTGGTTTTTCGACAAGCTGAGGAAAATTTCGGCCGATGGCCGCAATTTGTTGCCTGTGTCTGAGCCGCGCAGCGGCGAGGAAATGCCCTTGGGGTACGGGCGAGCGATTGCACGCGAAAGGAACCCTTCTTGGGTAGTCCCGGCAACACAGTTGCCGGAACTACCAGATTTCGGCTCTTAGCCGAAATCTGTCGCCTGCGGGCGGGCGATTGCACGCGAAAGGAACCCTTCTTGGGTTCCTTTCACACTATCCTCCTTACCGCCATCCAGCTCTGCCGACTTTTTTGGCAGTCTGCGCGCCGGGAACCGGCGTCCCCATAAGATCTCATAGGGCAGCCGGGCAAACAGGAAAAACATCGCCGGCAGGACACCGCGACTGCGGAGCCCTGCCGGTAAAAAAACAACCACGCTTTCCAGCGTGGCACCCATCCCCTGATTGCTCATCGTTCGCTGACGATCAGCTCGCACTCGCCAAAGATCAGATCGTCTATGTCAGCGCCGGTGAAGTTGTATGCCATCTCTGCTATCACTTCCTTCCTCTTCGATTTTCTTCCTTAGTATACCACGTTTTTCACAAAAAGCAAGTGAAATTTTTGTTAACTTTGCCGACCGCCCTTGCCGCATTCCGGTGCTGTGTTCCAACCGCCGGGAGCGGCGGCAGGGGGAAGTGCCCAAACCGGCTCAGGAAAAAGTTCCTATTTTCTCCGCTCTGTTACTGGTTTTTGTCCTCCTACGTGGTATAATAGTTGCCAAGTGACTATTATATTTTGATTTCAGCCTTTTTTCTCGCCCCTTGCGGGCAACCGAAAAGATCAGCTCATTATAATTCCAGCTCCGCTTTCGTGGTATAATACTACATCTTACTACTTCTCTTGAGAAATCAGGTGCTGTCCATGACTCACCCCCGCCGGAGGCGGCGCACTGTGCTGTGCCGGATGGCGCTGACACTGGTCGTTTTGATCCTGACCGCCGGTTTTTTCTACTGGAGCAACCACAGCCTCCAGACCGACCGCTTCACCTGCCCCCTCCCCGGACTGCCGGAGGACTTCGACGGCTTCACCGTCGTCCACCTCTCCGATCTGCACACCGCCGTCTTCGGAACGGACAACGCCGCCCTGCTCCGGGCGGTGGCGGCGGCGGATCCCCACATCATCGTCCTCACCGGGGACCTGCTGGACCAGTCCAGGCCGGTGCCGGAGGGCTACGTGGACAATCTGGCTCGGGGCCTTGCCGCCATCGCCCCCACCTACTTCGTCACCGGCAACCACGAGTGGGCCCGCCACGAGGTGAAGGACCTGAAGGCCCAGCTCACCGCCGCCGGGGTCACGGTGCTCTCCAACGAGGCCCTGGCCCTGCGCCTGGGGGACAGCGCCATCGTCCTGGCCGGCATCGACGACCCCAACGGCTACGCGGGACAAAAGACCCCGGCGGAGCTGGCGGAGGAGATCCGCGCCGCCGCCGGGGACCCCTTCTGGATTCTTTTAGCCCACCGGAACACCCACTTTTCAGAGGAGTACAGCCCCCTGGGGGCGGACCTGGTCCTCTCCGGCCACGGCCACGGCGGCCTCATCCGCCTCCCCTTCACCGACGGTCTGGTGAGCACCGACCGGACCCTCTTCCCCACCCACACCGCCGGGTTTTACGAGGAAAACGGCTCTACCCTGTTCGTCTCCCGGGGCCTGGGGAACACCAGTAAATCCTTCCGCCTGTTCAACCGCCCGGAGGTGGCGGTGATTACGTTGCGCACCGCATAAGAGGCGGAATCCTCTTCTCTTTTCCCTTTTATGCCGCTGTATTTCTGCATCGGCAATCTCACGAATCGAGGAGAATAAAATGAAGATAAAAGTTCTTGGGCAATATGCCATTTTTCAGGGCCGGGAATTTGGATTTGAGTGCCATAATGATGGATATTGGCTGATTAGTGATGATCCGAATGATGTTCATTTGGGCTTTGTGCCTGCTTCAGGCGTTGAAAATCGGTTTGTTATGAAGGGGATTGATTTGAATCAATTATCCTTCCTGTTTGAAAAAGTAACATACGCCTATTATGACGGGCGCAAATTCCAAGCGTCACGCATCACTGACGATGCTATTTTATTGAATTTCAGCAGCCAGGATTTGTTAAATAAATATACCCATCAAAATATTGATGTCATCGCATATGATCGAAATGATTATTATATGTACGTTCCAATAAAATTCATTACTCGGATTGAACAAGAGTGGATACCCTATACACCCCCCATCAGACCACGAACAGAATAGGGTAATTTGACAAAGAAGAACAGCCTTATGAGAGAATTTACCGTCGAACAATACGATATCGCCGTTATCGGTGCAGGCCACGCGGGGATTGAGGCGGCCCTGGCCGCCGCCCGTCTGGGCCTCCGTACCATCTGCTTCACCATCAACCTGGACGCGGTGGGCAACATGCCCTGCAACCCGGCCATCGGGGGCACCGGCAAGGGCCACCTGGTCCGGGAGCTGGACGCCCTGGGCGGCGAGATGGCCCGGGCCGCCGACGCCGCCTGCATCCAGTACCGCCTTTTGAACCGGGGGAAGGGCCCCGCCGTCCACAGCCTCCGGGCCCAGGCGGACCGCCGGAAGTACCAGCAGGTGATGAAGCACGCCCTGGAGCGTCAGGAGAACCTGACCCTCCGCCAGGGGGAGGTGGTGGACATCCGCTGTGAGAACGGCGCGGTGTCCGCCGTGGTCCTCCACACCGGGGCGGTGTTCCCGGTCCGCGCCGCCATCCTCTGCACCGGCACCTACCTCAGCGGCCGGACCATCGTGGGGGAGTGCGTCCGGGAGGGGGGCCCCGACGGCATGTTCGCCGCCGCTGCCCTGACAGACCGCCTCCGCGCCCTGGGCCTCAGCCTCCGCCGGTTCAAGACGGGCACGCCCCCCCGTGTAAACCGCCGCAGCGTGGACTTTACGAAAATGGAGCTCCAGGAGGGGGACGCGGAGACCCTGCCCTTCTCCTTCGAGACCGCCGAAAAGCCGGTGAACCGGGCCGTCTGCTACCTCACCTACACCACGGCGGAGACCCACCGGATTATCCGGGAGAACCTGGACCGCTCCCCCATGCACGCCGGGGTGATCGAGGGGGTGGGCCCCCGGTACTGCCCCAGCATCGAGACCAAGGTCACCCGCTTTGCCGACAAGGAGCGCCACCAGCTGTTCATCGAGCCCATGGGCCTTCATACCGAGGAGCTGTACATCCAGGGCTTCTCCTCCGCCCTCCCCGAGGAGGTACAGCTCCGGATGCTCCACACCATCCCCGGCCTGGAGCACGCGGAGATGATGCGCCCGGCCTACGCCATCGAGTACGACTGCGTGGACCCTTTGGAGCTGCTGCCTACCCTGGAGTGCAAAAAAATCCCCGGCCTTTACGGCGCGGGGCAGTTCAACGGCTCCTCCGGCTACGAGGAGGCGGCGGTCCAGGGCTT
>CANDEH010000152.1 GCA_947383645.1 uncultured Clostridia bacterium | reverse complement strand
TTTGACGTGAAAGGAACCCCTCTTGGGTTCCTTTCACACTATCCTCCTTACCGCCGACTTGCTCCCCTGTCTTTTTTGACAGTCTGAGGCGGACCGCATGGTGTGCGGCCCGCCGCCCTTTTTCAATGACTGCGCTGTGACTACGGCGCCTCCCCCTCGTTGGGGCGGAAGCGGATCAGGTCGATAGAGACCTGGCCGAACTGCTGGAGCTCCTCGCCGTCGGAGAGGATGCACAGCTCGTCTACCGTCTCTATGGAGTACAGGCTCAGGGCGATGGATCGGAGGATGATCTCCTGCTCCTCCGCCACCTCCGGCAGGAGGGTCAGAGCCTTGCTGGACAGGCTCAGGTAGCACACCCGGTCCTCCACGCGGACGCCGTTGAAGACAAAGTCCTCCGGGATCACCGGGCTGAGGCCCCGCTCCCGGGGGCCCTCCAGGAGGGCGCTGAGGAGGCTCTCCGCCAGGGTCTGGCCCTCGTAGAGCTCCAGAAGCCGCTGCTCCGGGGCCAAAAGGCCGCTCTCGTCCCGGAAGTAGAGGGTCACGGGGACGGTCTCGATTACGTCCTCCATGCTGCTGAGAAGCACGTCGCGGCCCATGAGCACCGCGCTGTCCCGGTAGAACAGGTCCCGGCCCCCGGCGGTGATGGTCACCGCGGAGATCCCCTCGATCTGGGACAATGACAGGGTGACGCAGTAGTCGGCCAGGCTCAGCTCAATGCCCGTCAGGGCGGCGTAGTTAGGGGAGAAATCCACGTAGGCCCGGCGGCCCACGATGTTGATACTGCGCAGCTGTACGTCCTTCAGAGCGGTGCCGTAGCCCTCCGCTCCCCGGATCAGGCCCTCCACCACGGCGGCGGCCTCCTCTGTGGGGTCGGCGGCCTCGCCCAGGTCCAGGTCCACACGGACGCCGGTGATGGCGTCGCCCCCCGGGGCGGCGGCCTCCGGGGAGAGGAAGTAGAGCAGGTGGCCGCTCTCCCCCTCCGGCTCCTCCGGCCGGGCGCAGGCGGCGCTGAGGAGCACCAGCAGCGCCGCGGCAAAGAGCGTCAAGCGCCGGATTCCCTTTTTCACGTCTCCTCATCCCCCTCCCGTATGAGACAGATGGTGAACACGGTGCCTCCCCCCGCCCGGGGCCGGGCCTCCACGCTGCCCCCCCGGCGGCGGACGGTATCCCGCACGATGGCCAATCCCAGGCCCGTGCCGCCGGCGGCCCGGGACCGGGCCTTGTCCACCCGGTAGAACCGCTCGAAGATGTGGCTCAGCTCCTCCTCCGGGATGCCGATACCGTCGTCCTCCACGGTGAGAAAGGCGTTTTCGGCGCCGGCGGAGAGGATCACGCGGACAAAGCCGTTTTCGTGGTTATATTTGATGGCGTTCTCCACTAAGTTGTAGACAACCTGGTGGAGCTCCCCCTTGGTGATGCGCACCGAACAGGCGGTCTCAATCTGCACCTGGATGGACACGCGCTTCTCCGTGGCCAGCAGGCGCAGGGAGTGGCACACCCGCTCAATGATGGGGGCGGCCTCCACCGCCTGGGCCTCCTCCTCCAGTCCGCTGTCCAGCCGGGTGAGGCGCAAGAGGTCCTCGGTGATATTGCTCAGGCGCTCGGCCTCCTGTCCGATGTCCATGACGAACTCCCGCACCATGTCCTCGTCCATGTTCTCCGACTGCAAAATGGAGTCGGTGAGCAGACGGATGGAGGCCAGGGGGGTCTTCAGCTCGTGGGAGGCGTCGGAGACGAAGCGGCGGCGGGCGTCCTCGGTGACCTGGAGGCGGCCGGTGAGGTCGTTGAATTCGTCGGCGATCTGGGCGATCTCGTCGTGGCCCCCCACGTCCGCCCGGTGGTTGTAGGACCCCTCCCGGACCCCCCGCATGGCGCTGAGCAGGTCCTCAATCCGCCCGGTGAGGAGCTTGCTGAGGAGGACGCTCAAGGTCAGTACCACCGCCCCGATGCCCAGGGAGATGCTCATCAGGTTCTTTTGCAGATTTTGCAGCAGCTCCGCCTGGGAGCGGTCGTACTCGTAGACGTACACCGCGCCGATGGTCTCGCTGCGGTAGACCACCGGGGCGGCGGCGGTGGATCGAAAGGCCCCGTCCTTGTACACCGAGTAGAAGGCGTCGTAGCCCTCCAGGGCCTGGACCAGCTCGGTGTAGAACACGTGGTAGCCCGCCGCGCTGCCCACCTCCCGGGTGTCGTAGAGCACCCGGCCGGCGGCGGTGGTGACGATGGCCCGGGATACGCCGGTGATCTCCACCACCGCCAGCGCCGCGTCCACGTTCTCCTCCGTCAGCTCGCTGAGGCCGGAGAGGGCGGAGGCCACCGTGTCCACGCTGCTCTTCAGAGAGCTCTCCTTGGAGAGGAAGAGCATCTTCTGGGACATGTACAGCGGGTAGGTGTTCATCAGCACCAGCACCACGCAGATAATCAGGATGTAGCTGATGCCGATCTTGAATTGCAGGCTGGTTTTTCCCCTTAAAATAGTAATCCACCCTCCTTTGCGCTTCGCGCTTCGCCGGAAAACCGCTTCGCTGGGTTTTCCGGCGAGGGGGTTTCGCTGCGCTTCATGCACTCGCTTCGCTCGCACACTGCGCTCCGCGCAGGGTATTTTTTCCGAAAACGCGGTTTCCGGAAAAAATGATTTCAATTTATTTGCGGCGTGCGCGCCGCAAACTCTGCCGAGGGCTTTTTCGCGGCGGAGGCCGCGAAGTTTTGGCTATCCCTTGAAGTAGTAGCCCACGCCCCACTTGGTTAAAATATACTCCGGTTCGGCGGGGTTCTCCTCTAATTTCTCGCGGAGGCGGCGGATGTGGACGTCCACTGTGCGGTAGTCCCCGGCGTAGGCGTAGCCCCAGACCACGTTCATCAGGTTCTCCCGGCTGTATACCCGGCGGGGGTTCTTCATCAGAAGCTCGATGAGGTCGTACTCCTTGGCCGTCAGCTCTACTACCCGGTCCTCCCGGATGGCTACCCGCTGCTCGGTGTCCAAGGTCACGCTGCCGATGGTGATCCGGCTGGCCTGGCGGCCCTGGGCGGCGCTGCCGCTGCGGCGGAGCATGGCTCGGATGCGGGCCTTCAGCTCCAGGATGTTGAAGGGCTTGGTGATATAGTCGTCAGCCCCGCACTCGAAGCCGATGATCTTGTCCTTGTCCTCGCTGCGGGCGGTGAGCATGATGATGGGCACGTTGGAAAACTCCCGGATGCGCATGCAGGCCTCCAGCCCGTCGATCTCCGGCATCATCAGATCCAGGATGATGAGATCGAAGCCGCCGTTTCGGGCCAGCTCCACGGCGGTGAGGCCGTCGAAGGCGGTCTCCACCTGGTAGCCCTCGTTCTCCAGGTTGAACTTGATTCCTTTTACCAGCAGGCGCTCGTCGTCTACAACTAAAATCTTCATATGGTCCTCTACTCCTCCGTGGTGATCTGGTCCTGCAGGGCGTCAAAGAGGCTCTCGCCGATGCCCTTCACCGTCATCAGCTCCTCCGGGCAGGTGAAGGGTCCGTTCTCCTCCCGGTGGGCCACGATCCGCGCCGCCAGTACCTCCCCGATGCCGGGCAGGGTCTGGAGCTCCTCCGCCGTGGCGGTGTTGAGGTTGACCCTCCCCGCCAGCCGCTCCGGCTCCACGGCGGGGGTCACCCCCTCCGCGGTGCGCTCCGTTGTGACGGTGTAGTCCGCCGAGGAGGGCTTGGGGCCCGTAACATACAGGACGGCGCTGACAATCAGCAGGAAAAGAGCGGTGAGTATCAACAATCCATATTCGGTTTTTGTGAAAAATTCCCGGACTTTCACCGTTGAACTCCCCCGCCAAATTTGATATAATAAATAATATTGTCGAAATAGAGACACGATCATTTCAGTTCAGTATACCATATCAGAGCGGAGTTTGCTATGAAAATTCGTCGCGTTTTATCGTTTTTTTTCCTGTTCCTGCTGCTCCTCTCCCTGTCCCTGGGCCCTGGGGCCCTGGCGGAGGGGGAGGCGGAGATACATATAGCGGCCAAGGCCGCGCTGCTGCTGGACCCCACCACGGAGGAGATCCTCTACGAGCAGAACGCCCATGAGCGGCTCTACCCCGCCAGCCTCACCAAGGTGA
>CANDEH010000151.1 GCA_947383645.1 uncultured Clostridia bacterium | reverse complement strand
CCCTTTCATTGGATTTTTAGCTGGGGTGATTTGTGATAGGGCGGGCGAATGATACCCGCAAGGGGCATGCTGTATCCGCCCTTACCGGTCCGCGGCAGTTGGCGGGGAACGGCGTACCGAGCCATCGCGCCCTACAAATCCTCCGCCAAATTTGCGGCCTCAGCCGCAAAGAGCCCCTCGGGAGAGTTTGCGCCAGAGGCGCAAAGAAAATCAAATCGTTTTTCCGGGGACCGCGTCCTCGGAAAAACACCTTGCAAACCGCGCTCGGTTTGGACCTTTTTTCTGGGAATCGGCCAAGGGCCGCTTCCCGGAAAAAAGCCCCCCGTAAATCAAATCCTCGTTTGAAATCCAAGGATTTCAAACGACACCCTATTCCCCCCCTCGATTGAAATCCGCAGATTTCAATCGACACTCTCACTCGATTTAGGTTTGATATCGATTTTATACCCCGTGAGCCTGGCGGCCAGGCGGGCGTTCTGGCCCTCCTTGCCGATGGCCAGGGACAGCTGGTCGTCGGGAACGATGCAGCGGCAGGCCTTGCCCTCCTCCGCCATGTAGACGCCCAGCACCTCCGCCGGGGCCAGGGCCGCGGCGATGAACTCGGCGGGGTCCTCGCTGTACTTCACGATGTCGATCTTCTCCCCCCGGAGCTCCTCCACAATGGCGCTGACCCGCTGGCCCTTGGGGCCCACGCAGGCGCCGATGGGGTCCACCGCCTCGTCGTTGGACCAGACGGCCATCTTGGTGCGGCTGCCCGCCTCCCGGGCGATGGATTTTACCTCCACGATGCCGTCGAAGATCTCCGGCACCTCCAGCTCAAAGAGGCGCTTGACAAGACCCGGGTGGGTCCGGGAGATCAGCACCTGGGGACCCTTGGTGGCCCGGCGGACCTCCACCACGTAGACCTTCACCCGCATGTTCTCCACCAGTGTCTCGCTGGGGACCTGCTCCCCGGGGAGGAGCACCGCCTCGGTGCTCTCCGCGCCGTTGCCGATGCGCAGGGAGACGTTGCCGTTGCGGGGGTCGGTGCGGGTGACCACGCCGGTGAGGATCTCGTGCTGCTTGGAGTTGAACTCGTCGTAGACCATGCCCCGCTCGGCCTCCCGGAGGCCCTGGATAATCACCTGCTTGCCGTTGCCGGCGGCGATGCGCCCGAACTCCACGTTGTCCACGGGAATTTTCACCAGATCTCCCGCCTCGGCCCTGCCGTATTTGGCCCGGGCCTCCTCCAGAGACATCTGGGAACCGGGGTTCTCTACCTCCTCCACGACCTCCTTCTGGATATACATCCGGAGGTCCTTCTTTACCTCGTCCACATCCACCACCACGTTTTCCACACCCTCGTGGTCCCGCTTGTAGGCGGTGGTCAGCGCCTGGACGATCTTCTCCATCATGAAGGCCTGGGGAATCCCCCGCTCCTTCTCCAGCATCGCCAGCGCCGCGAAAATCTCGTCACACTTCATGTCTGCCTAAGCCTCCATCTGCATCTCCATACTGTACTGAGTTAAAAAACTAAAAAACGGAAGTCGTTATATTTGGGTATACAGCCTCTCCCCTGAAAGAGCGCGGTACTGCCGGGTTTTGCAGGGCAGCGGAGCGCGTTCCCTCAGGGAGAGGGCTCAAAACGAACTTTTGCGGGGGATGCGCTCTGCGCACGGCAAACCGCCGCCTGCCGTCAAAACTCGATCCGCAGCCGGCAGAGGGCCACCTCGGACTTGGGAAAGGTCAGCTCCTCCTCCCCCACGGCGACAGTGATGTCGCCCTCCCGGTAGCCTCTCAGAACGCCGGCAAACTCCTTCCGGCCCTCCCGGGCCCTGTAGAGCTTCACCAGCACAGGACTGCCCATAAACTTCTCAAAGTCCCCGGGCCGCTTCAGGGCCCGCTCCGCCCCGGCGGAGGAGACTTCAAAGGTGTAGCTGCCCTCGATGGGGTCCGCCTGGTCCAGAAGGTCGCTGACCACCCGGCTCACCGCCTCGCAGTCCCGGATGTCCACGCCCCCCTCCTTGTCCAGATAGAGCCGCAGATACCACTGCCCCGCCTCCCGGACGTACTCCACATCCCACAGCTCGCAGCCCGCCGCTGCAACGGCCTCCGCCGCAAGGCGCGAAACCAGCTCGGTGACCTTTGCCATAGCCGCCCTCCCATCAGGTCCATATCTTCCATAATAAGGAAAATATGGATGATCGTTTCAAGTCAAGAAAAAGAGCGGACCCATGGCCCACTCTGCTTCCGACGCTTCAAACTATGGATAGTTTACCACAAATATGCGGGAAAAGCAAGAGTTTCTTTTGCTCCCGTCCACTTTTTTTGCATTCGGCGGGCAATTTTTCCCGGCTCTCCGGCCTCCGGCACAAAAATAAAGCCTACTTGCGCCTTGCGGCGGGGAAATGGGAATGCTATACTGGATCATAATAAAGGGATATCCACCCCCGCCAGTACAGAAAAGGAGGCCCCCTCTTTGGAAAAAATCTACGTCACCGGGCACCGGAACCCGGATACTGACTCCATTGTCTCCGCCATGGCCTACGCCGCGCTGCGCAACGCCGTAGGCGACCGGGAGTACACCGCCGCGCGCCTGGGCCATATCAGCGATGAGACCAAGCTCATTCTCAGGCGCTTCGGCTTTGAGCCGCCCCTTTTCCTCACCAATATCCGCACCCAGGTCCAGGACCTGGACTTCGACACGCCCCCCATTCTCCACGAGGCCCTCACCGTCAACCGGGCCTGGTCGGTGATGGAGGCGGACCGCCACCTCTCCTCCATCCCCATTGCCGACGACGACGGGCACCTGGTGGGGATGCTGACGCCGGGGGATGTGGCGGAGTACGACATGAGCACTATCGCAAACCCCGTTCTGGAGGATGTGCCCATCTTTAACATTCTGGGCGTTCTGGAGGGGGAGCTTCTCAACGAGACGGCCCACGTCATCAACGCCATCTCCGGCCGGGTGGTTATCGCCCAGCCCCTGGCCATCGATCAGATCCCCTTCAAGGGGGAGAACACCGTCCTCATCTGCGGCCAGCAGCCGGACATCATCCGGGCGGCGGTGTCCTCCAACGTCCACTGCGTCATCCTCTGTCAGGCAGAGCTGCCCGAGGATCTGCGCCACACCGACACGGACACCTGCATCCTTTCCACCCCCTACGACGCCTATCAGGCCGTGCGCCTGATCTTTCAGGCCCTGCCCATCTCCCGGATCTGCCGCCGGGACGATTTGCAGTTCTTCTATCTGGACAGCTATCTGGACGACGTGCAGGAGGTGGTGCTCCAGAGCCGCTACCGCAGCTACCCGGTGCTCAACCGGGAGGAGAAGGTGGTGGGCCTCCTCTCCCGCTTCCACCTGATCCGGCCAAGGCGGAAGAAGGTGGTGCTGGTGGACCACAACGAGGCGGCCCAGTCCGTTCCCGGCCTGGAGCAGGCGGACATTCTGGCCATCATCGACCACCACCGTCTGGCGGACATCCAGACGGCGGGGCCCATCTACTTCCGCAACGAGCCCGTGGGCAGCACCACCACCATTGTGGCGGGGATGTTCCAGGAGCGGGGCTTGATGCCCTCGAAGAAGCTGGCGGGGCTGATGGCGGCGGCCATCGTCTCGGACACGGTGATGTTCAAATCCCCCACCTGCACCTCCCGGGACAAGACCATCGCCCAGCGCCTGGCCAGTCTGGCGGACCTGTCCCTGGACGAGCTGGGCCACGACATCTTCCGCGCCTCGGTCCCCGAGGACAAGCCGGCGGAGGAGCTGCTGTTCACGGACTTCAAGGAGTTCCACATCGCCGGCCACGACTTTGGCATCAGCCAGATCACCTGTGTGGATTCCCAGCGGCACCTTCAGCGCAAGGAGGAGTTCTTGCAGCTGATGGAGAAGACCCGTCAGGAACGGGGCTATATCATGATGCTGCTGATTTTGACCGACGTGCTCTTGGAGGGCTCCAAGCTCCTCTACTGCGGCGATGAGGACCTGTTCAATCATGCCTTTCACACCGAGCTCAAGGACAGCGAGGCGTTTCTTCCCGGCGTTATGTCACGGAAAAAACAGGTGGTTCCTCTGCTGTCGGCCCTGTGGGGGTGATGGGTGTTGCGCCGGCCCACGGCGGGGGGGGAATCCGCCGCGGCCCGCGGCGGGG
>CANDEH010000150.1 GCA_947383645.1 uncultured Clostridia bacterium | reverse complement strand
CCCCGCCGCGGGCCGCGGCGGATTCCCCCCCCGCGCCGCAAAAAAAGCCAGGGGCTGCTTTCGCAGCCCCCCGCCCCAGAGAAAAAATCAAAATTTCAGCCCGGGGATGTTCAGCCCGCCGGCAACCCCCTCCACACTCCTGTCCATGGCCGCCTCGGCCTGGCGCAGGGCCTCATTCACGGCGGAGACCACCATATCCTGTACCGTCTCCGCATCCTCGGGATGCAGCACCTCCGGGTCGATCCGGATCTCCTTCAGTTCCTTTTTGCCGCTGACCGTGACCTTCACAGCGCCGCCGCCTACTGTGGCGGTGAACAGTGTGTTCTCCACCGTCTCCTGCGCTTTGGCCATCTCCTGCTGCATCTTCAGGATCTTCTGCTGCATCTGGGCCTGCTGGCGCATCATTCCGCCGCCGCCGTAGCCGCCCCCCTTGGGGAATCCGCCTTTCGCCATAGCTCTTTCTCCTTATGTCGTTTATGTGATCTTAAAATTGTCAAACTGACTGCCAAAGCGAATCAGATCGTCGATCTTATCGCCTGTCTCCGGCGGCGGTGCCGCCGCCGGGCGCTCGCCTACGGTGAAGGTCACCGCAATGGGGCGGCCCTGGTCCTCGGAGGTGACCTCCTGGAGGACGGACTGGACCTTTACGTTGTGCAGCTGCGTCTTGGTGAAGTCGCTGTTGCAGACCACTGTCAGCACGTCGCCGGCGAGCAGGCCGGCTGCCCCGTCCAAAAAGGCCCGGTACATGGCCGGCAGGCGGCTCTTGTAGCTGTCGATCAGCCTGTTCCACAGGCTGCTGTCCGCCGGATCCGCCCCGGTCCGGGAGGCGGGAGGGACGTGCTCCGGAGCGGGATCCGGGAGGGGCGGGGCCGCCGGTCCGGGATCCGCCGCCGTCTCCGGCGGGGGCTCGGGCAGGGGGGCGTCCTCCCAGGGAACGTCGTCAGGGGGGAGATCCTCCCGGGCAGGGGCCCGGGGCGCGGGGGGTGTCTCCCGGCGCGGCGGAGCGACGGAGGCGGGCTGGCCTGTCCGCCCCTCCTCCAGGCGGGCGACGCGGGCGGCCAGGGCCGCCAGATCGCCGCTGAGACTGTCGTCGCACATGCGCAGCAGGCACAGCTCCGCGTCTGTGCGCCGGTTGGCGCTGAGGGGCAGGGCCGCGGCGGTGGACTGGAGCTGAGAGGTGAGGAAGATCAGCCGCCGGGGATCGCTGAGACCGGCCAGGGCGTCCAGGGCCGCCGTCTCGTAGCCGCCGGTGAGGAGGGCGTCCCCGCCCTGGGGGGCGGTCACCCGGATCAGCAGGTCCCGGCACAGGGCCGACAGCTCCCCCACCACGGCCCCGGCGTCTCTGCCGCCGCTGTAGAGCTGGTGGAACAGCGCCAGGGCGCCCCGGGCGTCCCGGCGGAGGATGTGCTCCATCAGCTGGGCGGTCTGGAGGTTTCCGGCCAGACCCAGCACCTCCAGGATCCGCCCGCTGTCCACGGTGCCGCCGCCGGCGGCGCACTGGTCCAGGAGACTCAACGCGTCCCGCAGTGCCCCGTCGGAGAGGCGGGAGAGCTGCTCCGCGCCGCTCTCGGTGAGGCCGATGCCCTCCTGCCGGGCCACGTAGAGAAGCCGGTCCGCAATGTCCTGGGGGAGTATCCGCCGGAAGGCGAAGCGCTGGCACCGGGAGAGGATGGTGGCGGGGACCTTGTGCAGCTCCGTGGTGGCCAGGATGAAGATCAGGTGGGCCGGGGGCTCCTCCAGGATCTTCAGGAGGGCGTTGAAGGCGGCGGTGGTGAGCATGTGGACCTCGTCGATGATGTAGACCCGGTAGCGCACCCGGGCGGGGGTATAGATGGCCTCCTCCCGCAGGGCCCGCACGTGGTCCACGCCGTTATTGGAGGCGGCGTCCAGCTCCAGCACGTCTAAAAGGCTGCCGTTGTCGATGCCCAGGCAGGCGGGACACTGCCCGCAGGGGTCCCCGTCCGCCGGGTGGTCGCAGTTGACGGCCTTGGCCAGGATCTTGGCGCAGGTGGTCTTCCCGGTGCCCCGGGTGCCGGTGAAGAGGTAGGCGTGGGAGAGGCGGCCCTCCGCCACCTCCCGCTGCAGGGTCCGGGTGATGTGGCTCTGCCCCACCACGTCGGCGAAGGTCTTGGGCCGCCATTTGCGGTACAGCGCCTGATACATGGAAGCGTCTCCTCTCTGTTGCACAAAGCGGTGCAAACTCACTGGGTAAAGTCGGGGGAAAGCACGCGTTTTCGCGCGAGATAGCTGGAAAAATTGCGTGAAAAAAGAAGAACCCTCCGCAAGCATCCCCTCGGAGTCGGCACCCTCGCGGCACATGGTGTTCCGCTTAATGCTGCTCGGTTCCCCGCCTGACATGGTTCACGGGCATCCATTGCGCGAGACCGAACTCCTCAACGCGAATGCTTGCGGAGGATTCTTCTCTGTTCAGTTGAGAGATTTTGCGTTAGTATAACACAGATCGCGGGAAATTACAAGACCATCTTTGGGGAGGGAGGATACTTTGGCTGCGGGGGAAAAATCCTCTTGACAGGGGGCGCGGTGGTGTGGTAAAATCCCTACATTCCTGAAAAAGTGAAGAGATCAATGCTTGGAAGGTGTTATGTCAGGCGTTTGCCAGCTTTCAGAGAACCGGCGGGTGGTGCGAGCCGGGGAGCGGCGGCCTGGCGGCTGGCACTGGAGCAGGGCCCCCCAACGCGGCGCGGACGGCGCGCAGGGCAAGTAGGCGGCCACGGAAGCCCCCGTTACCGAAGGCAGGAGCTTGCTGGAGCTCTGTGAGCGTGCGCCCCTTTGGCGCGAATCCGGGTGGTACCGCGGTAATGTTTATTATCGTCCCAGAGACAAGAACTGTCTTTGGGACGCTTTTATTTTTCATCAGAAGAAGGAGAATACCCCATGAAAACCATTCAGATTGCCGATATTACGCTCCGGGAGGCGGTGAGCCAGGCCGCCGCGGCGCTGAGCTTCAAGGAGCGCATCGAGCTGGCCCGGTCCCTGGACCGGCTCCATGTGGACCGCATCGAGCTGCCCCCCATCCAGGACGGCCGGGAGGCGGATATACTCACCAACAAGACCATCGCCTCCGTGGTGACCTCCGCCGCCGTGATGGCCAGCGTGGGCATGAGCGAGGACAGCGTGACGGAGGCCTGGGAGAGCGTGAAGGCCGCAAAATCCCCCGCCCTCCAGGTGCTGATGCCCGTCTCCGCCATCCAGATGGAGTACCTCTGCCACAAAAAGGGCCCCGCCGTGGCGGAGCTCACCGCCGCCCTGATCCGGAAGGCCCGGTACTACACCGAGCACGTGGCCCTCTCCGCTCTGGACGCCACACGGGCGGAGAGCGCGTTTCTGGCGGAAATCCTCACCGCCGCCGTGGAGGCCGGCGCGACGGAGATCACCCTCTGCGACACTGCCGGGGTGAAAACCCCCTTTGAGTGGGACGCCTTCCTCCGCGCCCTCCGGGAGGACGTCCCGGCTCTGGAGCGGGTGACTCTGGGCGTGGAGATCAGCGACGAGCTGAAGATGTCCGTGGCCTGCGCCGCCGCCGCGGTGGCCGCCGGGGCGCAGGTGGTCAAAACCACCGTCAGCCCCCTGCACACGGTGCTGCTGGAGGACTTCGCCGCCTTTGTCACCGCCCGGGGGGAGAGCTGCGGTATCCGGATGGGCCTGCGCACCACGGAGCTGGTGAGGGTGGCCAAGCAGCTCCAGTGGCGGATGCAGAATGAGCGCTCCAGCACTTCGCCCTTCGACAGCGGCGTCCAGGAGGAGATGGCCGGGGTGTGCCTCAGCGCCGGGGACGACATCGGCGAGGTGGCAAAAGTGGTGAAGCAGATGGGCTACGACCTCACCGAGGAGGACACCGCCCGTGTCTACGAGGCCTTCCGCCGCATCGCCGACAAGAAGCACTTCGTGGGCGTGAAGGAGCTGGAGGCCATCATCGCCACCTCCGCCTTCCAGGTGCCCTCCACCTACCGCATCGACCAGTACGTGGTGACCAACGGCAACCGGGTGGCGGCTATGGCCAACATTACCTTAGAGCGGGACGGGAAGAAGCTCCAGGGCGTCAGCGTGGGGGACGGCCCCGTGGACGCGGCGTTTCTCGCCATCGAGCAGATTATCGGCCACCACTACGAGCTGGACGACTTCCAGATCCAGACCGTCACCGAGGGCCGGGAGGCCATGGGCTCCGCCCTGGT
>CANDEH010000149.1 GCA_947383645.1 uncultured Clostridia bacterium | reverse complement strand
CGACATCTCCGAGACCGGCATCAGCTCCATGGAGATGTGGGACCGCATTCTGGACGAGGCCCATGTTTTGGTTCTGCCCGGCGACGGTTTCGGCCATGCGGGAGAGGGGTATATCCGCATCTGCTGTACGGTTTCAGTAGAAATGCTGAAAAAAGCCTTTGACCGTATTGAAAAAATGGATATTTTTTGTTAAAATAGAAAAAGGGGATGCAGGTAAATCCCTGTACAACTCAAAAAAGCAGGAGGTGACGAAGCAAAAACCGCTTCCCCGGAGAGAGAGTTGGACAGCCGCCGTTCTGAACGGCTGCTCCCGCGCTGCACGGCACCTGTCCGGTCCTTTGACAGGCGGGGACGTGCAGGCGAACATGAAAGGAGAGCGCAAACTATGGGAATTTTTGACTGGATCATCGTATTACTGTACTTAGCTGCCATGCTGGCCATCGGCTTCTTCGCCAGGGGCAAGATCGAGACCATGGACGACTTTATACTGGGCGGCAAGCGCTTCGGCAAGCTGGCCCTGGTGGGCACCATCGTCTCCACCATGGTGGGCTCCGGCATGACCCTGGGCGCCGTAGGTACCTCCTACGCCAGCGGCTCCACCAGCACGGTGCCTTGGATGTACTTCGGCTTCGCCACGGGCCTCATCGTCATGGGCCTCATCGCCCCCGCCGTCCGGGAGACCAACACCCGCAGCCTGGCGGAGATGATGCACCTGAAGTTCGGCAAGGCCGCCCGTATCTGCATGGCCATCCTGGTCACCTTCTACGCCGTCTCCATGGTGGCCATCAACATCGCCGGCCTGCGCACCGTCATCATCAACTGCTTCAACATCCCCGGCGAGAGCGTGGCCCTGGTGACCGTGATCGCCGCCGTCATCGCCATTATCTACACCTCCATCGGCGGCATGTACGCCGTGGTGTGGACCGACGTGGCCCAGTTCGCCATCATGTTCCTGGGCATCTTCATCTTCGCCCCCATCTTCGGTCTGGTGAAGGCCGGCGGCGTGGCCCCGGTGGAGACCGCCATGCAGGCGGCGGGGGCCTCCTTTACCAACCCCTTTGCCAACGGCGTCACCACCGGTATGATCGGCATGATGCTGGCCTACTTCCTCTGCAGCCCCGGCGACCCCACCATGCCCCAGCGTGCCCTGGCCGCCAAGGATTCCAAGTCGGCCAAGTTCGCCTTCCTGGTCTCCGGCGGCATCGGCTACTACATGGGCCTGGCGCTGGTGGTCATCGGCTGCTGCGTCCGCGTGCTGCTGCCCAACATCACCGACGGCAACTCCGTGCTGCCCCAGTTCATCCTGAACTACTATCCGCCTGTGGTCCGGGGCATTGTCATCGCCGGCATCATCGCCGCGATCATGTCCTCCTTCGACTCCTTCCTGATCCTGGGCACCACCCACGTGATGTACGACATCGGGCGCACCATCAACCCCAAGCTGCGCAATGAGACCATCCAGAAGTCCCTGCCCCTCATCACCATCGCCATGGGCCTTGTGGGCATCGTCATCGCCCTGTTCATCACCAGTCTCTTCGACTTCCTCTACGTGGTGTTCTCCATCATGGGCTCGGCCATCTGCCCGGTGATGTTCGGCGGGCTGCTGTGGCGGAAGAAGCTCTCCTCCTTCGGCGCCACCGCCAGCATCCTGGCCGGCTCCATCGTCCCCACCTACCTGTACGTGACCCGCGGGTACGACGTGTGGCTGGGCGACCCGATCTTCAGCGGCCTGGTAGCGGCCATCGTGGTTCTGATCCTGGGCTCCCTCCTTGTCAAGGACAAGAAGACCCCCGAGGAGTTCGAGGCCGAGGCCAGAGCCATGGCAGACGAGTAACCCGGTTATTTTCAGAGCAAAGCGCAAACAGAGCAATGGAGCACGCGCCTGACGGCGCGTGCTCCTGAGACTATCGAAAAAATCAGCAGAGTATGCCGGCGGTAAGGAGGATAGTGTGAAAGGAACCCAAGAGGGGTTCCTTTCGCGTGCAATCAGCCCGCCGCAGCGACCGGTTTCGCCAGAGGCGAAACCGGCCCACAGCGGGGTGAAAATCCCTGCGGGTTTTTCACCCCGCTGTGGGCAGCGCCTGACGGCACATGCTCTGCAACAAAATCGGCGGTCTGGCCGCCGGGAAAGGTACGGTACAAGCGAGATGAAATTCTGTATTTTAGACGCCGGTCAATTTGTGGAGAAGCCGGAGCTGCTGGACCCCCTGCGGGCGCTGGGCGACATCGACATCTACAGCGGGATGCCCGAATCGGCGGCGGAGGTGGCCCGCCGGGCCGGGGAGGCGGAGGTGGTGGCCTTCGCCGTCACCCAGCTGACCCGGGAGATGGTGGACGCCATGCCCCGGCTGAAGGTGCTCCAGTTCATGGGCACGGGCATGTGGAACTTTGTGGACGTGGAGTATGCCCAGAGCAAGGGCATCAAGGTACTCAATATCGAGGCCTACGGCAGCAATGCGGTGGCGGAGTTCGCCGTGTGCCTCACCGCGGCGCTGGTGCGCAACGTGGTGCCGGCGGTGAACATCCTCAAGGACGGCGGCTGGAGCACCGACGGCCTGAACGGCCGGGAGATCGCCGGCTCCACCGTGGGCGTCGTGGGCACCGGGGCCATCGGCCGTCTGGTGGTGGAGAAGTTCATCGGCCTGGGGGCCCATGTCATCGCCAACGACATCTTTGAGAGCGACTACCTCAAGGAGAAGTACGGTATCGAGTACGTCTCCCTGGAGGAGATCTTCCGCCGCTCGGACATCGTCTCCCTGCACATGAAGGTGACCAAAGAGAACGAGAAGATCATCGACAAAAAGTACCTCTCCCTGATGAAGAAGGACGCCCTCTTCATCAACGTGGCCCGGGCGGAGCTGGTGAACATTGAGGACCTGTACGACGCGCTGGCCAACCGCCGCATTGGCGCCGCCGCCATCGACGTCTTCACCAGCGAGCCTCCGGGGGAGCTGGAGCAGAAGCTGGTGGCGCTGCCCAACGTCATCGGCACCCCCCATATCGGCTTCTACACCGAGCAGTCCAACGACAACTCCATCCGGATGTCCGTCTCCTCCATTATCAAGGCCCTGGAGGGCTGAGACCGTCGGAAACAAGAGGAAAGGAAGAAAAGAGAGGCTATGAACTACGGCTGTCAGTCCATGACCGGGAAGATTCAGACCATCCTGCTCAAGCGCCCGGAGCAGGCGTTTATCAGCCAGGAGAATCTGAACCGGACCTGGGAGGAATTCTGTTACTTCGGCTGTCCGGACTATCAGCAGGTCCTGAAGGAGTACGACGCCTTCGAGCAGATCATCCGGGACCACGTGCCCAACGTGCTCTACCTGCCCCGGGACGAGCGGGGCGGCCTGGACTCCATCTATACCCACGACCCGCTGAAGATCACAAAAAAGGGCGCGGTGTACTTCCCCATGGGCAAGGCCCTGCGGAGCAGGGAGTCCTATGCCACCGAGGAGTACCTCAAGAGCCAGGGTATCCCCACCCTGGGACGCATCACCGCCCCGGGAAAGATGGAGGGCGGCGACGTGCTGTGGCTGGACGAGAAGACGGTGGCCATCGGCCGGGGCTACCGCACCAACGACGAGGGCATCCGCCAGTTCAAGGAGATCACGAAGGATGTCATTGACGAGTACGTCATCGTCCCCATGCCCCACGGCGACGGCGAGGACTGCTGTCTCCACCTGATGAGCATCATCAGCCTGGTGGACACGGACAAGGCGGTGGTCTACTCCCGCTATATGCCGGTGGTCTTCCGGGAGTACCTCCTCAGCCGCGGCATGACGCTGATCGAGTGCAGCGACAGGGAGTACGACTATCTGGGCACCAACCTGCTGGCCCTGGAGCCGGGGGTCTGCGTCCTCATCGACGGCTGCCCGGAGATCGAGGGAAAGCTGCGCCAGGCCGGCGTCACCGTGCACACCTACCCCGGCAAAGAGCTCTCCTACCGCGGCACCGGCGGCCCCACCTGCCTCACCTGCCCTGTTGAGCGCACTTGAAAGCGGCTTGGCCGCTTTCAAGCGGGCTTTTTCCCTGGAAGCGGCGGCGCCGATTCCAGGGAAAAAGGTCCGGGCCGAGCGCGTGAGCGCAAGGTGTTTTTCCGAAAACGCGGTTTCCGAAAAAACAATTTCAATTTATTAGCGCCATAGGCGCAAACAGATCGGAAGAGCGTCGTGTAGGGAAAGAGTGTCTCTCGTCGTGGT
>CANDEH010000148.1 GCA_947383645.1 uncultured Clostridia bacterium | reverse complement strand
ACATCCGCTGCCGCTCTGCCTGCCTCGCCTCGACTTGCCCCCGAAACTTGCAGGGACTATCGTTGGCCCAGTGCCGCTAAGGCCGCCGGGCTTGGCGGCGATGGCTCTTGCTTAGATGAAGGTATCTTGAGAGCATTCCCCCGTCTTTAGCCTTGCTATAAACCGCCGCTGCCGCTCTGCCTGCCTCGCCTCGACTTGCCCTCGAAACTTGCAGGGGGTATCGTTGGCCCGGTGCCGCGAAGGCCGCCGGGCCTGGCGGGGGCGTACTGTTGCGGTGCTGTGGAGCCGGGGGAGAAAATCCGTAGGGGCGCACTCTGTGCGCCCCTACGGGCGGTCCCGGCGGTCCGTGAGGCCTAACAGGTAGTCGGCGGAGACGCCGAAGTAGTCAGCGAGAAAGATGATGTCTAAGGAAGGGACATTGACTTGTCCGTACTCGACTGTCTGATAATGGCGTTCTGTACAGTGCAATAATTCGGCCATTTCCCGCTGCTTCAGCTTCTTTTCCTTCCGCAGTTCTTTTATTCTTGCGGAAAATCCAGGCATTATTATCTTTCTGCCCACTTTCAAACCTCCTCTTGACACAGGATATAAAGCCGTGTTATAATAATAAAAAGACAATATTAAAAATCGTATGGAGGTGCCCATCCATGGAAATGATCTACGATTGGCTCTATGCGCACTATTACCAGCCCCATGAGGAGGAGATTTTGCGGACTGGGGCGGAGTGGGAGGCGGTGGCGGCGGCGGAGGGGCTGCTGCTTCTGGGGGAGGGGAGCGATATTGACCGGCAGGATGCGCTCCGGACCCTTCAGCGGGTCAGCGGCACGGCGGCCTTTGCCGCCGGGGTGTATTTCGGGCGGCGGCTGACGGCGGATCTGGCGTGTGTCGCTCCCGTCTGCCTGGGCGGCATGACGCTGGTGCTGTAGGCTACTCCACCCGTTTGATCTCGAAGAAGGCGCCCTTGCGGTAGGCGAGGACGGTTCCGTCGTTCAGAAAGAACAGGTCCTGACCCAAGGGGCGGCGGCCCTTGGTGCTCTCCCGGGTCTGGGCGGTGACGCGGCGAATGCGCTTGCCTTCGATACCCAGAGCCTCGAAGGAGGCCCTGCCAAGGGTCTCCGGAATGCGGATGTCGCTCTCCCGGCGGACTGTGTGGACGGTGTAGGGCTCGCCCTCGTCCAAGGGGTAGGTCTCGCCGGCGGCGGTGAAGCTCTCCGGGCCGTAGGTGAGGCAGGCGCCGATCCAGCCGTCGATCTCCTCCTCCGTCTGGACGCAGCCGGGGGTGCGGTAGCGGAAGGCCGTCACCTCCCAGTCGCCGTAGCAGGCGTCCTCCACGGTGAAGGGGACGCCGAAGTCCGCCGGGAGGAAGCGCAGGGGCTGGATAACCAGGTACAAGGCGAAGAACAGCGCCGCGCCGAACTCCCAGAGGGCGGCCAGGAGCAGGAGAACCCGGCCCTTTTTGCCCTTCCGCTTCCAGCGTTTGCGCAGGCGCAGGAGATAGAGGGCCACCAGCAGGTTCCCTGCCGTCAGGAGGGCCGCGATGAGATTCACCAGGAGGGTGTGGGCCGTCATCCAGAGGAGGGCGGTGGTGATTGCGGAGAAAAACAGGGCCAGAATGAGGATGGGGATGAAAATCCACCCGAACAACGCCATAAACGCCACGGTTTGACCTCCTAAAAATATCTCCTATCTCCTATCTCGTATCTCCTATCTCAAAGAATGCCGTTCCAGGGGCGCCAGATCAGCAGGGCGGCGAAGAGGAGGGCGGCAAGGGCCTCCCAGATCACGCCGAAGGTGAGGAGGATCCGCGCGGCGCGGAGGGCGAAGCGCTTGCAGCCGGTGAAGCTGTCAATATACGGCCGGTCCATCTGGCCGCTGGCCTTCCAGCGCCGGCGGATGGTCAGGAGCAGGAGGAAGAGGGCCAGATTCAGCGCCAGGAGCGCCGCGGCGGTGACGTTCAGCGCCCAGCCCAGGAAGGGCAGGATCACCGCCAGCGCCGCCGCGATCAGCAGCACCGGCCAGAAGAGCAGCATCAGGAGCAGTGACAGAAAACCCATGGCGGTCTCCTCCTATACGACAATGTCCGCGGTGGTCCCCTCCACCAGAGCCAGCAGGGCGGCCGGGGAAAGCGTCACCTGATAGCCGATCTTTCCGGCGGAGACGGTGATGGCGTCGATAATCTCCGCGGTCTCGTGGAAGACGGTGGGGTAGAGCTTCTTCATGCCCACCGGGGAGCAGCCGCCCCGGATGTAGCCGGAGAGGGCGTTGATCTCCTTCACGTGGACCAGCTCGACGGACTTCTCCCCTGCCGCCCTGGCGGCTTTTTTCAGATCCAGGGTGTCCGCCACGGGGATGACAAAGACGTGGATGTCCCCGGAGTTCCCCCGGGCCAGGAGGGTCTTGAACACGGTCTCCGGGTCCAGCCCCAGGGTCCGGGCCACGGTGGCTCCGTCCACGGCTACCCCCTCCTCGTGGGGATAGATATGGGCGGTATAGGGGATGTTTTTCTGTTCTAAAATGCGCATGACGTTGGTCTTTTCTTCCTTTTGCCTGGCCATAGAACTTACCTCTTTATCGCATCCGGCAGGGTGCGATTTTTTGCGTACAGGGGGCTACGCCTGCTTGCGCAGCTCGATGATCCGGTCGCGGAGGATGGCGGCGTATTCAAACTCCAGCATCTTGCTGGCCTCCCGCATCTCCTTCTCCAGCTTGACGATCTCCCGCTCCGCCTCGGCCTTCGTCAGCTTGCGGCCGGCGCTACGCTGGGCCGCCTCGGCGGACTTGCTGATCTCCAGGACCTCCCGGACGGACTTGATGATGGTCTTGGGGACAATCCCGTGGGCGCGGTTGAAGTCGTCCTGCTTTTTCCGGCGGCGCTCCGTCTCGTCTATGGCGGCCTTCATGCTACGGGTCACGGTGTCCGCGTAGAGGATGACAAGGCCGTCGGCGTTCCGGGCGGCCCGGCCGATGGTCTGAATCAAGCTGGTCTCGCTGCGGAGGAAGCCCTCCTTGTCTGCGTCCAGGATGGCGACTAAGCTCACCTCGGGCATGTCCAGGCCCTCGCGCAGCAGGTTGATGCCCACCAGGACGTCGAACTCGCCCAGGCGCAGGTCCCGGATCAGCTCCATGCGCTCGATGGTCTCCACGTCGTGGTGCATGTAGCGGACGCGGATGCCGGCGTTTTTCAGGTAAGCGGTGAGGTCCTCGGCCATCTTTTTGGTGAGGGTGGTCACAAGGACACGCTCGTTGCGCTCCGCGCGGGCGTTGATCTCGCCGATGAGGTCGTCGATCTGACCGGTGACGGGGCGGACCTCCACCCGGGGGTCCAGCAGGCCTGTGGGGCGGATCACCTGCTCCACCACCTGGTCCGCGTTCTGCCGCTCGTAGTCGGCGGGGGTGGCGCTGACGCAGATGATCTGGTGAAGCCGCTCCTCGAACTCCTCGAACTTCAACGGGCGGTTGTCGAAGGCGCAGGGGAGGCGGAAGCCGTACTCCACCAGGCTCTCCTTCCTCGCCCGGTCGCCGTTGTACATGGCCCGGACCTGGGGCAGGGTCACGTGGCTCTCGTCCACGAAGAGGACGAAGTCGTCGGGGAAGTAGTCCAGGAGGGTCATGGGCGCCGAGCCCACGGGCCGGTCGGAGAGGCACCGGCTGTAGTTCTCGATGCCGGTGCAGTAGCCCAGCTCCCGCATCATCTCCATGTCGTACTCCGTCCGCTGGCGGATCCGCTGGGCCTCCACTAATTTGCCGTTGTCCTCGAAATATTTGACCCGCTCCTCCAGCTCCTGCTGGATCTGGACGAGGGCCTTTTTCATCTTCTCCGGAGGGGTGACGTAGTGGCTGGCGGGGTAGACGGCCACGTGGTTCAGGACCCGGTTCACCGCGCCGGTGAGGGGGTTTATTTCGCTGAGGCGGTCGATCTCGTCGCCGAAGAACTCCACACGGATAGCCCGGTCCTTGTAGTAGGCGGGGTAGAGCTCCACCGTGTCCCCCCGGACCCGGAACATGTTCCGCTCAAAGGCCACGTCGTTGCGCTCGTAGCGGATCTCCACCAGGCGCTGGAGCAGCTCGTCCCGGCTCCGCTCCTGACCGGGGCGGAGGGAGACCATCATCTTCTCGAAGTCGTCTGGCTCGCCCAGGCCGTAAATGCAGGAGACGGAGGCCACCACGATCACGTCCCGCCGCTCGAAGAGAGCGGCGGTGGCGCTGAGGCGCAGGCGGTCGATCTCGTCGTTGGTGGAGGCGTCCTTGGCGATGTAGGTGTCGGTGTGGGGGAT
>CANDEH010000147.1 GCA_947383645.1 uncultured Clostridia bacterium | reverse complement strand
CCGGGGTCCGGGCCACCCCGTCCCGCAGGCCCTGGATATAGCCCTTCACGCTGGTGAGGGGGGTGCGCAGATCGTGGGAGATGCCGGCCACCAGATCCGTGCGGGAGCGCTCATAGGCGGCGTTTTTCTCCTGCTCCGCCAGCAGGTGGTCCTGCATCCGGTTGAAGGCCGCGCAGACAGCGGTAAACTCGTCCCGGCCCCGGTAGTCGATGGCTTGGGTGAAGTCCCCCGCCTCCACCCGCCGGGCGGCCTGGGTGAGAATGTCCACCGGCTGGAGCAGCTTTTTCACCTGGGATCGGGTAAACAGGGTATTCAGCAAAAGGATCACGACGATGGCCGCTCCGCCGCTGAGGAGCAGGGAGAGTGTCAGCACCTCGTCCTGGGGCCGGTGGCGGTCTGTCATCCAGGGGTGGGGCTGGGGAAAGATTCCCACCAGCTCCAGCTCCCCCTCCCCCCGGTCCATCCAGAGCGCGCCGCTCTCCGGCCGGTGGTCCGGCGGCAGCTCCCGCACCAGCTCCTCCGCCTGCTCCCGGTACCACCGGCCGATAAACTGCGTCACCGCGCCGTTCACCGCCAGCATCGCCACCAGGGCCATCAGCACCGATATGGTGTTGTAAAAAAAGAGGTGCCGCCGGATTCTCATAGGGGTTTCCCTCCTGATCGCTCATATATGTCCTCATTGTAAGTTGGAATTGTAAATAAATCAGTGGTCAATTCTAAATTTTTCAGAAATTTTTATGGCGCAGATTGTGGTATAGTCAACGCACTTGAGAAGCGCGCCTTTTCTTTCCGGTGTCCGGAAGGAATTGGGAGGCTTGAGAAGCTGGGGAGCTTATAATCGAAGTTCGTTTCGGGAGGGGCCGTCGGCTTTGCCGTCAACCCAGAAAAAAACAAAAGCGACCGGAGCCCACCGCGGGCCCCGGCCGTCGTCATCATAGCCTGTTTTTTATGTCTCTATATTGAAAAATCCATCAAAACCGGGGGCGCTCGCCTTCCACAGACGCTCCCGCACAGCTACTCCCCTTCCGCCCACCGGCTTGGAACACTGCGGCACAGGCCGTTCCACCGGCAGCCGCCGCAGACGCTCTCCCGCAGTCCTAGAGCAATGATCCGCGCCTGCACCAGGGCCGTAAAGGCGGCGAAGGGCAGCGTCATTCCCTCCCGCAGCCCGCAGAGCCGGAGCACCGCTCGATCATAGCGGGCTGTCTGATCCGCCTTCCAGCACAGACCGTCCCGGTTCTCCGGACAGGCGGAACACACCTCATCCACGGCGCAGCACAGACGCACTGTGCCCCCCGCCAGCAGCGTCTCCAATACCTCCCCCATGTGCCGGGAGAAGCCGGGGCTGTAGCCCTCTCCCGCAAAGTAGGCCATGCACAGGCCGTGGTGGGGCCGCAGGCGCACCGGCTCAGCGCACATGGGGCCTGATCCGCGCCGTTATCACCAGCGCCAGAGCCATCTTTACCAGATCCGGTATAATAAAGGGGACCACGCACCAGCCCAGCACCGTCATGAGCCCCACCGGCCCGGTGGTACGCATGTAGACCGCCTGAAACCATACGGTACCAAAGGCAAAGTAGACAATCATTCCCGCCAGCATGGATACCAGCAGCGCCCGGAGGCGCCGTCCCAGCAGCCGCTCCAGACCCCACATGACCAGCGCGGCGAAGATGAACCCGATAATATACCCGCCTGTAGTCCCCAGCAGCACACCCAGACCGCCGGAAAAGTTGGCGAAAACCGGCAGCCCAAAGGCCCCTAGAAGGACATATACCGCCACAGCCGCAGTCCCCAGCTTCCCGCCCAGAAGCCCCACCGCCAGAAACACCCCCAGTGTCTGCAGCGTAAAGGGCGGCGTGGTCGGGATGGACAGCCAGGAGCATGCGGCCATCAGCGCCGCAAAGGCCCCCACACGGCACATCGCCCGCACCGGGATTGTTTTTGTTGCTTCCATAGAATCGACTCCCTCTCATCAGAATTGTAAGCACTGTACCACAGGCCGCTCCAATTGTCAACTATAAAATTTTTTATGGTTTACAATTCAGGTGCTCCGCGCGCAAAGGGGAAAATATCGCCCGCCCTCCTTCAGCCGCATTGATTTCCCCTGTCCCTGTGTGGTATAATAGCCGCAGAGCAGCTATTATACTTTGATTTTGAGTCCTTTTTCTCGCCCCTTGCGGGGCAACCGAAAAAATTGGCTCATTATACCATTCCAGCTTCACTTTCATGGTATAATAGCCGCTGAGCGGCTATTATACTCAGCTTGTCGAAAAACCTGCCGGTTTTTTGACAAGCTGGGGCAAATTGCTGCCAATGACCGCAATTTGTCGCTGTGCCTGAGCCGCGCAGCGGTGAGGGAATGCTCTTGGGGTACGGCGGGTGATTGCACGCGAAAGGGACCCTCTTGGGTTCCTTTCACACTTTCCTCCTTACCGCCAGCCATGCTCTGCCGCCTTTTTTGACAGTCCGGGTATAATACTATACTTTGATTTGCGCCATTTTTCTCGCCCTTTGCGGGGCAACCGAAAAATATGACCCAGACTGTAACCCCGGCCCTGCTTCCATGCCATCCTATCCCCATCCCCTACAGGAGGTGCCTATGAAAAAACTTGGCCTTACCATTCCGGAGACAATCCCGGAGCTCTCCGGGGAAGACGGCTGGTTCTCCGCTCTGCTGGCAAATTTGAGAACATTCACACTGGAGAAGCTGTTTTACGCTCTGCTGATCCTGCTGCTCTGCCTGATGGTCATCCGCATTCTCACCGGAGTTGTGAAGCGGCTGCTGGCCCATCCCAAAATTGACGAGCGGATGCGGCGCTATCTTCTGGCCGCGCTGAAGGCCCTGCTCTATGTGATTGCGGTTCTCATCGTGGCCGACGCTCTGGGAATTCCCATGACCTCCCTTCTGGCGCTGTTCAGCGTACTGGGACTGGCCGTGTCTCTGGCGGTGCAGGACATTCTGGGCAATGTAGCCGGGGGGCTGGTGATCCTGTTCTCCAAACCTTTCCAGATCGGGGACTACATTGAGACCGACCAGTGCGCCGGAACGGTGGTGTCCATTGATCTGATCCACACCAGACTGGATACCTTCAACGGCCAGCGGGTGATGATGCCCAACAGCGCTCTCTCCGGCAGCAAGATCACCAACTTCACCCAGCTGGGCACCCGGCGGATTGACCACACCGTCACCGCCTCCTATAGCGACGCCGTTCCCGCTGTCCGCGCCGCCTGCCTTTCAGCGGTGGAGCGCACGGCGCACATTCTCCCCGACCCGGTTCCCTCCGTGGTGGTCACCGCCTACGGCGAGAGCGCCATTGAGTACCACGTCCGGTGCTGGAGCGATGTGGAACACTACTGGGACGCGTACTACTCCCTTCTGGAAAACATCAGAACCTGCTTTGAGGAGAGCGGCGTCACCATGACCTATAACCATCTGAATGTACATCTGGTAGAAAACCTGACGGAGGCGAAGACGCGATGAATATGTACGACTACCCGGAGAGTGTTCAGTACCCCGATCTGGCGGAGGACAACCGCCTCTCCCCCACCGGGGCGCTGCGGATGATGCAGGAGGGGTCCGCCCGGGCCTCCGCCGCCCAGGGCTTCGGGCCGGAGGACACCGTGCGCCGGGGGCTGGCCTGGGCTCTGGTGGGCTGGAAGCTGCGGCTCCTCCGCCGTCCCGCCTGGGCCGCGCCTCTCACGGTGCGCACCTGGCCCCGGGCCATGGACGTGCACACCTCCGACCGGGATTTTCTCATCCTGGACCAGGCAGAGGAGACGGTAGCTGCGGCCACCTCCCGGTGGCTGCTGATTGACACCGCCACCGGCCATGTGGCCAAAATTTCGGAGGAGATCCGGGCCCTATACCGCCTCAACGCGGCGCGGGCGGTGGAGGGGGACGCCCCCTCCCACCTGACCCGAGGCCCCGGGGAGGCCCGGCGCATCTGCTCCTACACGGTGCTCCGCCGGGATATCGACACCCTGCACCACATGAACAACCTCCACTACCTGGAGGTGGCCCGGGAGGCCCTGCCTGCCCACCTGGCCGACCTGCCCTTTGAGAACTTTGAGATCCTCTACAAGCGGCAGATCAGGCTGGGGGAGACGGTGGATCTCTGCTACGCCTTTGAAGAGGGGAAACACGTGGTGGAGCTGCGGAATCAGGATGGGCGGAAGACCCACGCTCTGCTGTGGTTTTACTGATGGCAGGATGTTGGATTAGTTTTTGCGCCAGCGGCGCGGGGGGGGGTGACCGCCGCGTCCGCGGCGGGGAGGGGGGGAGGGGGTTTCGCCCCCCGGGGCGAGTTACTTTTCCCACGCGGGAAAAG
>CANDEH010000146.1 GCA_947383645.1 uncultured Clostridia bacterium | reverse complement strand
ATGCAGAAGCGCAAGAAAAGGACGGCATAGCGTCCCACATAGAGAGATTTCTTTACAGGTAGCCCGAAGGGTGGCACTTCTTTATGAAGTGCCACCCTTCGGTGCGGGTTTTTGCGCTAAAAGGCGGGATTATGCCAAAAAGGAAGAGTATCAGAGAGATATTGGGAAAAGATGGGGGCGTAAAATTTAAATGACGCAATAGAGATGCAACACAGCCGAATTTGGGGATTTCAGGAAACACGAGCGATTCGAACTCCCAAGCATTTAAAAGGCGAAAAAGCCGTCCGCTGTCCTGCCAGAAATGCTGGTAAGGACGGTGGACGGCTTTTTTCGTTCCTGCCGCTGTTCCCATTGGTGGTTATGATTGTCGCATCTTTGTTGCGCTCTGAACGGGTATCTGGTGGTTGTCCTTATCATGCCATGAGGGCACGCCTTTTCCACCTGTTGCTTTGAAAACGGGATGAACCCGAGAACACGCCAGGGCTTGCTCGGACACGCTTCACTGGGTATGACGACGGGCCTGTATACCCATGTTACCCCGGAGCAGAAGCGGCAGGTGGTGGATAGAATCGCTGCGATCTTCCCTGTATCAAATAGCGTATAGCTGGTGTAGAGACAGGACCGAAAGTTTTTTAATCCCTGAAACCGTTGCGGCGCAACAATAGTTACTTCCGTGTACCCTATGTTACAAAATTGTGCGTACTTCACAGTGCGCGGATGGTCTGCTATGATGGCTGTGTCAAAGGGAGAATATCCCATATACATGTCGAGCCATTTGGAGGTAATTTCTATGAACAAGCACAGTTTTACAGTTCTCCCGCTGCGCCAGGGCGAGATGCACGTCTACGACTTCGGCGGTGTGAAGCTCCACGCCTATCAGACCGGCGATCCGCTGGCGGACGAGGTGTTTCTGGTGGAAAAGGCCGGAAAATTCGTGGTCCTGGAATCTCCCTGCTTCACCGACAGTATTGCCGCGCTGAGCGAGTACCTGGAGGGCAGGGCGGTGGCCGGCGTTCTGGTGGCCTACCACGGGGCGGGGGCCTCCTTCCTGCGCACCGCGCCCAAGTATGCCACCGAGAGCGCCGTGGCGTATGCGGAGAGGGGAGGAGGGAAGGCCCTGGTTGACCAGTTCGCCGCCGTTTTCGGCAGCGCCTTTGACAGCGGTATCCACACCATTACGCACGTTGTCGGCGAGGGCGCCGTTACCATCGGCGGGATCGAGTTTATTATCCACCCCACCGCCGAGGCCTTCGACGTGGAGATCCCGGAGCTCAACGCAGTCTACACCCACATGCTGGGCCACGACTGCCACTCCATCGTGGCCGGCGCGGGCCATGCGGACGCTATCATTGACCATCTGGAGGGCTACATCCGCAGGGGCTATGACCTGATCCTCACCTCCCACTACACCCCCGAGGATCTGAAGGGCGCCCGGGCCAAGATTGCCTATCTGGAGCAGCTGAAGCGGATTGCCGCCTCCTGTCCGGACGGCGCGGCCTTTAAGGCTGCGGTGAAGGAGCGGTACCCCGACTACAGCGGTGAGAACTATCTGGATATGACCGCCGGCTTTTTCTTCGCCTGACAAAAGAGCCCCGGGAAGGCCATCCCCCGGGCGCTGTTACAGGAGGTTGTCTATGGAACGGCAGACACAAATTCAAACGCTGATCCGGCTTCTGCTGGAGGACCTTCCGGCGTACAGGCAGCAGGCCCAGGGCGTCCCCCGGGATGCGGCCAGCCAGCGCCGCCTGCTCCGTGCCCTGATAAACCTCGGGCCGCCCATGCCGCTGAGAGGGGAGTTCCTTGCCATGCAGGACGAGCTCCTGTCCTCTGAGCGGGAGGAGCGGGGCGTGACAGACGCCGCCTCTCTGCCGGCTGTGTCCGGCAGCGCGCAGATCGCTCTGTGGAGAGGGGATATAACCCGGCTGCGGGCGGAGGCTGTTGTTAACGCCGCCAACAGCGCCCTGCTGGGCTGTTTTCACCCCTGCCACGGCTGTATTGACAACGCCATCCACTCGGCGGCGGGCCTACAGCTCCGGGAGGAGTGCCGCCGGATCATGGAGGTCCAGGGACACCCGGAGCCCAACGGGCGGGCCAAGCTGACCGGCGGCTACAACCTTCCCGCCCGGTACGTGCTTCACACGGTGGGGCCCGTGGTCCGCGGCAGCGTCTCCTGCCGGGACCGGGAGGATCTGGCCGCCTGCTACCGCTCCTGTCTGGCGTTGGCGGCGGCCCACGATCTGGGCAGCGTGGCCTTCTGCTGCATCTCCACCGGGGAGTTCCGCTTTCCCCATCGGGAGGCGGCCGAAATCGCGGTCAAAACTGTGCGCAGTTTTTTGCGGACGCCATCCTCCATTCATAAGGTGATTTTCAATGTTTTTACAGATACAGACGAGCAGATCTACCGAGAGCTTCTCGGCCCGGACACAGCGGCTGCGACAGCTCCTTGACAGCGCGGACGCCGTAGTGATCGGCGCGGGCGCAGGGCTGTCTGTCTCCGCCGGATTTACCTACAGCGGGGATCGGTTTGCGCGGTACTTTGGCGACTTCAGGAGGAAATACGGCTTTCAGGACATGTATTCCGGCGGCTTCTGCTTCTTTGAGACGCCGGAGGAGCAGTGGGCCTACTGGAGCCGGTACATTTGGATCAACCGCTATGAGGATCCGCCGGAGCCGGTTTATGACGTACTGCGAAAGCTGGTGGAGCGGAGGGACTACTTTGTTCTGACCACCAACGTGGACCACTGCTTTCAAAGGGCCGGGTTTGAAAAGGAACGGCTCTTCTATACCCAGGGGGATTACGGCCTGTGGCAGTGCGCGGAGCCCTGTCACCAGAGGACCTATGACAACGAGACGGCCGTGCGCCGTATGGTGTTGGAGCAGCGCGATATGCGGATACCGTCCGCATTGATTCCCCGCTGTCCCCGGTGCGGCAGGCCCATGTGCATGAATCTTCGGACAGACGACGCCTTTGTGCAGGACGAGGGGTGGTACGCCGCCGCCGGACGCTATGAGGAGTTTGTGCGGCGGCATCGCGAAGGCGCCGTCCTCTATCTGGAGCTCGGGGTGGGACAGAATACCCCCGGCATCATCAAGTACCCCTTCTGGCAGCAGGTTCTGCAAAACCCCAAAGCGGGCTATGTCTGTATCAACCGGGGTCAGGCCTATGCCCCGCAGGAGATCGAAGAGCGGAGCCTCTGTATCGACGCGGATATTGGCGCCGTGCTCGCCGCACTGTAGCCCCGCTGCCCGGGGAGGCGGCGCAGGCTGTCACGTCGAATCATCGTCCGCAATACCGATGGCGATACGGGTGAGCAGATGCTCCATGCTGTCCACAGCCAGCTCGTCCCAGACCGCCTCCTTGTAGCAGCAGGTTCCCGGAGCCATCCCTTCACGCTCCATGCCAGCAAGGAGCCGGGCAAAGCCCCTGTCGGCGTCGTAGTAGTCCCCCCGGAGGTAGACGCAGGCGTAACGCCCGGCGGGCTTGGTGTGGAGGGGTACGCCCTCCGCCTCCGCCTCCGTCTGGGTTATGAAGTAGATGTAGGGATCCCGCTCCCCCTGCCGCAGTCTCTCCACATCCAGCATGGCTCCGTAGGGGTGGCCGGTGTTCAGGCCGCTGCGCAGACAGAATTCAATGTGCCGCAGCAGCGTCTGAAGGAGGCTGGCCTGATCGCCCTGCCGGATGGGATCGCTGAGAACCATCTTCGCCTCGCTGTGGCGCTCCACCACCATGGGGCTGAGCCGGCCGGAGAAACGGATGCGCTCCCCCATGCGGACCAGCTTCAGCCGGGTCCGGATCACCTGCTCAATCCGCCGCAGCCGCGCCAGCTCGGCGGCCACCTGTCGCTCCTGCTGCTCCAGAAGCGCTTCCAGCGCCTCCGGGCTCCGGTGCTCCACGTACTGCCGGATCTCCTTGAGCGGCATTCCCAGCTCCTGGAGGCAGGTGATGGTGAAGAAGGTGTCGCACTGGCTCTCGCTGTAGTAGCGGTAGCCGTTCTCATTCACAAGGGCAGGGGAGAACAGGCCGATCTCGTCGTAGTGGAACAGGGTGCGTTTGGTGGTGCCGCAGAGCTTGGCGAACTCCCCGGTCTTCAGCTCCGGCGTCTGTAATTTCTCCATACTGCCTCCTCCCGCCGCCCCGGCGGCTGTCAAAACGCCCATCGAAGTATCACGTTAGGGAATACCTCCAGTATAGAGGAAACCCGCCAGCGCGTCAAGGGGAGGGACAGGGAAGGGGGGGCGCCCGGGGGCCCCCCCGCCCCGTCCAGCAAAAGACCCACGCACGGGTTGTGATAGGGGGAGCGGGGGGGTGGGGGAGAGGGGGTGGCGGGGGGGGGGTG
>CANDEH010000145.1 GCA_947383645.1 uncultured Clostridia bacterium | reverse complement strand
GGACATGCTCAACCGCATGGACTACCTGGCCACCCAGTCCGCCAACGGCACCTACCAGGATGAGGTGGACCGCGAGGCTTTGCAGAAGGAAGTCAACCAGCTCTGCGACGAGATCAACCGCATCGCCGACAGCGCCAACTTCAACGGCATCAAGCTCCTGGACGGCTCCCTGGACACCACTTCTTCCGAAACCGTGAAGGACCCCACTATTGTTGGCGAGGGCGAGTTTACCAAGTATGGCAACCGTATGCAGGGTGCAAATGTTGACGATCCCACCCTCCATAAGGATGCCACCGGTTCCTCCAAAACCAGCTTTGAGTTTGATCTTAACGGCAAGACCATGAAGGCAGACGAAAATGGCGAGGCTACCTTTGCCATTGCCATGGCTCGCCAGCCCAGCATGGAGGCGGTCTATTTCAAGGAAATCACGCTGACCGGTTTGGAGAAGGACAAGGAGTACTCCGCTGCGGATCTCGCATCCTTGATTCAGGAGAAGATGGGCGACACTGTGGAGCTCAACTACACCACAGACCAGGTCTCGATGGCAGCCAACTCTACTACCGGCGGTCCGCTTGTCATTACCGACAATACAGCGAACAGTCAGGATACTGATACCAAAATTGAGTACAAGGTTACTGCTGAGGGTGGCAAGCTGAAATTTGAGATGACCGATGACGGCCATAAGGATGCCCTCGCCGCTGTCGCTGGTGCTAACCCCGCTACTGCTCCCGCTCATGATGCCGACCCCCTCCAGGGCAACTTCACCATCGGTATCTATACCGGTTATACAAAGACCGATAATAACACCGATCCTGACAGCAAGGGGACTCTGACTGGCACTGCCGATATCGGCTCCAGCAACATCCATGTTGGTTCCAAGGACAATGGCGAGCAGTTGGCCGAGACCGTTATTGACGCGTATGACGTGTTTGGTGACGGCACGGATGGTTGTGCGGTCAAGGATGGCTCCGGCTTCATCATCGGCAATGAGACCTATGTCATCGCAGCCACCGACAAGACCGCCAACGCCAAGTATGGCGACGGCGTGAAGGTGGTGGACATCCGCGATCTGGTCAAAGATGACAATGGCACGCTCAAGTTCAAGAATGATGCCGACCTCAAGACCGAGTTCGGCGGCGACATGAGCGCTTCCACCCGCGTAATCAGCCGTATCACTGAGGCCGCCAAGGACAACAAGATGTGGAACGTACAGCAGGCCTACGGTCACAATCAGTTGGTCCTCACCGAGAAGAAGGGGCAGAAGGAAGCCGACCTGACCACCAAGCAGAACATCAAAGATACCATTCATAAGTTCACCAGCATCACCGCTAATGTGGAGACCAAGGCTGCCTCCGGCAAGGCTCTCCAGCTTCAGATCGGCGACACCTCTGAGGAATTCAATCAGCTGAAGGTCTCCGTCGGCGATATGCACACCAAGGCCCTGGGTATCGACGGGCTGAACATCGGCAACGCCGAGAGCGCCGCCAAGGCTATCGCCACCATCAAGGACGCCATCAACAACGTGTCCAGCGTCCGCGGCGATCTGGGCGCCTACCAGAACCGTCTGGAGCACACGGCCAACAACCTGAGCGTGATGGCGGAGAACATCCAGGATGCCGAGAGCTCCATCCGCGATACGGACATCGCCGAGGAGATGATGAGCTACACCAAGAACAACATCCTGGTGCAGTCTGCCCAGGCCATGCTGGCCCAGGCCAATCAGGTGCCCCAGGGTGTCCTCCAGCTCTTAGGCTGATAGCTAAACTGCGGGCGTCGCAGAGACTGCGCCGCCTGGGGCTGAGCAATCCCGATGTTGTGGGAAGCCCTCGGCAATGCAAAAGAAACACCGGCTCGATTACAGAATCGAGCCGGTGTTTTTTTGAAAGCGAGTATCCGAAACCTTCCAGCCTGTAATACAAAAGATGGCCCTCAACGGCTATGTGTGCCGGGGGGAGGGCGCTACCGCCCCGTGCTCCCGAAACCACCCTCACCCCGCTCGGTCTCGTCCAGGTTATCCACCTCACAGAACTCCACCGGCAGGCAGGGCATCACAATCATCTGGGCAATCCGGTCGCCGTGGCGGATGGTCTGGGGGACGGCGCTGTCGTTGTGGATGGGGACCATGTTCTCCCCCCGGTAGTCGCTGTCCACCACGCCCACGCAGTTGGCCGGCCGCAGTCCCTGCCTCGTGGCCAGGCCGCTGCGGGCGAACACCGCGCCGAAGGTCCCCTCCGGCAGAGCCAGGGCGTAGCCCAAGTTGATCCGCCGGGTCTCCCCGGGCTGGAGGACGATCTCCCCCTCGCTCAGGCAGGCGTACAGGTCATACCCCGCCGCCTGGGCGCTGCCCCGGGTGGGCAGAACGGCCTCCGGCCGGAGCTTTTTGATCTGAATCTGCATCATAATTTTCCCCCCTACTTGTCCCACAGGACGATTTCGCCCCGGGCTATCGTCTCCGGCACGTCAATGAGGCGCTGGTTGGCCGACCCCCGGAAGCGCAGGGAGATGTCCTTCAGCGCCTCCACAAACCGCCCGTCCACCAGTACGTCCAGCTGCCGCAAAAATTCCTCCGTCGCCTCGCACCGGGGGTGACTCCCCTGGGAGTGCAGCTCCTCCCAGGTAAACCCGGAGAAGCACCACACGGTCTTACCCGGATACATCTCCCGCACCCGCCGGACAAAGGGCAGAAGCACCCGCTGGTTCTCCGGCTCCATGGGCTCCCCGCCCAGGAGGGTCAGGCCGTTGATATAGTCCGGCCGCAGCATCTCCAGAAGCCGCGCCTCCGTCTCCTCCGTAAAGGGCTGGCCATACGCAAAATCCCAGGTCTGGGGCTGGAAGCAGTGCTTGCAGTGGTTGGTGCACCCGGACACAAACAGCGTCACCCGCACCCCCTCGCCGTTGGCGATGTCGCAGTTTTTGATCTCCCCGTAATACATCGTCCTCACCTCCCGAACATCCACAGCCCCGCCATGGTCAGCCCATAGAGCACCGGCTGGTGCAGCACATAGATCACCAGACTGTGCCGCCCCACCGCCTCCAGAGGCGGGCACCTCCAGCGGTAGAACCACTCGGGGAACCGTCCCTCCTTAATATACCGCCCCAGCCAGGTTCCGAACAGGAACACAAAGGCCCAGGGCAGAAGCGGAAAATAGTCCGCCGAGGAAAACTCCGCCGTGGTCCACCCGAACATCCAGAGATAGGGATTCGTAGTCTCCACCCCGTCAGCCAGGGGCGCGGTCAGCACCGTCAGCACCACAGAAGCCGCCGGTACCACCCAGGACGAAAGCCGCTCCCAAAATGGCCTTGTGAGCCCGTAAAAGATCATACACACCGCCAGCAGGTGCAGCACCCCAAACCAGATGGGCATCTGCATAACCACCGTGACCACGGTAATCGCCGCCGCGCACCCCAGGGCCTTCAGCCCCCGCTTCGTATTACTCCGCGAAAAGTTGGAACTGACCCCAGCCAGCAGAATAAACAGCCCTGCGAACACGTAATGAAGCGTATCAAACACCGGATTCGAAAACACCCACCAGGGCGCCCCACAAAAAGCGGCCAAATCGTAAAGAAAGTGGTGCACCACCATCAGCAGCACCGCCAGCCCTCTAAGGGCATCCATCAACCCAATCCGCCTATTTTTCTCCATCCAACCCTCCATCCCGCAAATCAGGGGGAATCCAAAGGGGGGCAAGGCCCCCCGTGGTTTCGTTTGCTCCGCAAACGAAAAAAATTAAAATCATTTTTCCGGAAACCGCGCTTTTCGGAAAAATACCCCGACCCGCGCGCCTTGGGCGCGCACTCCAGTGCGCACACTGGAGAGGGGGAATCTAAAGGGGGGACGAAGTCCCCCCTTTATTTAAGCCTACAGGTGCATCACGCGTTCCCTGATCTCCTGGGTCCGGCCCTGGTTCCAGAACTGGGTGCCGATGTAGCCGCAGGTCCTCCGGGCCACGTTCATCTTGCTCTGGTCCGTGTTGCCGCACTTGGGACAGCGCCAGACCAGCTTTCCGTCCTCCTCCACGATCTCGATCTCCCCGTCCCAGCCGCAGCACTGGCAGTAGTCGCTTTTCGTGTTCAGCTCGGCGTAGATGATGTTGTCGTAGATGAACTTCATCACCTGCAAGACTGCCTCCAGGTTGTTCTGGAGGTTTGGTACCTCCACGTAGCTGATGGCCCCGCCGGGGGACAGCGCCTGGAACTGGGCCTCGAACTTCAGCTTGGAGAAGGCGTCGATCTCCTCGCTGACGTGGACGTGGTAGCTGTTGGTGATATACCCCTTGTCCGTCACCCCCTCGATGATGCCAAAGCGCTTCTGGAGGCACTTGGCGAACTTGTAGGTGGTGGACTCCAGGGGGGTGCCGTAGAG
>CANDEH010000144.1 GCA_947383645.1 uncultured Clostridia bacterium | reverse complement strand
TCCTGTTGATCTCCAGGCCCTTGGTGGTGGACTTGATGAGGGGGTTGGGGCTGGTCCCCAGCGCCATAATCACGCAGTCCATCTCCATCTCAAACTCGCTGCCCTCCCTGACGATGGGGCGGCGGCGGCCAGAGGCGTCTGGCTCGCCCAGCTCCATCTCCACGCACTTGAGGCCAATAACGGAGCCGTTCTTCGGGTCCCGCTTATCCTCGGGGTTGTTGTAGCCCAAGATCTCGGTGGGGTTGGTGAGGGTCTTGAAGATAATGCCCTCCTCCTTGGCGTGCTCCACCTCCTCGCGCCGGGCGGGGAGCTCCGCCTCGCTGCGGCGGTAGACGATATGTACGTCGGCCCCCAGGCGCTTGGAGCACCGGGCGGCGTCCATGGCCACGTTGCCGCCGCCGACGACGGCCACCTTCTTGCCCTTCAGGTCCATGATGGGGGTGTCGGACCCCTCCCGGTAGGCCTTCATCAGGTTGATGCGGGTGAGGAACTCGTTGGCGGAGTAGACGCCCTTCAGGTTCTCCCCGGGGATGTGCATGAACATGGGCAGGCCCGCGCCGGAGCCGATGAACACGGCCTCAAAGCCCTGCTCCTCCATCAGCTCGTCGATGGTGATGGAGCGGCCGATGACCATATTGGTCTCGATCTTTACGCCCAGCTCCTTCAGGCCGTCCACCTCCTTCTGGACGATGGACTTGGGCAGACGGAACTCGGGGATGCCGTAGACCAGCACGCCGCCGGCCAGGTGCAGCGCCTCAAACACCGTCACCTCGTAGCCCTTCCGGGCCAGGTCGCCGGCGCAGGTGAGGCCGGAGGGACCGGAGCCGATGACGGCCACCTTGTGCCCGTTGGAGGCGGGCTTTGCCGCCTTCTCGGTGACGTTGGCGTTGTGCCAGTCGGCCACAAACCGCTCCAGGCGGCCGATGCCCACGCTCTCGGCCTTCAGGCCCCGGACGCACTTGGACTCGCACTGGGTCTCCTGGGGGCAGACGCGGCCGCAGACGGCGGGGAGGGCGCTGTCCTGGGCGATGATCTGGTAGGCGGCCTCAAAGTCGCCCTCGGCCACCTTGGCGATGAAGTCGGGGATGTGGATCTGCACCGGGCAGCCGGTGACGCAGGGGGAGTTCTTGCAGTGGAGGCAGCGGGTGGCCTCGTCCATGGCCTGCTCTTTCGTGTAGCCCAGGGCCACCTCGTTGAAGTTGCCGGCGCGGACCACCGGGTCCTGGTGGGGCATGGGGTTCTTCTTGGGACTCATATTAGCCATCTCACTTTACCTCCTGCTTGAACAGATTGCACGTCTCTTCTCTGGCGTGCATCTCAAAATCGCGGTACATGGCGCCGCGGCTCATGGCCTCGTCGAAGTCCACCAGGTGGCCGTCGAACTCCGGGCCGTCCACGCAGGCGAACTTGGTCTCGCCGCCCACGCTCAGGCGGCAGCCGCCGCACATGCCGGTGCCGTCGATCATAATGGGGTTCATGCTCACCACGGTGGGGATATTGAACTCCTTGGTCAAGGCGCAGACGAACTTCATCATAATCACCGGCCCGATGGCGATGACCCGGTCGTACTTGGCCCCGGCCTCAATCTGCTCCCGGAGCAGGTCGGTAACCAGGGCCTTCTTGCCGTAAGACCCGTCGTCGGTGCCGATGATGAGGTTGGTGCTGGCGGCCTCAAACTCGTCCTTGAGAATAATGAGGTCCTTGTTGCGGAAGCCCACGATCAGATCCACGTGACAGCCCACGTCGTGGAGCTTCTTGGCCACGGGATAGGCGATGGCGGTGCCCACGCCGCCGCCCACCACGGCCACGCGCTTTAAGCCCTCGGTCTCCGTGGCCTTGCCCAGGGGACCCACGAAGTCCTGGATGTACTCGCCCTCGGCCTTGTGGTTCAGCTTCTCGGTGGTGGATCCCACCAGCTGGAAGATGATGGAGACGGTCCCGCGCTCCCGGTCGTAGGCGGCAATGGTCAGGGGGATGCGCTCGCCGTTCTCGTCCACCCGGAGGATGATAAACTGGCCGGGCTCGCACTTGCGGGCCACGGCGGGGGCCTCAATCTCCATCATGGTCACGGTGGGATTCAGCACTTTCTTCTTGACAATACGATACATAGTGATTCCCTTTCCACTTCTCATTTTAAGAAGCTGTCTCTACAGCTTCCGAGCGCCTGCCCCCCCTCCGGGAGACAGGTTCCGAGACGGCAGGCAGCGCCGGCCGTCCAAAAGACGCCCCGGCCCTGTCCGCCGCCCCGTTTCGACCCATACGGCCCGCGCCTGCATACAGTGCATACAAATGCAGCCCCCTGCATACCGGCGCACCCCGTACCTTATTATTTTACCACACCCCCTCGGTTCCGTCAATTTATAAACATACGCTTTTTCTACAAACTTTACCTCTGTCTTTTGTCTATGCTATCGAAAAGAGCGCCGGCGGCAATCCAAACCGCAAAGCCACGTGCCCAGCCTATTTCTTAATTCCTAATTCCTAACTCCTAATTCCTAATTCTAAAGCAGTTCCACCCGCCGCCCCTCCATCCGCACAACGCCCTCCTCCCGGAGTTTGCGCAGCTCCCGCATCATGGCGCTGCGGTCCGTGCTGATGTAGTCGGCCAGCATGCTGAGGGTGAAGGGGATGGTAAAGCTGCGGCTGCCGCAGGCGTGAAACTGCGTGGTAAAGTAGCACAGCAGCTTCTCCCGGATGGAGCGCTGGCTGAGGACCTCCACCCGGCGGCTCAGCTGGCGGATCTGGCCGGCGGCCAGGGTGAAGAGGTTCCGCACCAGCTGGCTGTGGTGCTGGCAGGCGTTCTCGCACTGCTTCATAATATGGGCGTAGTCGATGTACAGAACCAGACAGTCCTCCTCGCAGACCACGCTGATGCTGTCCCCCTCCCAGGCGGCGAATCCCAGGGGCTCGCCGAAGATGCCGCCCTCCCGCAGCCGCTCCAGAATGGCCCGGTTGCCCTCCCGGTCGATCCGGACCAGCCGGGCGGCGCCCTCCAGCATTACGCCCACCTCGCCGCCGCAGCCGTCATAGACGCAGACCACCTCCTCCGGTCCATAGCGCACCTGCCGCATCCGGAAGCACTCCACCATGCGCGCCACGCTCTCCTTTGAAATATCCTGAAAAATAGGAACCTGGCAGACCTCCATACGATCACCTCTCTCCACATACGTCCCGAACCGCCGCGCGCACAGTATCCCGGCAAAGCGGTCTCCCCGCGAAAAAATCTCCGCCGCACATTGGAAATGTGCGGCGGAGGTTTTCTTTTAGTCTCCCATCGGCGCGCCGCACTGGGGACAGAACTTCCCATCGGTCAGCGTCCCGCACAGCGGACAGCTGCGCTCTACGGGCAGGGGCTCCGCGTCCTCCTCCTTCTGGCGGGCGGCCCTCAGATCCGCCAGCTTCTCCTGGGAGGCTCTGGCCGCGGCCACCACGTCGGCGATCTCCGCCGGCGCATCCCCCTCCAGCTGGGAGAGATACCACTCGCCCAGCGCCTTGCAGCTCTTATCCAGGCTCCGCTGCTCCGCCGCGGCGGCGGCGGCCAGCCGGGCGCTGTCCACGGCCTCTCTGGCCTTCTCCGCGGCGACGTCGGCGATCTCCTTCGCCCGCTCTGTGGCCACGCCGGCAAACTCTTTTGCCTTCTCGGGGAATTCCTCTAAAAATGCCATATGAAACTCCTTTCCCGGCCTCCCGGCCAGATCTGCTCGCGCCCGCGGCCATCCGGCATCTCCGCTGGTGAACAAAGGCCCTCAGGCGCAGAGCGGCCCAAAATGAAAACAAAGTATAACAGGTGCCCTGCACCCATTATACTTTATTTTCCCGCCCGGCGCAAGCGGATTTTCGCCCTTGCCGGTGAACATTCTGTAAATCCTCGCGACCTGTCCCTCCGTGGGCCTACTGCCCCCGGAGCTCCCGCAGGCACTTGGCGCAGACGTTCTTTCCCTTGTAGGTCTCAATATCCTTGCTCCCATCGCAGAACACGCAGGAGGGGCGGAACTTCTTGAGCACCACTGAGGAACCCTCCACATAGATTTCCAGCGCGTCCCGCTCACCGATCTCCAGCGTCCGCCGCAGCTCGATGGGCAACACAATCCGACCCAGTTCGTCGATCTTTCTCACAATGCCAGTTGATTTCATTCCTTGCTCCTCACGCTCTAAGACTTCAGTCATCTGTTTGTCGTACAATTTCCACGAGCAGACTGCGCGGTCAAAAATCTCGTCAGATGCAGCAAAAAAGCACGGGCAATACCGGCCTTCCTAATGAACCGATGACAAAATTCAGATGAGCAAACCGTCGGTCGAAATTGTGCGGGAACTGTCCTGCGTATCGGAAAGCCATTTCCAACCCGGGAAAACCGTCTCTCCCACTACAGTATCTCAACAATATCAGTTTCCCCCCATTTTGTCAACATTTTTCTTCTATCGGGAGTGACCAAAAGGAGAGTTAAAGGGAATCAAAAAGGGAAAACGGTATGGTAGCCCCTGGGCGGCGGGAGCGATAGTGGTCCTTCTGGAG
>CANDEH010000143.1 GCA_947383645.1 uncultured Clostridia bacterium | reverse complement strand
TACGGATGAGGCGTACCCCTTGCGGGTACAACGCAGTCCACGCCGCACTTTTACCGCCGAACTTTACCGATTTTCAAGTGTGTCGACTATAAACAGGCTCTAAACCAATCCCCCTGACGCGGTCTCTCTTTCCGCGTCAGGGGGATTTCTCTGCCATAATTGCCGGATCAATTCATCCTGCCGGCACGCAGAGGCGCTGTCAACAGCCTCCCGCGGGGCCCTCTACATCGGTCCAATGGTCAGCCGGGTTCCCTCCAGCGTCACGCGCTGGCCCAGCATGCGGAACAGATCCGCCGGGGCCCAGGTGGTGCCGGGGTCCTCTATATAGGCCGGCTTTCCATAGCGCAGCGGGCCGGTGGCCCCCACCGCGCCCTCGATCCGCGTGGCCCCGGAAATCCGCCCCTGATCGACAGCCAGCGTCACGGCGAAGGTTTCGCTCTCTATGGTGACCACCCGGCCCTCCTCGCCCCGGACGTAGGAGGCCTTCAGATCAAGGGCCTGGGCCACCGCCGCCGCGGGCACCATGGCTGTGCCGCTCTCATAGCGCCCGGTGAGCGCACTGTCTGCGCCGTTGATGGCCAGGGACAGCACCGCGCCCTCGGCGGGGAGGTTCCCCGCCGCCCGGGGCAGGCGCATCAGGTGGGTGGGATAGGCGTGGGTGGGGTAGGTCGTGTTCAGATTGGGATCGTACCAGGCCATAATGCGGTCCCCGGCCTCCAGTTGGGAGAGATCCAGAGACTCTCCGGTGGCGTAGTCGGTGAGATCGGCGGCGCTGTCGGCGTGGAGCTCCTCGACGCCCTGGTCCACGGTGATCTTCCAGCCGCCTTCCTTCTCCGGGGCGAAGTCGGAGATCACATGGTAGAAGGCGCAGTCCGTCTCCCCGTCCATGCGGCGGATCACCGCCAGGGCCGTCAGCAGAGCGCTGCTCTCCGCCCCGGCGTCGGCCTGACCGCCGCTGTCACAGACGGCGTAGATCCGCTCCCCCTCCCGCAGCTCCGCGCCGCTGTCCATCTTCCGGTCGGCGGCGTCCACCCACACGGTGGCAGGGGAGAGCAGGAGGGTATAGTAGGCGCCCCCCGCCTCCGAGGTGATGGTTAAACGGGCCACGCCCCCCTCGCCGTCCCGTATGATGCCGGTAATCTTTCCCACATACACCGTGCTGTCGCTGCGGGGCAGCTCCACCGCCGCGGCAGGTACGCACAGGGTCAGCGCAAGCAGGGCGCACAGCAGCGCCGCGGCTGCCCGTCTTTTCAGGCGCATCAGATCCACTCCTTTCCGTCTGGGGGTCTATCGTTGACACAGTCCAGTTGATACAGTCCATATGTATGCCGCTTAGCCGGAGGACGCCTCACCAGACCTCCTCCACAAACACGCCGCCGCCGATGCTGATGCTGGCCCCGGGACCGGACACATACATGCCGCCGGAGCTGCCCTCAGAGGACGGGCCGAAGTCCTCAAAGGAGGGCTCCAGACCCACCTGGGTCTTGCTGGCCATGCCGCCGTTCTCAAAGACCACCGTGGCGCTGGCCCCGCCGCCGTCGGACCAGGAGTAGATCTCGGTGAAGAGCTCCCCGTCCTCCACAGAGGACAGCAGCTCCCCCTCGCCGCCCAGGAGAACGCAGACCTCCTCGTAGCTCATGCCCTCCAGCACGGCGTCAAAGGCGGCCAGGGTGAGGCCCTCCCCGCCGCCCTGGCTGGCCCGCTTCTCGAACTTGTCGAAGGCGGCTTTGCCGTCAAAGGCGGTGAGCAGAATGGACTCCTGCCGGTCCATCAGGTAGATCAGCGCCCGGTAGTCCCCCAGGTCCCGCAGCGCGTCGCTGAGGGAGAGGGTGGTCTCCGCCGTCTCCTCCTTTACCGCCGCCCAGTCCGCCGGGGGCTCGGCGTCGGCGGAGTAGGCCGGGTCGCTGAGGAGGACGCTGACCTCCACCCGGTCGGTGCGGACGCTGACGGACAGCTCCCCGTCGTAGGCGCGGTCCAGGGTCTGAAGCACCGCCGTGCGCACAGCCTCCTTCTGGGCCTCCTGCTCCGCGGAGATCTTGGGGCCGATGACGGCGGTGCGCCCCTTGTCCTCCTCCTGCCCACCGCAGGCGGTCAGCAGAAGGGCGCAGAGGATCAGGGGGATCAGCAGCTTTTTCATAGCGGGTAAACTCCTTTCTCACCCGCCCCGCAGGGCGGCAAAAACAGATCGGCAATTTGACATCTCCGCAATTCACGGCTCTATCCGCTCCCAGTCCGGGAAGAACCGGGCCATGTCCGCCGGCAGGTCCGCGGCAAAGGCCATTCTCTCTCCGGTGAGGGGATGGCTCAGGCGCAGAAGGCAGGCGTGGAGGGCGGGCCGTTCCATCCGCCCGGGGTCCGGCCTTCCATAGAGCCAGTCCCCCAGCAAAGGGCAGCCAATGGCCGAGAGGTGCAGGCGCAGCTGGTGGGTGCGCCCGGTATGGGGCGCCAGACAGAGAAGGGACAGATCCTCCCGCCGGCACAGCACCCTGTACTCCGTCAGAGCCGCCGCGCCGCCGGGGGCGATACACCGCCGGATGGCGGAGCCCTCCGCCCGGGCAATGGGCAGATCGATCCGCCCCTCCGCCGCCTCCGGCCCGCCCAGGGCAATGCCCCGGTACTCCCGGTAAAACGCCGGGGTGTGGATCTGCTGGCGCAGCAGGTTGTGGACGTACTGGCTCTTGGCAACGGCCATCAGCCCGGTGGTCCCCCGGTCCAGGCGGTTGACTGGGTGAAACGTGAAGTCCGCGCCCAGATAGTGGGCCAGCCCGTTGGCCAGGGTGGGCTCCTCCGGCGCAAAGGAGGAGGGGTGCACCGCCAGGGGCGCGGGCTTATTGAGGATCAGCAGGGCCTCGTCCTCATAGCGGATATCCAGGGCCATGGGGACGGGAGGAATCCTGCCCGCCCCCGCCGGATCCGACAGATCCACCGAGAGGACGTCCCCCTCCCGGAGCACGGCGCTGGTGAAGACCGGCCTCCCGTTGAGAAGAAGGGCCCCCTCCCGGCGCTTAATGCGGTTCAGCAGGGTGGTGGAGACGCCGAGCTCCCGCTTCAGCACCGCGCGGACAGTGCGCCCACTCTGGGCGGCGGTGACGGCAATGGTGGTCATAGATCAGGTCCCCTGTTGGCTGGATTACATATAGTATACATTACTATTATACACCACCATTGGAAAAAGTGCAATTAGGAAAAATGTGGTACATGACGGCGGGAGGCATCCCCCCCAGGCGGCGTCTGCCGCCGCCATGCCTGTGCCCCTGCCCTGTCAACGGCATCGGGACGCTCTGCGCATATCCGGCGCAGGAAAGGGCGGATCGGCAGTTGACAAATACCGTTTCTTCTGGCATCATAGTATAAAGGAGGCTGTTAAACGGGGCGCTTTTCCCCTGTCTGGCGGCAGACTGACGAATTAAAGCAGCGGAGAGAGACGACATGGATTTGAATTTCGATGTGAAGGAAAAAGTGGAGGAGCTGGTCAAGAAGATCCAGAGCGACCCCACGCTGCTGAAGAGCTTTGAAAAGGACCCGATCAAGACCATAGAGAAACTGGCAGGCGTGGACCTGCCCGACGAGAAGATCCAACCCCTGATCGCCGGGATTAAGGCCAAGCTGACGGCGGTGAATCTGGGGGACACGCTGGGCAAGCTGTTTAAGTAGAGAAGTGCCCGCCACCCGGACGTCCTCATAGAAGAGTCGTGGGAGAGGCCGCAGAATCAGCGTCCTTACCATCGGTTGAAAACGGGCGATGCCGGCAGGGCATCGCCCGTTTTCAGCGTCCTCTCGCCCATATGCGGAGGAACCGGAGCACACTGCGCGGCCCGGACGGCAGTTTTTTTGCAGCGCGGCCTGCGGATAAGCGGCTGTTCTGCCGAGCAGAAAAATAATAGAAGTATCGTTCCTTGTGGAAGAATAGGGCATCTTCTACGCTAAAAACATCTTGTCATAGAAAGAGAGCGTATAAGATGTTTTTAGAAAATCTGTCGGCCTCCCTTCTCCGGCTCTGTGACGCGGAACACCTCAGCTACGAGCAGGCGTCTGAGCGGTGCAACTGCTGTTCCAGACACTTTTCCAATATCGTCTGTCGGCGTTCATGCCCTTCGCTCAACGTTTTTGAACAGATCTGCCTCGGCTTTCACGAGACGCCCAACCGTCTTTTGGGCGTTGAGCAGGATGCGCTCTCTTTCCGCATGCCCATGCCGGTTGTGGAGGTGCGCATGGTCTCCTCCCACTTCGGCGGGACTCTTTTCCCCGTCTGTCCCCAGTGCCGGCGCAGCATAGAGCGGGAATTTCAAGCCTACTGCGACCGCTGCGGCCAATGCCTGTCCTGGGAGCAGTTCGAAGCGGCCACCATAGTTGCCCCGCCATAGTCGGGACCGCCCGGCCATTTGGAGCGCCGGCGTCCAAAGGCGCGGGCCCGTCGCGCCAAATCAGCGGCGGCGCCGCCCCTTTTGGAGTGAGGCGCAGCGGTCATTCTCTGTTCGCGGCGGGTTATCCACAGCATCCCCGCGGCGGACCGCCGCCTGATTTTTGCGTTTGCCCTTCTC
>CANDEH010000142.1 GCA_947383645.1 uncultured Clostridia bacterium | reverse complement strand
CCTCGGAGATGGTCTCGATATCGTTGGTGTAGCGGCTCATCAGCTCCCCGTGGGTGTGGGCGTCGAAGTAGCTGAGAGGCAGAGCCTGCATCCGGTCGAACAGGTCCCGCCGGATGGTCTCCGTGGTGGACTGGGAGACCCGGACCATGATCCGGGCGTAGGCATAGCTGCAAGCCGCCCCCAGGATATAGACCAGGGCCATCAGGCAGAGCATCCTTGCCAGACCCGGGATGTCCCCGGGGATGATATAGTCGTTGGTCAGGGGCTTGAGCAGGAAGGTCCCGGCCACCGTACAGGCGCTGCTGAGAAACAGGCACAGCGCCACAACGACCAGCAGGTGCTTCGCCCGCCCCAGGTATCCCAACAGCCGGCGGAGGGTCCTTCCCATATCCCGGGGCCTCTGGTAGCCGCCCCGTCCGGGACCGCCGGGGCCGTGGCCCGGGCCGCGCATGGGACTGTGTTTAGCCATGGAGATCCACCCCCTCCTGCTGGGACTGGTATACGTCCCGATAGATTTCCGAGCGATCCATCAGCTCCTGATGGGTGCCCTGGTCCAGAATTCTGCCGTCGTCCATCACCACGATCAGATCCGCGTCCATGATGGAGGTGATCCGCTGGGCGATAATCAGCTTGGTGGTCTCCGGCAGCTGCGTGGCGAAGGCCTGCCGGATTTTGGCGTCGGTGGCGGTGTCCACGGCGCTGGTGCTGTCGTCCAGGATCAGCACCTTGGGCTTTTTCAGCAGGGCCCGGGCGATACAGAGCCGCTGCTTCTGCCCGCCGGAGACGTTGACGCCCCCCTGGCCCAGATCGGTGTCGTAGCCCTCCGGCAGGCGGTGGATGAACTCGTCGGCGCAGGCGGCGGCACAGGCGGCCTCCAGGTCCGCCTCCGTGGCGTGCTCGTTGCCCCACAGCAGGTTCTCCCGGATGGTGCCGGAGAACAGGGTGTTCTTCTGGAGCACCATGGCGCAGGCGTCCCGCAGGTGCTCGGTGGTGTAGTCCTGCACCGGCCGCCCCCCCACCCGGACGGTGCCGTGGCTGGCCTCGTAGAGCCGGGGGATCAGCTGCACCAGGGTGCTCTTGGCGGAGCCGGTGGCCCCCAGGATACCCACGGTCATGCCGCTTTTGATGTGCAGGTCAATGTCAAAGAGGTTCCACTCGCCGCTCTCGGCGCTGTACTTGAAGGACACGTGGTCGAAGTCGACGGAGCCGTCGGCCACCTTCGCGCCGGGGTCGGCGCCGTCGTCGGTGATGTCGGGAACCTCCTCCAGCACCTCCGCGATACGCCGGGCGCAGGCCACGGACCGGGAGAGCATCATCATAATCATGGAGAGCATCATCAGGGACATGAGGATCTGGGTGATATAGGTATACAGGCTGCTCAGCTCCCCCACCAGCAGCTCGCTGGAGCTGACCATGGGCGCGCCGTACCACATGACGGCGATAATGGTGCCGTAGGTAATCAGCATCATCACCGGCATCCCCAGTGTGACAAAGCCGAAGGCCCGCTCCGAGATGCCCCGCAGGGCGCTGTTGCGCTTCTGGAATTTCTCCCGCTCGTAGTCCTCCCGGACGAAGGATTTGACCACCCGGATGGCGCTCAAATCCTCCTGCACGACCAGGTTCAGATCGTCGGTGCGCTCCTGGAGCTGGCGGAACAGCGGCCCCACGTGGCGGATCAGAAGTCCCGCCAGAATGGCCAGAAGGGGCATCGCCACCAGAAACACCCGGGAGAGTCTGATACTGATCGTGACAGCCAGCACCAGGGCGGAGAGGAGCATCACCGGGGCCCGGACCATCAGGCGCATGCCCATGGTCATGGTCATCTGCATGGCGTTGACGTCGTTGGTCAGACGGGTAATCAGCGACGCGGTGGAGAACTTCTCAATGTTGCGGAAGGAGAAGTTCTGGATGTGGTCGTACTGGGCCTGGCGCAGATTGGCGCCGAAGCCCTGGCCGGCGACAGCGGCCAGGAAGGCCGCCCCCACGCCCAGGGCCATGGAGATGACGGACATCGCCACCATTACGCCGCCCATCTTCAGAATGTAGGGGGTGTCGCCCATGGGAATGCCCACGTCCACAATCCGTGCCATCACCCTGGGTAGCAGCATTTCAAACACCGCCTCGGCGGCGGAACAGAGGACGCCGAGCAGGATAAAGACCCGGTATCCTCGCGTATAGGGGTAGAGCTTGCGAATCATCCTTTGGTTACCTCGTTTTCAAGATTTGCGATCAGCCGGGTGAGCAGGTCCCGGAGAACCTCCTCCTCCCGGTCGGAGAGCTCCGCGCGAAACAGCTCCTCCGAGCGGCGGGCGGCGGCCTGAAAGCCCTCCACGGCCTCCCGGCCCTTCCCGCTGAGCTCCAGAACCCGGCAGCGGCCGTCCGTCCGGCTGGTGGTGCGGGTGATGAGCCCCTTCTCCGCCATCCGGTCCACAATGCCGTTGACCGTGGGGGCCTTCAGCCGCAGCTCCCGCTCCAGATCCCGCTGGGTCACCTCCGCCGTCCCCTCCCGGCTGTGCAGGTAGATCAGCGCGAAGGACTGCACCGGCGTCACCTGGTAGTCCCGGAGCTGCCGGTCCATATACTGCCGCGCCAGATGGGCGCAGTGGTTAAGTAGCTGTCCTAAAGAGCTGGCGCACTCCAAGGGCAATCCCTCCTTTCGTTCGCATGCGAACTATTAGCGTGCTAAATAATACACCAATGTTTTCCACAATGCAAGACCCGTTTTTGAACAAGCCGTGAACAATTTGTGAATGTTCTCCCCACCCTGTTGACATAATGAATATCTCTGTTACAATGAGATTGTACATGATAAATGCTCCTTTTTCTTTTCTCCCTCTCTCCAAAAAGCCGCAGGCCGCCGATTGAGATCGGCGGCCTGCGGCTTTTTGGAGAGGCGGCTCTCAGCGCACGTTGAACAGGGCGTTGAGCGTCACCCAGCCCTGGGGGAAGGGGCGCATCAGGTTCCAGTAGCCCGCGCCGCGGAAACCGTACTCCGATACCAGGCGGAGCTTGGCGGCGGTGCTGCGGACGTCCTCGAACCAGACCTCGTGGGCGGTTCCGTCCCGGTCGGTGTAGTGGAAATAGGGGGACTGGGCGGTCTCGTCGTAGCGGATCTCCGCGCCGTGGTCGATGGCCAGGCGCACCGCCGTGCCGTTGGAGATGGAGCGGGCGGCGGTGACGCCCTGGCGGAAGGGCAGGGGCCAGTCGTAGCCGTAGTTGGGCATCCCTAAAAAGATCTTTGCCGGCGGGATCTCCGTCACTGCGTAGTCCAGCACCGCGCGGACCTGGGGCAGGGGCGACACCGCCATAGGCGGGCCGTAGGTGTAGCCCCACTCATAGGTCATCAGCAGCACGAAGTCCGCCGCCGCGCCCAGGAGGGCGTAGTCGTGGGCCTCGTAGAGCAGGCCCTTCTGCCCGGCAAAGGTCTTGGGGGCCAGGGCCACGATCACCGGCAGGCGCAGCGGCGCCAGGCGCTCCCGCAGCCGGTTCACAAAGGCCGCGTAGGCCTCCCGCTCCGCCGGCGGCACAAATTCAAAGTCCACGTCCACCCCCCGGTAGCCCTTCTCCTGCACCGTGGCGATGATCTGGTCGATCAGCGGGTCCTGGAGGGCGGGGTTGGTGAGAATCAGGGTGCTCCGGGCGTTGGAGAAGCTGCCGTCCTCGGTGATGGAGGACAGGTGCATCAGGGGCGTGACGCCCATGGCGGCAGCGTCGGAGAGCAGCAGGCCGTCCTGGAGGGGGAGAAGGCCGCCGGCGGCGGTGACGCCGTAGGTAAAGGGGGTCAGGCAGGTCATGTAGGGCAGGGCGGCCTGGAGGGTGGGACGGCGGATGTGGGGGTAGGCGTAGCCGTTGGTGACGATGTCGCCGATGGGCTGGCCCACGTAGGAGATCACCAGGGCGTTCCCCGGGTACACCGCGTCCCGGCCGCCTAAGTAGTAGTTGTTGCGGTAGAGCTGGCGCAGGGATATGCCGTACGCCCGGGCGACGGAGGACAGCGTGTCCCCCTCGGTGACGGCGTGCACCACCCGGGGAAAGAGCACCGCCAGCGCCTGCCCCACCGCCAGCGCCCCGTCCTCCCCCACCCCGTTGTCGCTCATCAGCCGCGCCGGGCTCACCCCGTACCGCGTGGCGATGGAGTAGACCGTCTCCCCGGATTGGACTGTGTGGATTAACATAAACTCACCTCGGAGGAGTATATGCGGGAAATCGCGGCGGCGTTCCTTTTTTCCGGGGGACGCTGAACCCCCCGGGCTTTTCTTCCAGAAAACCCTTGTAAAACGGGAGCGATAGCGATATAATAACACAATCACAAAACTTCCCCAAAACTATACGATACAGGTGGATAACAACATGGAAAGAACAAAAATTGCGGCCATCTTTGCCGACAGCGACCGGCTGGGCGGACAGGAGGTCCTGATCTGCGGCTGGGCCCGGACCATCCGGGATATGAAGACCTTCGGCTTTATTGAGCTCAACGACGGATCCTGCTTCAAAAACCTTCAGGTGGTTATGGACGCGGGTGTCCTCGCCAACTACAGGGAGATCGCCGGTCAGAACGTGGGGGCCGCGCTCCTTGTCACCGGCACGGTGGTGCTCACCCCGGAGGCCAAGCAGCCCCTGGAGGTAAAGGCCAGCGCCATCGCGGTGGAGGGGACCTCCACCCCGGACTACCCCCTGCAAAAGAAGCGCCACAGCCCGGAGTTTTTGCGCACCATCCAGCACCTGCGGCCCCGGACGAACCTGTTCTCCGCCGCCTTCCG
>CANDEH010000141.1 GCA_947383645.1 uncultured Clostridia bacterium | reverse complement strand
CGCCGATGCAGGTGGCCGCGCCGCCGAAGGGCTCAATCTCCGTGGGGTGGTTGTGGGTCTCGTTCTTGAACATGAGCAGCCAGTCCTGCTCCTCGCCGTCCACCTGGGCGGGGACGTGGATGGAGCAGGCGTTGATCTCCTCGCTCTCGTCCAGCTCGGGGAGGAGCCCCCGCTTTTTCAGGGCCTTGGCGGCGATGGTGGCGATGTCCATCAGGGTCTCCGGGCGGTCCTTGGCCCTGTCGCCGTAGACCTCGCTGCGGAGCTTCAGGTAGCGGTCGTAGGCATTCTTCACCCTGGGGTCCCCGATCTCCCCGCTGTCCAGGTGGGTGGAGAAGGTGGTGTGGCGGCAGTGGTCGGACCAGTAGGTGTCCACCAGGCGCACCTCGGTGATGGTGGGATCCCGGCCCTCCTCCTCCCGGAAGTAGGTCTGCAAGAATTTCAGGTCGTCCAGATCCATGGCAAGGCCCATCTGCTCCAGCAGGGCGGAGAGGGCGCTCCCGTCCATAGCGGTGAAGCCCTCCACAGCGGCCACGTGGTCGGGGACCGGGTACTCCCGCGCCAGGGTCTCCGGCTTCTCCAGGGACGCCTCCCGGCTCTCCACGGGGTTGATGAGGTAGCCCTTGATCCTCTCCAAATCCGCCTCGGACAGGGCCCCCTGGAGGAGGTAGACCTTGGCGTAGGCCACCAGGGGCCGCGCCACGCCGGCCATCAGCTGGATGCACTGGGCCGCGGAGTCCGCGCGCTGGTCGAACTGGCCCGGCAGGGCCTCCACCGCCAGAAGGGCCCCGGCGCAGAGGGGCACGGGAAAGTCCTCGTCATAGGTCACATCCACCTGCGGCTCGGAGAACACCACGCCCTTGGCCCGCTCATATACATCGGCGTCAATGCGATCCACATCGTAGCGGTTCAGAATCCGCAGGCCGGTGAGCTGCCGGATACCCAGGAAGGTTCTGAGGTCCGTCAGCAGGCTCTCGGCCTCCGGGTTCATCCCCGGCTTTTTCTCCACAAAGATGCGATAAACCATCAGTTCTCCCCTCCTGCGGCGGCCTTTTGGCCGATGTCGTGGCGGCAGTGGATGTCGGTAAAGTGGATGTGCGCCGCCGCGGCGTAGGCGTTTTTCACTGCGGCGGGCAGGTCATCGCCGGTGGCGGTGACGCCCAGAACGCGGCCCCCGGCGGTGAGACAGGTCCCGTCCTCCGCCCGCCTGGTGCCCGCGTGGAACATGGTGGCCCCGGCCTTCTCCGCCTCCGCCAGGCCGGAGATGGGGTAGCCGCTCTGGTACTTCACCGGGTAGCCCCCGGAGGCCAGCACAATGCAGCAGGCCGCGCCGCTCCTCCATTTGATGTCCAGCTTGTCCAGGGTGCCGTCCACGCAGGCCTGGAAGATGTCCATGAGGTCGGTGTCCAGCAAGGACAGGATGGGCTGGGTCTCCGGGTCGCCGAAGCGGGCGTTGTACTCCACCACCTTGGGCCCGTCAGGGGTCAGCATCAGGCCGAAGTAGAGCACGCCCTTGAAGGGCCGGCCCTCGGCCTCCATGGCCCGCACGGTGGGGAGGAAGATCTCCCGCATGCACCGCTCGGCGATCTCGGGGGTGTAGTTGGGGGAGGGGCAGAAGGCCCCCATACCGCCGGTGTTGGGCCCCCGGTCGCCATCGAAGGCCCGCTTGTGGTCCTGGCTGGAGAGCATGGGCGCCACATGCCTCCCGTCGCAGAAGGCCAGGACGGTGACCTCCGGGCCGGTCATGCACTCCTCGATGACCACCCTGGCCCCGCTTTTGCCGAACTTGCCGCCCTCCATCATGTCCCGGAGGGCCTGTTGGGCCTCGGCCACGGTGGCGGCCACGGTGACGCCCTTGCCCAGGGCCAGGCCGTCGGCCTTCACCACGATGGGCGCCCCCTGCTCCTCCACGTAGCGGAGGGCGGCGGGGAGGTCGGTAAAGGTCTCGTACCTGGCGGTGGGGATGCCGTACTTTTTCATCAGCTCCTTGGAGAAGGCCTTGCTGGCCTCGATGATGGCGGCGTCAGAGCGGGGGCCGAAGGCGGGGATGCCCGCCGCCTCCAGGGCGTCCACCATGCCCAGGGCCAGGGGGTCGTCCGGGGCCACCATGACGAAGTCCACGGCGTTGTCCCTGGCCCAGGCCACCATGGCGTCCACGTCGGTGGCCTTGATGGGGACGCACTTTGCCACCTGGGCGATACCGGCGTTGCCGGGGGCGCAGTAGAGCTCTGTCACCTTGGGGGACTGGGAGAGCTTCCAGCAGATCGCATGCTCGCGGCCGCCGCCGCCGACGACGAGTAGTTTCATAGTCAGGTCTTCCTTTCAATTAGGAAATTCTTTCAATTAGGAATTAGGAGTTAGGAATTAGGAATTCTCTTTTCACGGGCGGATTTTGTGATGGAGGAAAGGAGTCTGCGGATCTCTTCACAGTCAGCCTGTAAAGAGGTATATTCCGCTGGTGTAAGGTAGTCGCTGGAGTACAAAAGCTCTAACCAATAGAGCGTCTCTGCGCACTCCTTCAATGCGACGTAAAGTTTTGCCAAAAAATCTTTTCTGCTGCTGCCATACTGGGCCTCAGTGATATTCGCTCCAATGCTCGTTCCGCTGCGGAGCATCTGCTTGGAAATCACGTACTCTTTCTTTTCCTCGCAGAGATATTTGTACACCTTCACAACCCGTTTGGCAAAAGCAAGACTTTTCGACTTTACAACATTCTCCGTATCCACAAAATTCCTAACTCCTCATTCCTAATTCACTCTGAGGTCAGTGGTGGAACAATCTCATCCCCGTGAACGCCATCACCATACCGTACTTGTCCGCTGTCTCGATAACCTGGTCGTCGCGGATGCTGCCGCCGGGCTGGGCGATGTACTGCACGCCGGACTGGTGGGCGCGCTCCACGTTGTCGCCGAAGGGGAAGAAGGCGTCGCTGCCCAGGGTCACGCCGGTGAGACGGGCGATCCACTCCGCCTTCTCCTGGGCGGTGAGAGTCTCCGCGATGAAGGCGTCGATGGCGTTGTCGCGCTCGGGGCGGCGGACGTCCGCCGGGAAGGGTAACGCTAAGACCTTGGGGTGCTGGCGCAGCCACCAGATGTCCGCCTTGTTCCCCGCTAAGCGGGTGCAGTGGATGCGGCTCTGCTGGCCCGCGCCTACGCCGATGGTTTGGCCGTTTTTCACGTAGCAGACGGAGTTGGACTGGGTGTACTTCAGGGTGATGAGAGCCAGGAGCATGTCGTTTTTTGCCGGCGTGGGCAGCTCCTTGTTCCGGGTGACGATGTTCTGGAGCATCTTCTCGTCGATGGTCAGGTCGTTGTAGCCCTGCTCAAAGGTGATGCCGAAGATGTGGCGGCGCTCCACGGGGGCGGGCTGGTAGTCGGGGTCGATCTGGACCACGTTGTAGCCGCCCTTGCGCTTGGTCTTCAGGATTTCCAGGGCTTCAGCCGTGTAGCCCGGGGCGATGACGCCGTCGGAGACCTCCTGGGCGAGACACCGGGCGGCGTCGGCGTCGCAGGTGTCGCTGAGGGCCGCCCAGTCGCCGAAGGAGCAGAGGCGGTCCGCCCCCCGGGCCCTGATGTAGGCGCAGGCGATGGGGGACAAGTCCCCCGCCGGGGCGAAGTAGATGGCCCGCTCCGTGTCGGTGAGGGGCTGGCCCAACGCCGCCCCCGCCGGGGACACGTGCTTGAAGCTGGCGGCGGCGGGGAGGCCCGTGGCCCTCCTCAGAGCCTTCACCAGCTGCCAGGAGTTCAGCGCGTCCATGAAGTTGATGTACCCCGGCCGGCCGTTCAGGACGGTCAGGGGCAGCTCGCCCTCCTCCATGAAAATGCGGGAGGGCTTCTGATTGGGGTTGCAGCCGTATTTCAGTTCCAGTTCTTTCATGTTCGTTCCTTTCCCTTCCGCTTCGTTATACCTTGACTTCCCCGCTGAGGCCCTCATTGGGATAGCGGGTCAGCATCTCCGCCACGGGGCCGGCTAAAAACTCCTCCACCTGGCCGGGGGCCCGGCCCACATACTGCTCCGGGGCCATCTGCGCCTCGATCTCCTCCCGGGTGAGGGGAAACAGCGGGTCGGAGAGAATGCGGTCGATGAGATCGTTGGCCCCGCCCTCCAGCTTTACCTTCCGGGCGGCGGCGTGGGAGTGCTCCCGCAGCGCCTCGTGGAGTTCCTGGCGGTTGCCGCCCCGCTTCACCGCCTCCATCATCACGTTCTCCGTGGCCATGAAGGGCAGCTTCTCCATCACACGGCGGCGGACCACCCGGTCGTAAACCACCAGGTTGCCGGTGACGTTGATATAGATCTCCAGAATCGCGTCCACCGCCAGAAACGCCTCGGCCACGGCGATGCGCTTGTTGGCGCTGTCGTCCAACGTCCGCTCAAACCACTGGGTGCCGGCGGTCATGGCCGGGTTCACCGCGTCGGCGATGACGTAGCGGGCCAGGGCGCAGATGCGCTCCGAGCGCATGGGGTTGCGCTTGTAGGGCATGGCGGAGGATCCGATCTGGTTCTTCTCAAAGGGCTCCTCCATCTCCTCGAAGGACTGGAGAATCCTGAGGTCGTTGGCAAACTTGTAGGCGCTCTGGGCCACGCCGGAGAGGGCGCCGAGGATGTAGGCGTCCACCTTTCGGGAATAAGTCTGGCCGCAGACAGGAACGCACTGATCGAAGCCCATCTGCTCCGCCACCAGGCGGTCCAGGGCCTTCACCTTCTCCTCATCCCCCTCGAACAGCTCCATAAAGCTGGCCTGGGTGCCGGTGGTGCCCTTGGCCCCCCGGAGCTTCAGGTGGGCCA
>CANDEH010000140.1 GCA_947383645.1 uncultured Clostridia bacterium | reverse complement strand
GGCGCCCGCGAGGGCGGCCTGAAATTCTGAGGGAGGAGGAATAGGATATGCCCAGATTTGAGAGAGAACCCAGCGAGTTCACCGAGAAGTTAGTATCCTTAAACCGCGTGTCCAAGACCGTGAAGGGCGGCCGTATCTTCAAGTTCGCCGCGCTGATGGTGGTGGGCGACGGCAAGGGCAAGGTCGGCTTCGGCCTTGGCAAGGCCGCCGAGGTGCCCGAGGCCATCCGGAAGGGCATCGAGGACGCCAAGAAGAACATGGTGACCGTGACGCTGTCCGGCACCACCATTCCCCATGAGGTGATCGGGGAGTTCGGCGCGGGCCGCGTCATCATGAAGCCCGCCGCCCCCGGTACCGGCATCATCGCCGGCGGCCCCGTCCGTGCCGTGATGGAGGCCACCGGTGTCAAGGACATCCGCGCCAAGTGCCTGCGCTCCAACAACGCGCAGAACGTGGTGGCCGCCACCTTCGAGGGGCTCAAGTCCCTTCGCGGGCCCGAGGAGGTCGCCCGGATCCGCGGCAAGAGCGTGGAAGAGATCGTTGGTTAAGGAGGGTGTGTGACATGGCAAATCTGAACATCAAGCTCGTCAAGAGCCTCAGCGGCAGATTGGATAAGCACATCGCCACTGCCAATTCTCTGGGCCTGCGGAAGATCGGTGACACCACCGTGCAGCCCGACAATGCACAGACGCGGGGCAAGATCGCCAAGATCGGCTATCTGCTCAGCGTGGAAGAGACGAAGTAAGGAGGTACCGGATCAATGAATCTGCATGAACTGTCTCCCGCCGCCGGCTCCACCCATGTTGGGAAGCGCAAGGGCCGTGGCGCCGGTACGGGCAACGGCAAGACCGCCGGCCGCGGTCACAAGGGTCAGAAGGCCCGCAGCGGCGGCGGCATCCGCGCCGGCTTCGAGGGCGGCCAGATGCCCCTGGCCCGCCGGGTCCCCAAGCGCGGCTTCAACAACATCTTCGCAAAGCCCCTGGAGATCATCAACCTCAGCGCGCTGAACGCCTTCAACGACGGCGACACCGTCACTGCGGCGGCGCTGCTTGAGAAGGGCATCCTGAGCAAGTGCCCCTGCGGCTACAAGGTCCTGGGCAACGGCAAGATCACCAAAAAACTCACTGTCGAGGCTTCTGCCTTCTCCCAGTCTGCCAAAGAGGCCATCGAGGCAGCGGGCGGAAAGGCGGAGGTGAAGTAATATGATCCAAACAGTACGCAAGGCATGGGGCATTCCCGAGCTGCGGAAAAAGATCACGTTTACTTTGCTCATCCTGCTCATTTACCGCATCGGCAGCGCCATCCCTGTACCGTTTGTCAACGGCGACATGCTGGAGGCCACCTTCCAGAGCATGGGAAGCACCTTCCTGGGGCTCCTCAACATGATGACCGGCGGCGCGCTGTCCATGGCCACGCTCTTTGCCCTGGGCATTCAGCCCTATATCAACAGCTCCATCATCATCCAGTTGCTCACCGTGGCCATCCCGGCCCTGGAGCGGATGCAGCGGGAGGGCGGCGAGGAGGGCAAGAAGAAGATTCAGGCCATCACCCGCTACTCCACCGTGGCCATCGCCCTGCTCCAGGCCTGGGGCTACTACTCCCTGCTCAAGAGCAACTACCTGCTGGAGAGCACCGGCATCTGGCCCGCTCTGGTCATCATCGTGTCCTTCGTGGCCGGCTCCTCCTTCCTGATGTGGATGGGCGAGCAGGTCAACGAGTTCGGCGTGGGCAACGGCATCTCCATGATCCTCTTCGCCGGCATCATCTCCCGCATCCCCAGCGCCGTCAGCGGCATGGCGGAGGGACTGACCATCTGGTCCGGCGTGAAGGACGGCCTCATTACCCGGGAGAACCTGATTACCTCCTATACGGCCCAGTATCCCGCCCAGAGCGCCGAGCGTATCGCGGAGATGGCGGATCAGTATATGGGCCAGGCCCTGGCCCCCTGGATGATCCCTCTGATTCTCCTGGGCGTGCTGCTGCTGATCGTGCTGATCGTCTTTGTCAGCGACGCGGAGCGGCGCATCCCGGTGCAGTACGCCAAGCGGCAGGTGGGCCGGAAGATGTACGGCGGCCAGTCCACGCACCTCCCCATGAAGGTGAACATGTCCGGCGTGCTGCCCATCATCTTCGCCCAGTCCATCGCCTCGCTGCCTGTCACCGTGTGGACCTTCATCGGCATCCCCGAGCAGGGTACTACGGCCTACAGCATCTACAGCTTCTTCGACTCCAAGTCGATCCTCTATATGGTGGTGTACTTCCTGATGATTATCGGCTTCAGCTACTTCTACTCCACCATCCAGTTCAACCCCATCGAGATCTCCAACAATCTGAAGAAGAACGGCGGGTTCATCCCCGGCTTCCGTCCGGGCAAGCCCACCAGCGACTTCATCGCCAAGGTCCTCTCGAAGATCACCCTCTTCGGCGCCATCTACCTGGGCATCGTGGCCATCGTGCCCCTGATCGCCGGCAAGTTCCTGCCCACCAGCTCCCTGGCCATCGGCGGCACCTCGGTTATCATCGTGGTCGGCGTGGCTCTGGAGACGGTACAGGCGCTGGAGAGCCAGATGCTCATGCGCCAGTACAAGGGTTTCCTTGAATAAGGAGGAACGTATGAATCTGATTTTATTGGGCGCCCCTGGTGCCGGAAAGGGCACTCAGGCGGAGATCCTGTGTGAGAAGCTGGGGATTCCCAGCATCTCCACAGGGAACATCCTGCGTGCCGCCATCCGTGACGGCACAGCTACCGGGCTCAAGGCCAAGTCCTATATGGACGCCGGCCAGCTGGTGCCCGATGAAGTGATTATCGGCATCATCGGCGAGCGTCTCGCCCAGCCGGACTGTGCCAGGGGCGCCATTCTGGACGGCGTCCCCCGCACCATCGGCCAGGCGGAGGCCATCGAGAAGGCCGGGATTCAGATTGACGCAGTGGTCGCCATCGAGATCAGCGAGGAGGAGATCCTCCGCCGCATGTCCGGCCGCCGGGTCTGCGAGGCCTGCGGATCCAGCTACAACGTGGAGGCCGTCCCCCCCAAGGTGGAGGGCGTCTGCGACCACTGCGGCGGCAAGCTGATCCAGCGCAAGGATGATACGCCGGAGACGGTCCGTGAGCGTCTCAAGGTCTATCATAAGGAGACGGCCCCTCTGATCGGCTTCTATGAGGAGCGGGGTCTTCTCCAGCGCGTGGCGGTCTCCGGCAGCAAGGAGGCCACCAACGACGCGATTCTCTCTGTACTGGGGTTGAGCAAATGATTACGTTGAAATCCCAGCAGGAGATCGAACTGATGCGCCGGGCGGGAAAAATTACCGCGGCAGCCCGTGCTTTGGCAGGGGAAATGGTGACCCCCGGCGTAACAACCCAGGAAATTGACAAAGCAGTGTTCCGCTTCATCAAGTCACAGGGGGCGACCCCCTCCTTCCTGCACTACCAGGGCTACCCCGCCAGCGTGTGCATCAGCGTCAACGACGAGATCATACACGGCATCCCGGGGCCCCGGGTTCTGCGGGAGGGGGACATCGTCTCCATCGACGTGGGGGCCTTCAAGGACGGCTTCCACGGCGACTGCGCGGCCACCTTCCCCTGCGGGAAGATCTCTGAGGAGGCGAAGCGGCTCATCGCCGTCACCCGGCAGAGCTTTTTCGAGGGTCTGAAGTTCGCGCGGGAGGGGTACCGGGTGCCGGACATCTCCCGGGCGGTGCAGACCTATGTGGAGCAAAACGGCTTCTCCGTGGTCCGCGAGTACGTGGGCCACGGCGTGGGCCGGGAGATGCACGAGGCGCCGGAGGTTCCCAACTATGTGGAGAGCCGCCAGCGGCCCCGGCTTCTCCGGGGCATGACCATCGCGGTGGAGCCCATGGTGAACGCCGGCGGCGCCGGGATCTGCGTCATGAGCGACGGCTGGACGGTGAAGACCGCCGACGGCAGTCTCTCCGCCCACTATGAGAACACCATCCTGATTACGGACGGGGAGCCGGAGCTGCTCACCCTTCCAGAGCCCGGGGAGTGACTTGCCCATGGACATTGCCAGATCAGACGTTGTACGATCCATCGCCGGCAGGGATCAGGGGAAGCTCTTCTTCGTCCTGGAGACGGAGGGGGAGTACCTTCTGCTCTCAGACGGCAAGCTGCGGAAGATGGAGGCGCCCAAGCGCAAGAAGCGCAGACACGCTGAACGCGTGGAGGTGCCCCATACCCGTGTGGCCGAAAAGATCAGAGGCGGAGAGAAGATCACCAACAGTGAGCTCCGCAGGACCCTGGCCCAGCTGGACCAGGGGGGTAATCCAGACCAGGAGGGATAACACTTGGCAAAATCCGATATGATCGAAGTCGAGGGCGTCGTCATAGAGGCGCTGCCCAACACCACATTCAAGGTGGACATTGGAAATGGACATACCATTTTGGCGTTCATTTCGGGAAAACTCAGAATGAATTTCATCAGAATTCTGCCCGGTGATAAGGTCACAGTGGAGATGAGTCCCTACGACCTGACCCGCGGCCGGATTACCTGGCGCAGTAAGTAGGAGGTAAAGCTATGAAAGTAAGACCGTCCGTCAAGCCCATGTGTGAAAAGTGCAAGATCATTCGCCGCAAGGGCCGCGTTATGGTCATCTGCGAGAATCCCAAGCACAAGCAGAGACAGGGCTAAGTGAAATTGGAGGTGCTGTAAGCTATGGCAAGAATTGCCGGTATTGACCTGCCTAAGGATAAGCGAATCGAGATCGGTTTGACTTACATCTACGGTATTGGCAGAAAGAGCGCCAAGGACATCCTGGCGCAGACGGGGATCAACCCCGACACCCGCGTGAAGGA
>CANDEH010000139.1 GCA_947383645.1 uncultured Clostridia bacterium | reverse complement strand
GTACTTTTCCCGCGTGGGAAAAGTACCTCGCCCCGGGGGGCGAAACTCCCCGTCTATAATAAAGAAAGGTACAGCTTTATGGAAATTTCTAAAATCCTCTCCGCCGTGGACCACACCCTCCTCTCCGCAGACGCCACATGGCCGCAGGTGGAGGCAGTCTGCGCCGACGCGGCGCACTATGGGTGCGCCAGCGTGTGCATCGCCCCGGGCTTTGTGGCCCAGGCCGCGGACTACCTGCAAGGCCGCCTCCCCGTCTGTACGGTGGTGGGCTTCCCCAACGGCTACGCCACCACCGCCGCCAAGTGTTTCGAGACGGAGGACGCCTTGAAAAACGGCGCCGGGGAGATCGACATGGTGATCCGGGTGGGCTGGGCCAAGGAGGGGCGCTACGACAGGGTTCTGGAGGAGATCCGGGCTGTGAAGGCCGTCTGCGCCTCCCATGTTCTCAAGGTCATCGTGGAGACCTGCCTCCTCACGGAGGAGGAGAAGATCGCCCTGTGCAAAACTGTCTCCGACTCCGGGGCGGAGTTTATCAAGACCTCCACCGGCTTCGCCGGCGGAGGGGCCACCCAAAAGGATGTGGCGCTCTTCGCCGCCCATGTGGCCCCCCACGTGAAGATCAAGGCCGCCGGGGGCATCGCCACCCTTGCCGACGCGGAGGACTTCCTCCGTCTGGGGGCCTCGCGCCTGGGAACCTCCCGTATTGTCAAGGCCGTCAAGGCGCAGGAGAGGGAGGCGCGTTAAGGGTAGAGAGTGGGGTGCGGAGATACCTCCCGCCCGATTCGGCACAACTGCTTTAGAACGTCCCGCCTGCGGTGGGATACACACACTGTGGACAAGACGAGAGAAAGGAAGGTATCACAATGGCTACTCCTCACAATTCCGCCAAAATGGGCGACTTCGCCAGAACTGTGCTCATGCCGGGAGACCCGCTGCGCGCCAAGTTCATCGCGGAGACGTTCCTCACCGATGCGGCGCTGGTGAACAACGTCCGGGGAATTCACGGCTACACCGGGACCTATCAGGGGGTGCGTCTCAGCGTGATGGCCTCGGGGATGGGGATCCCCTCCATGGCCATCTACGCCACGGAGCTTTACAGTCAGTACGGCGTGGAGAACATCATCCGCATCGGCTCCGCCGGGGCCATCAGCAGGAAGCTGAAGCTCCGGGACGTGGTGGCGGCGCAGGCCGCCTGCACCAACTCCGGCTTCGCCGAGCAGTACCGCCTGCCGGGAACCTTTGCCCCCATTGCGGACTTCCGGCTGCTGGAGACTGCCGTGGCCACCGCCCGGGAGATGGGGGTGGAGATGCCCGTGGGCAATCTTGTGTCCACCGACAACTTCTATGCCGCCGACGGCCGGACGATGGAGTGGGGGAAGATGGGCGTTCTGGCCGTGGAGATGGAGGCCGCCGGCCTCTACTGCGTGGCGGCGTCCCTGGGCAGGCGGGCCCTGGCCCTGTGCTCCATCAGCGACCACCTGGTCACCGGGGAGGAGCTGAACGCCGAGGAACGCCAGCTGAGCTTTACCACCATGATGAAGATCGCCCTGGAGACGGCTGTGCGGATGGAGAACGTCGTGTAATCCGTGGGGAAACCGGCGCTTATATCCGCACATAGCCGCCCTCAAAATCACAGGGAGGGGATATGCCGCTCGGGCACATCCCCTCCCCTGTTTTTGCTCTTTGACGCCTAACTCCCCAGAATTTCCGCCCGCACTACCTCATACGCCCTGGGTTTCACCGGCTTCTCATCGGCAAACTCGGCGAATTTGTCCACGAACCGCTCCGGCGCCTCCATGGACGCCAGAAGCTGCTCCAGCGCTCCCCGCAGGGCGATTATGTCGCTGTGGATCAGGTAGGCCGGCGTCACCCGGCCCCGGAAGGTGTCCCTGGGGTACTTCTTTCCCTCAACGTCCATGTAGGTCCTCGTGTCCGCCACGTGGAACGCCGCCCGCCTCGTTCTGTCGTCCAGGTAGATCAGCAGATACCGCCCGTTCTCCTGCCAGACCGCCGCGTGCCGTCCGCCGCTCCAGCTCAGGCGCAGGGACTTCAGCCGCCCCTGCATGGATCCGGCCAGGGCCGCCTGCAGCCGGTCCCGGTTGATGTTGCCGATCTGTATCCGCTCCACGCAGCCCGCCTCGTCCTCACAGACGGCCTCCTCCGGGTAGCAGTCGAGGTAGAACCTGTCCGTCAGACGGTTGTGACAGCGATCCAAAGGGAAGCCCCCCAGGAGGAGCTTGTCCAGGTTGTATTTGTGCCGCCCGTGGCACATGGCCCCGGCGCAGCTCCAGATCATCCCCTCATGGAGCCGGATGCCGTCGGGCCGGCTGGCCTGGGAAAACACGGTATCCAGGTGCCGGCGGACGGTGGAGAAGCTGCGGTGGACGTCGTGGGCGAACAGGCGGCTCTGGCGGAAGGGGACAAAGGCGACGTCCCGGGCGTCCGTCTCCGTGTAGAGCTCTGGCTGGGCGATGAGGGCGTAGGTCTGGGCGGCGCGGTCGTCGAAATAGAGGCAGGCGTATCCGCAGTTCTCCCGCAGGAACACCAGGGAGCGGCGGGCCTCGTAGCCGTAGGCGTCGCAGCCGGCAAAGCTGGTGGGCCAGCTCAGCTCCAGCCGCCGCATCCGGCCCCGGGCGAAATGGGTTAAAAGATCCTCAAGGGCCTCTCTGGTTACCGCCGGCCCCAGCAGCTCCCGGGGCATATCCGCCCCGGCGCGGTCCGGCTCCCTGGCGATGGCCATAAAGTCCGGATCCGCGTACACCGCCGCGGGCAGGTTCTCCAGCCGGTCCGCACAGATCCTTTCGGGGGACACCGCGCCGGCAAGGAGCTGCTCCGCCAGCGCCCGCGCCTCCTCCGGGGAGGGGATGTCCGCATAGTACCCCTCCGGCTGCTCCTTGCGCCCGGCGGAGGTCTGCTCGAAGAGGCAGAGGACGCGGCTGTCCGGCGTGTAGCTGCACCCCATGAGCCGCTCCGCATCCTCGGCGAACCACTCGTAGGGGATCCGATCCATCGGCTCTATGGGCCTGCCGCACTCGTCCCGGAGCACCGTCCCCGGCAAGGGCAGGCGGCAGACCTGCCCGGCAAGGCAGGCGGCCATGGTCCGGCGCAGCTCCTCCGGGGCGGCGGTGTTCTCCAGACGGCGCTCCAGGTCCCGGCGGACCTCGTCAAAGCGCTCCCCGCCGCACAGGGCCAAGGGCAGCAGGAACAGCGGCATATCCCCGTCCGGCTGGGCGGCAAGGGCGTCCCAGGGCAGGAAGGGTCGGGGGACGATCTCCCCGTCCAGCAGAAAGTCGATGTGGCGCAGGTGGAAGCGGACGGTGATCTCCCTGCCGTCCACGGCGCAGGGGAGGCACACCGGTTCGGGGATGTCCGTCTCCGCCCTCAGAAAGCGGCGGCTCCAGTCCGTCTGGACCGGGAAGCTCTCCGCCAGCACTGCCGACAGAGGTGCGCCGGTGACCGCGTCCCGGGCGGTGTGGAAGCCGGTGTTGATCCAGTGGCGGAAGAAGGGACGGCAGGTCAGAGGGGGTATCCCCTCCGGAGCCGGGGCGTCCCGGTCCTCCGCATCCCGGTCCAGCCGGGCCCGTTTCCGGCGCATAAGCGCCGCCCGCTCCACCACCTCTTGGGCAAAGGGGGCCTCCGGATGGGCGGTATAGAAGTCGCTGATCCGCTGGAGAAAGCAGGCGCACCGGTCCTCGTCCACCCAGCTGTGCAGAAGGTTTTCCTCCACGAACCTCCGGTTGAGAAGGGCCCGCTGGAGGTCCTCCCGGGCAAAGAAGGCGTCGGTCTCCGCCCGGTCCCGCTCCGGGTCGCTGCCGCCCCGCCGGTAACAGGCCGCGGCGTAGGAAAGGAAGTCGGACTTCAGCTGCCGGAAGCTCTCCGCCGCCTCTCCGGCGATCTCCGGCAGGCGATCCAGCACGATCTCCCGCAGCCGGCCATAGAGCACCCCGGGCCGCCCCATCACGGCGTTTTTCAGGTCGAACTTCTCCCAGGCGATCCGGTAGAGCGCATCGGGCAGGGGCTGGGTCTCGTAGAAGAAGGTAATCAGGCGCATCCCAGACGGGTGCCGCTCGCACTCCGTGGGGGCCCTGGCGGTGCACTTCTCCTTCAGGTAGGCCAGGATATACCGGCCCAGAATGTGGCTGGCCTCCCCCACGGCGCCGTTGGCCCAATCCCCTCTCCAGCTCAGGTGCATCAGACGGCGGTAGTCCATAAAGCTCATGCGGACAGCCAATTCGTTGCCCACGCTCTGCTTGGGCACAGGCCCCCTTGCCGCCAGGGCGAGGATGTGGCATAGTCCGTCGAAGTCCGCCCCCTGGCTGAGCTGGAAGCGGATCTCCGCCCGCTCCCGGCTCTGTTCGGCGTCCATGAACGTCTCCTTTACGCCAAAAATGCCGTAGACGGCGTAGAGCCAGCCCAGCATCTCCCGGGGCGGGGCCTGTTCGCAGGTCTCAACGCACTCCCGCAGGAGCTGGACAAACCGCCGCTCCCGGTAGACCTCCAGGAAATCCGGCGAGGTGAAGTAGTCCAGCCAGGCCTTGGCGTCTCTTCTCTGTTTTCCGGTATAGAGCGCCTGAAAGGCGGAGGCCGCCGGGTGGTCGGCGTAGAGGTTGGGCCCGGTGTCTGGCTGCGCCGGCTTTTTCCGGAGCGGGGCATTGTGGGTTATATCGCCGCCGGAGGCGCCGGTTTTGTATTTTTTGGGCGGGGCGTTGGTTGGATGGTTTTCCACAGTTGGGTTCCTCCGCGTTGGTTTGGTTGTTTGTGGGGGGGTGATTGCTGCGGCCCCCGCAGCGGGGGAGGGGGTTTCGCCCCCCGGGGCGAGTTACTTTTCCCACGCGGGAAAAG
>CANDEH010000138.1 GCA_947383645.1 uncultured Clostridia bacterium | reverse complement strand
AGCGCACCCGGAACAGGCCGTGGAGGGCGCCGGACAGCTCGTGGCGGTGGACCAGACCGATCTCACCGACGCGCAGGGGCAGATCCCGATAGGAGTGGGGCTCACTGTCGTAGACCAGCATCCCGCCGGGGCAGTTCATGGGCTTCACCGCAAAGTCCACGTCGTCGATAACGGTGGTGTACATGTTGTTCTTATAGTGGTCCCAGTGGCCGGACCGCTCCCACAGCTGGCGGTTGAGCATGATGGGGGTGGAGATCTCCACATAGCCGTACTTCTTGTGGACCTGCCGCCAGTACTCCAGCAGAGTGTTTTTCAGGGTCATGCCCTTGGGCAGGAAGAAAGGGAAGCCGGGGCCCTCATCCCGGAGCATGAACAATCCCAGCTCCTTGCCCAGACGCCGGTGGTCCCGCTTCTTGGCCTCCTCAATTTTGGCCAGGTACTCGTCCAGCTCCTCCTTCCTGGGGAAGGCGACGCCGTAGATCCGCTGGAGGGTCTCCCGATTACTGTCCCCCCGCCAGTAGGCGGCGTTGCAGGCGGTGAGCTTGATGGCGTTGCCCTTGATGCGCCCGGTGGAGTCCAGGTGGGGGCCGGCGCAGAGGTCCGTGAACTCCCCCTGACGGTAGAAGGAGATGTGGGCATCCTCGGGCAGGTCGTTGATGAGTTCCACCTTGTAGGGCTCGCCGCGCTCCTCCATAAACTTGATGGCCTCGGGCCGGGGCAGCTCGAAGCGCTCCAGCTTCAGTTTCTCCTTGCAGATCTTCCGCATCTCCGCCTCCAGCTCCGCCAGCTCTCCCTCAGTGAAGGGCTCCGGGGTGTCGAAGTCGTAGTAGAAGCCGTTGTCGATGCTGGGCCCGATGGCCAGCTTCACCTCCGGGTGGAGGCGCTTCATGGCCTGGGCCAGCACGTGGGAGCAGGTGTGCCAGTAGGTCTTGCGGTAGGTCTCGTTTTCAAAGGTGTACAGGTTCTCTTCGGACATAGTCTTTTCCTCCTTGCTTTTCTGAGGGGAGAAACAAAAACGCGCTTCACCCCTGATGCTGTCAGGGGTGAAGCGCAGCATACGCTCCACGGTTCCACCCTGCTTGCGGCCCTGCGGCCGCCGCTCGTGACCTCTGTAACGGGAGGGCCCGGTCCGGTCTACTGCCCCATAGGGGGTTCGGCGGACGGCTCGGGAGGGGTCTCGCCGCCTTGCCGCGCAGGGTACTTCCAGCCAGGGTACCCCTCTCTGTCCGCCGCGCCGCAGCTCTGTCTCCGTCAACGCCTTTTCGCGGTGCTACTATAGCACGAAAAATCCCCTCTGTCAAGCGCGGCCCGCGGATCCCGGTCCTCTTTCGTGCCGATAGTTTTGACCGCCGGCGATCTCACCGACAGCTTCTTGCAATAGGAAGTGGTTCGTGATACAATCGGCTTGACAAATCGGGATCGAGAGTGAAAAATATGCCAAGCAAGAAATGCATACCCATTAAAAGAAGTCTTGTTGATTATATGCACAGGTGGTTTCCGGATTTCATATTTGAAGGCGGCGACAGTCAGTTCTATGCGTTTCGAAGAGAAAACCCGGATGGCATTTATGACCATATCGTCATGCAGCGGGAATTTTTCGAGGGAGTCGTTTCCCTTGTTATTACAGAAGTTGCCTCATGCTACAATAAATCATGGAAAGGAATCCCGTGGTGTACTGTCGGCTATGGCACGGACATAGGCGTTCTGATTACTGGGAAGCAACACTATGACGCAAATACCGGATGGCACAGATGTAAAAATGACCCGGAGGAATTGCAAAAGATTATGGATGGCATTCGGGGAGATATTGATACTTATGTTATGCAATTTTTTGTAAAATGCCATGAAAAAATTCATACAGACAGGCATAGGGTCATCACAAATTCATATATGCAGACGCAATTTTCGACATTAAGCGAAGAAGATATTCAGGCAGTAAAAGAGTATCTGGTCTGTGTCAGCAAGGCATATTCCGAATATGGAAGGGCCTGTAGAAAACGCGGTGAAAAGGAGACAAAACAATATTTTGATGTGGTTCCTTTGCACCCGGTTGTAGAACATTGGGTAGCAGAAATTCAAGAACAGCTGCATTACTCCCATTTATCAGAAAGCGTGCGAATACAGCTGATTAAAGATACCACAGTACTATTCCGGGATAACTACAATTTTTATAATTTGAGATAAGCAGCTTTCCGTTTATCGGGCAGTGAGCCCCGCCTTGGCGTGCTGCCGGCCACTTTCTCTTGCTATTCCCGCCATCCTGTGATATCATAACAGGGCGAAATCCAACGGAGAGAGGTCCCATATGGAACTGATCCAAAAACATTTTTCTCAGCTTACCACCGCGGAGCTGCAAAAGCTCTACCAGCTCCGCGTGGCGGTCTTTGTGGTGGAGCAGCAGTGCCCCTATCAGGAGGTGGACACCGCGGATGTCTTCGCCTGCCACCTCTGGCTTCAGGAGGGGGAGGAGATCCTGGCCTACCTCCGCGTCCTCCCGAAGGGCGTGAACTTTGACGAGGTGTCCATTGGCCGGGTCATCGCCGTCCGGCGGCGGCAGGGCCTGGGGAGCAGGATCCTGGCCGCCGGCATCCGGGCCGCCCGGGAGGAGTTCGGCGCGGAGAGCGTCGTCCTGGAGGCCCAGGTCTACGCCCGCCGGCTCTACGAGAAGGCCGGTTTTCAGGCGGTCTCGGAGGAGTTTCTGGAGGACGGCATCCCCCACATCCGAATGCGCCTGGAGCTGTGAGCGCCGGAAGGATGCATAAATTTTCACGAAATTTGAAAAATTCCTCTTGACAAATGGCCCGAGGGGGAGTATGATACGCCCATAAATTTTCCCGGCCGGTTAGTGGCTGGGGAACAGACGGGCGGCGGCGCAGAGCGCCAAGGTCCGCAGGCAACGGCCTTGAGGAAGAGAAGTAGCCGGTGAGATCACCCACAGTGAGCGGGGGAGAGTGGAAACCCCGCGGCGGAGCTCCGGCGAATAACACTTCTGAGCCTCGACCCCAAAAGTGAGCGCGCTTAGTAGGGAAGACGGGATCAGCCCGTTACAGCTGTAGAGCTTGATAGAGCTTGAAGGTGGCTGCGCAAGCGGCAAATTAGGTGGCACCGCGGATTCCGACGATTCGTCCTAAAGTAGTTACTATTTTAGGCGTCGGCGACAATTCGGAGGTGCTTTTTATGTGCGCAATTATGGGTTATACCAAGCGGGACATGGATCGGGAGACCTTGCTCGCCGCCTTTGCCAGGACCGCCAGCCGGGGCCCCGACGACACCAGAGTGATGGACGTGGGACCGGGGACCCTGTTCTTCCACCGCCTGGCCATCATGGGCGTCCACCCGGAGGGGATGCAGCCCTTCACCGCCAGCGACGGCAGCGCCGTGGTCTGCAACGGGGAGCTCTACGGTTTCCGGAAGATGCGGGAGGAGCTGAGTGCCAAGGGCTACGCCTTCCAGAGCGACAGCGACTGCGAGATCCTCCTCCCCCTGTGGCGGGAGTACGGCGCGGAGATGTTCCGGATGCTGGACGCGGAGTTCGCCCTGGTGCTCTACGATGCGGCCACGGATCAGTTCATCGCCGCCCGGGACCCCATCGGCATCCGGCCCCTGTATTACGCTGAGAGCAAAACCGGCGGGCTGCTCTTCGCCAGCGAGCCCAAAAACCTGGTGGGGCTGGCGGACGAGATCAAGCCCTTCCCCCCGGGGCACTACTACATGGACGGGCAGTTTACCTGCTACCGGGACATGACCCGGGTGGCCCAGGTGTGCCGGGACGATCTGGGCGCCGTCTGCCGGAAGATTCGGGAGAAGCTCATCGCCGGCGTGGAGAAGCGGCTGGACGCCGACGTGCCTGTGGGCTTCCTCCTCTCCGGGGGCCTGGACAGCTCCCTGGTGTGCTCCATCGCCGCCCGCCTTCTGGGCAGGCCCATCGAGACCTACGCCGTGGGCATGTCCACCGACGCCATCGACCTGAAGTATGCCCGGCAGGTGGCCCGGCACATCGGCAGCCATCACCACGAGATCTACATCACCGAGGAGGACGTGCTGGAGGCCCTGGAGACGGTGGTGTACACCCTGGGCACCTACGACATCACCACCATCCGGGCCAGCATGGGGATGTACCTGATGTGCAGGGCCATCCATGAGCGGAGCGACGTCCGGGTGCTCCTCACCGGGGAGATCAGCGACGAGCTGTTCGGGTATAAATATACAGACTTCGCCCCCAGCCCCGCCGCCTTCCAGGCCGAGAGCGAGAAGCGGATCCGGGAGCTGCATATGTACGACGTGCTCCGGGCGGACCGGTGCATCTCCGTGAACAGCCTGGAGGCCCGGGTGCCCTTCGGGGACCTGGACTTTGTGGAGTACGTGATGAGCGTGGACCCCAGCAAGAAGGTAAACATCTACGGCAAGGGCAAGTACCTCCTCCGCCGGGCCTTCGAGGGGGATTGGCTGCCGGAGAGCATCCTCCAGCGGGAGAAGGCCGCCTTCTCCGACGCCGTGGGCCACTCCCTGGTGGACGATCTGAAGGCCCACGCCGAGCGGACCTACGGCGACGGCTGGCGGGAGATTGCGGAGCAGTACGCCTACCACGCCAAACCCTTCACCAAGGAGTCGCTGCTCTACCGGGAGATTTTTGAAAAGTTCTACCCCGGTCAGGCGGGAATGGTGGCGGACTTCTGGATGCCCAACAAATCCTGGAAGGGCTGCGATGTGGACGATCCCAGTGCAAGAGTGCTGAGCAACTATGGGGCCTCGGGGTTTTAGGGATTCGATTGAAATCTGCGGATTTCAATCGAGTTTGGGGAATAGGGTTTTCGTTTGAAATCCTTGGATTTCAAACGAGGATTTGATTGACGAGGGGGCTTTTTTTCGGGAAGCGGCCCTTGGGCCGATTCCCGAAAAAAAGGTCCGGGCCGAGCGCGGCCCG
>CANDEH010000137.1 GCA_947383645.1 uncultured Clostridia bacterium | reverse complement strand
ACGGTGAGGAGCTGGTGAAGAAGATGGAGAAGTCCGGCGCCAAGGCCTACCTGGTGAACACCGGCTGGAACGGCACCGGCAAGCGCATCTCCATCAAGGACACCCGCGGCATCATCGACGCCATCCTCTCCGGCGCGATTCTGGAGGCCCCCACCAAGAAGATCCCCTACTTCAATCTGGAGGTGCCCACCGCCCTGCCCGGCGTGGACCCCGCCATTCTGGATCCCCGCGACACCTACGCCGACGCCGGTCAGTGGGAGGAGAAGGCCCGGGATCTGGCCCAGCGGTTTGTCAAGAACTTCGCCAAGTATGAGGGCAACCCCGCCGGCAAGGCCCTGGTTCCCGCCGGTCCTCAGCTGGCGTAAGAAGACGCGCCCAGGGCTTTCCCCCGCCTCCCCGCCGCTGCGAGTGGTATCGTCGATTAACTTGAGAAGCGGCAAAAGGGAGGCGGAGAACGCCTCTGTGAAATGAAACGTCCCCCTGCGGAGCACAGTGAAAAGCACTGCGCTTCCGCAGGGGGACGCTGCGTTTTTTGGGCCTACGCCCGCCCCTGGGTCACCTCCTGAATCGTCTTCAGCAGGAGCGGAATATCAATCGGTTTCCCCAGATGGGCATCCATTCCGCAGTCCAGGGAGTGCTGTACATCGCTCAAAAAGCAGTTTGCCGACAGCGCGATCATGGGGATCCCCGCCAGGACGCTGTTGGGGAGGCTGCGGATGGCCCGGGCCGCCTCCCAGCCGTCCATCACCGGCATCTGGATATCCATCAGGATGAGATCATACTCCCCCACGGCGGAGGCTCTGACCTTCTCCACGGCAATCTGACCGTTGACAGCGGTGTCGATGGTGAAGCCCAGATCCGACAGGAGCTCCGTCTCAATCTCCAGATTCAGCGCATTGTCCTCCACCAGAAGGATCTTCTGGGGCTGTATGGAGTAGCCCGGCAGGTTCGTCCCGGTTTTGGCCGGGGCCCCCTGGGCCTGGAGGCACAGCGTCACAGTGAAGGTACTCCCCCGGCCCACGGCGCTCTCCACGTCGATTGTGCCGCCCATCTTGTCCACAATGCTCTTGACGATGGTCAGTCCCAGGCCGATGCCGTGGACGCCGGAGAGGGTGGTGTTCTTCTCCCGGGTAAAGGGCTCAAAAATGCTGGCGAGGAACTCCTCGCTGATGCCCACGCCGGTGTCCGCCACGACGAGCTGATAGCGCCGCCGCTTTCCGGGCAGCTCCTCCCCCTCGCTGAGGGACATGGTGACAGAGCCGCCCTGCCCGGTGTAGGTGACGGCGTTGTTCACCAGGTACATCACCAGCTGCGACAGCTTCTCCTCATCCCCATAGACGCCGCTGTGGGGCGCAAGCTCATGGCGGAAGGAGAAGGCAATCCCCTTCTCCTCCGCCTGGGGCAGCAGGAAGTCGTAGACCTGCTGCATAATCTCCCGGAGATCGCACAGGGTCTCTGTGGCGCCGTCCTCCCGGGTCTCCGTCCAGGCCAGCTCCAGCACGTGGTTGATCTGCTCCAAAAGCTGGCGGGCAGAGGCCTCCACCCGGTCCAGATACTCCCCGGCAGCAGCCGGATCGCCAAGGTTCTTCCGGGCCAGAGCCGCGAAGCCGGAGATGGCGTTGAGGGGGGTGCGCATGTCGTGGGACATGTTGGAGAGGAAGGTGTTTTTGGCGGTGATGGCCAGCTTGGCGTTCTCCAGCGCCTCCGTCAGCACGCGGGTCTGCTCCATCTCCCGGCGCAGCTCCTCATCCATCCGGCGGTAGCCCATGACAATCTGGGAGGCGTGGTCCCGATGGCCCACGCGCACAATGCGCAGCTGCAAATACTGAATCTCGCCGTCCACCACCACGCGGTAGTTGACATAGTAGGTGCTGTTCTCGCCGAGCTTCTCCCGGATATAGTCCGGCGCCGTCACTCTGGACACCAGGGTCCGGTCCTCCGGGTGGACCCAGCGGTCCACATAGGCGGAGACGTACCAGGCGAAGGGCTTGCGCTGGAACCGCTCCTCAAAGAGCACCTTGGTCCGGCGGCTCAGGCGGTAGGGCAGGATCTTGTCCTTGTCCATGTCGGCGTAGAGGATGGACTCGTAGTTGATGCTCAGCCCCTCGATCACCCGCAGGCGGCGCAGGTACTCCTGGTCGACGGTGGTGCGCTCCCGGTCGTAGCGGGCGATGATGCTCTGGATCTTCTCCTCCTTCTCCCGCAGCAGGTCGCCCTGCTCCCGGATCTGGCGGCTGCGCTTCTCCGTGGCGTCGCCCAAAAATACGTAGAACACGCCGCCCATGGAGGGACTGTAGAGGTAGTGGCCGTAGTCCTCAATCCACCGCACCTCCCCGTCCCTTGTGACGATGCGGTACTCCACATAGTCCAGATCGTACCGGCTCTCGGCGATCTGCTCCCAGATGGTCCGCTCCACCGCCTCCAGATCCTCCGGACAGACCAGGCCCCGGAAGGAGTTCTTCGTGTGGGCGCGGAACTCCTCCATGCTGTTGCAGCGGAAGATGCGCAGCAGGGCGCGGTTGGCGTGTATGATCTCCTCATCGCCCTCCGCCCGGTAGATCAGAAAGCCCCCGGGCATCTCGTCAATGAACCGGGCAATCTCCCGGGCCGTCTGCCGCTCCTGCTCCGACAAGCTGCCGCCGCCATTCCCCAGGGCGCTCAGCAGATTCAAAATATGTTCCATCCATGCGTTCTCCTGGTCCAGTCCATTCATAGGCGGCACTCCCCCTGCACCATGCAAATCTTTCGCACTCTTTTCCTATTTTACCAGAATGTTTCCCATCCCGCAATGTTTTTTTCCTGTCCGCCGCCGGTTCCTGCGGACGGCCCCGCCGCGGCGCTCAATGGCGGCGCCTGAGGAAGCACGGAATAAGTCTCCGCACACACCGATTGAATCAGTCCTTCCTTAATAAAATCTTTAAAATAACTTAATCCGTCATCTTATTGTCTTTCTTCCCGCTCTGCGGTATACTAAGCCTGCGACATTTCACAGCGGGGAGGCGAAACATTTGGACAGGCGTCACAGGGAGCTGACCGGGCGGCAGCAGAAGTGGCTGGCCGGCCTCTCCTTTGCCGCGTTTCTTCTGCTGTCCCTTCTGGCGGCCTGGGTGATCGGCCGTCCCATGATCCGCCTGGTCCGGACGCCGGAGCTCTTCCGCAGCTGGGTGGATACCCACGGCTTTCGGGGACGGCTGGTCTTTGTGGGCATGGTGGTGCTCCAGGTGGTCATTGCCATCATCCCCGGCGAGCCCCTGGAGATCGGCGCAGGCTACGCCTTCGGCTTCTGGGAGGGGACGCTGCTGTGTCTTCTCGGCATCACCCTCGGCAGCGTTCTGGTCTTCGCCCTGGTGCGGCGGTTCGGCGTGCGGCTGGTGGAGGTATTCTTCCCCCGGAAGGATATCCGATCCCTCCGCTTCCTGCACGACGACCGGCGGCGGAACCTGCTGATCTTCCTGGCGATGCTTATCCCCGGCACCCCCAAGGACCTGCTGTCCTACTTTGTGGGGCTGACGGATATCCGCTTCTCCCACTGGGTATGGATCGTGGTGATCGCGCGGATTCCCTCCATCGTAACCTCCACCGCCGGCGGAGACGCCATGGGGGAGAAAAAGTACCTGTTTGCCGCTGTGGTGTTCGGCGCCACGCTGCTGGTGAGCGGGGCGGGCGTCTGGATATACCGGAGTATCTGCCGCCGCCGGCAGAAGCGGGAGGACGAAACCGCCCAATAAGATTCGCAGGCGCTGCTTTTGCAGCGTCTGCTTTTGCAGCGCCTGACGAAAAAACGATTGACAGCCCCCGGCGCAGAGGCTAAGATAGAGATGGCATATCGAGCCCTGTTTGAAAAATGTCAAAACGTCCAACCAACGGGTCTTTTCCCGCCACTCCACGTTGATCTTCCCTGCCACACCCATCTATCTTGCGATTCTATATCCTTCGGCTATCGCTGCAACGCCTGACAAAAAAGTCCCCCGCTGTCGGGCATTCCGTCATCTTTCAAACGGGGCCTCCCCAAAAAGTTAAAGGAAAAGTGAGCGTGATTAAACCATGAAACGCAGCGGCGGCATCCTGATGCCGATCTCCTCCCTCCCCAGTCCCTACGGGATCGGGACCCTGGGCGCGGCGGCCTACCGCTTCGCAGACCAGCTGAAAAGGGCCGGCCAGTCCTGCTGGCAGGTCCTCCCCCTTGGCCCCACCAGCTACGGGGACAGCCCCTACCAGAGCTTCTCCACCTTCGCCGGCAACCCCTACTTCATCGACCTGGACCTGCTGGTGAAGGACGGCCTCCTCAGCCGGGCCAGGCTGCAAAAGATCAACTGGGGCACCAACCCCCGGTACGTGGACTACGGGAAGATCTACGAGTCCCGCTTTGCCGTGCTGCATCTGGCCTATGAAAAGGGCTATGCCCGGGATCGGGAGGCGGTGGAGCAGTTCGCCGGCGAGAACCCGTGGCTGGAGGACTACGCCCTCTTTATGGCCCTCAAGCGGCACTTCGGCATGCGGAGCTGGCTGGACTGGCCCGACGAGGATATCCGCCTGCGCAAGCCGTCTGCCCTGGCCGCCTGCCGGGAGAAGCTGCGGGAGGACGTGCAGTTTTTTACCTACCTCCAATACCTCTTCTTCCGGCAGTGGAGCGCGCTGAAGACCTACATCAACTCCCTGGGCATCCAGGTGATCGGGGATCTGCCCATCTATGTGGCCATGGACTCTGCCGACGTGTGGGCGGAACCGGAGTTCTTCCAGCTGGACAAGGAGCGGCGGCCCAGGGCGGTGGCCGGCGTGCCCCCGGACTACTTCACCCCCGACGGCCAGCTCTGGGGAAACCCCCTCTACGACTATGAGAAGATGCAGAAGGACGGCTTCGGCTGGTGGATCCGCCGGGTGGAGGGGGCCTCCAAGCTCTTTGACCAAATCCGCATCGACCACTTCCGGGGGCTGGAGAGCTACTGGGCGGTGCCCTACGGGG
>CANDEH010000136.1 GCA_947383645.1 uncultured Clostridia bacterium | reverse complement strand
CTCGCCCCGGGGGGCGAAACTCCCCGTCCCCCGTCCCCGCCGCGGGACGCGGCGGATTCCCCCGCGCCGCGGCGGCGCGCAAAACCATCAAAAGAATTTACTTCTCCTCAGCAACCACCACATACACCGTCCCGCTGATCTCAAAGCCCAGCTTGGCTTTCAACTCATAGGTACCATATGCCTTGATGGGCTCCTCCACCACAATCTTCTGCTTGGCCAGCTCAATGCCGTGCTGGCTCAAGAGCCCCTCGCTGATCTCCTTGGAGGTAATCGCCCCGAAGAGCTTTCCGTTGGCGCCGGCCTTGGCGGTGAGCTTCACCACGGCCCCCTTGAGCTTCTCGGCCACGGCCTCCGCCTCGGCCTTCTGCCGGGCCTCCTCGGCCCTCCGGGCCTTCTCCTGGAGCTTCATGGTATTCATGGCGTCAGCGGTGGCGGGCACCGCCAGCTTCCGGGGCAGCAGAAAATTCCGGGCGTACCCCTCGGCCACCTCGATCATCTGCCCCTTCTTCCCCTGGCCTCTCACATCCTGCTGTAAAATCACTTTCATCGCTGTGGTTCCTCCATTTTTTTAGTTAGAAGTCAGAAATCAGAAATACTGTCGGCGACGGATTGGCATCCAGAATGGAAGCGGAACGATTCAACCGTCCGGCGAAGCCGGACACATCCACTCCTAATTCCTAATTCCTAACTCCTCATTCAAAATTACTCCTCAAAGTACTTGTCAATCGCCCGCAGCACCTGCTCCCGCACCACGTCCGCCGTGGTACCGGGGATGTAGCCGCCGGCCGCGGTATTGTTGCCGCCGCCGCCCAGGGCCTCCAGGATCACCTGGACGTTGATGTCCCCCAGGCTCCGGGCGGAGAGGGAGACGCCGTCGCCGCTGCGGTAGACCACCACCGAGGCCTGGACGCCCTTCAGAGTCAGAAGGTCGTCGGCGGCCTTGGCGGCCACGATGCGGGGACACTCCCGGTTCACCGCCGCCACGGCGATGTCCTGGCGGTACATGGTGGCCTGCCGGATGATGTCGTAGCGCTCCACCATGCTGTGCAGGTCGCTCTGGAACAGGCGGCTGACCTCGATGGTGTCCGCCCCCGCCCGGCGGAGGAAGGCCGCCGCCTCAAAGGTCCGGCTGCCGGTGCGCTGGGTGAAATTCTTGGTGTCCAGCACCATGCCGGCCAAAAGGGCCTCCGCTTCGCCTCGCAGGAGGTCGGAGGAGTCCACCAGGTATTGCAGCAGCTCCGTCACCAGCTCGCTGGCGGAGGAGGCGTAGGGCTCGTGGAAGTTCAGCGCCGCGTTCTCGATGTAGGTGGCGGCCCGGCGGTGGTGGTCGATGACCGCCACCCGGTTGCAGGTATCCAGCAGCTGCCGGGACTCCACCATGTCCGGGCGGTTGGTGTCCACCACCACCAAGAGGGCCCCGGGCTGGGCGTGGACGAAGGCGTCGGAGCCGGAGATGAACAGATCCTGATACTCCGGCATGGTCTGGAGCCGGTGGACCAGGGGGTTGGCGTTGTTGTTATTGAGATCCAGTACAATGCGCACCCGCTTGTGGTGCTTTCTTGCCACGCAGCAGATGCCGGCGGCGGCCCCCACCGCGTCCATGTCTGCGTACTCGTGGCCCATGACGTAGACCTCGCTGGCGTCGCTGACCAGGTCGCCCAGGGCCTTGGCCATCACCCGGCTCTTCACCTTGGTCCGCTTCTCCGCCGACTGTCTCCGGCCGCCGTAGAACTGGAAGTCGATGCTGTCCCGGACCACCGCCTGGTCGCCGCCCCGGCTGAGGGCCATCTCAATGCACTTGTTGGCGCTGGTGAAGAGCTGGTCAAAGGTGTCGCCGTCCTTCCCCATGCCGATGGAGAGGGTGGCGGTGACCCCGTCGGCGCTGGTGACGGAGTGGACGGCGTCCAGAATGGAGAACTTCTCCTCCACCATGTCCTCAAAGAACTGCTCCTCGAAGACGAAGAGGTAGCGGTCCCGGTCGTACTTGCGGAGGAGGCCGTTCTTCCCCTCCACCCAGGCGTTGATCTTCTCGTCGATCTGGGCCAGGACGGAGGAGCGGGCGGCCTCGCCCCCCGCCTTCATCAGCTCCTCGTAGTTGTCAATCATCAGGATGCTGACCACCGGGCGGCTCTCGGCGAAGCGGTCGCAGATCTGGGCGGTGTCGGTGATGTCCATCCAGTAGGTGGTCACCAGGAGGTTCTCCCCCACGGCCCGGCCGCTGACCCGGTTGGCCGAGCCGAAGACCTGATAGAGCCGGCCGTTGAGGTGCACCCGGTCGGGACACACCTTCTCCCCGTTCAAAAGCCACTGGCAGCTGAAGCCGGGGATCAGCTCCCCCAGGCGGATATTGAAGAACAGCTCGTCACTCTGACCGGCAATTTGGAGGAAGTTGTCGTTGCTCCAGATCACCTCCTGGGTGTCCGCCCGGAAGACCAGAATGGGCAGGGGGGCGTTGAGGATGGCGTTCTTGCTGGCGGAGTCCACCCCGCCGGTGAGACCGTTGATGTACTGGAGAAGGTTCTGCTTGCGCTTTTTGGCGGCGTGCTGCATGAAGATGTAGAGAATCAGCGTCAGCGCGGCCTCCGCCAGGGCCAGCACCGGCTGGAAGGGGATAGCCAGCACCACAAACAGGCTCAGGCAGATGATAGCCGGCTGGATATTGGGCTCGATCAGGCGGGTCAGTTTCTTGTTCAAGTCATTTCCCTCCCACAAAAGACAGCGGTATCTCGCTTTTCTGGAGATTATATAATTTATAATACTATAAATAAAACGCAGCTGGAATAGTAGAATGAGCCATTTTTTGTTGCCTTATCAGCGGCGAAAAAATGGCTTAAATAAAGTATAATAGCCGCTCTGCGGCTATTATACCATGGAATGTGGACAAAGTAAAGGAAGGACTGGCGAAGTCCCTGTTCAAGATTTCTGTTGCTGGCTGAAACTTCGGCAATTCCATAAAAACGAATTGCCGGGACGTCTGTGCCATGCTATAATCAGAAAGACAAATGGGAATTACAGGAGATGCTGTTATGAAATATATTCAAAGATTGCTGATAGTTGTTATTGCTTTAGTGGTTTGTGGGACGTTGGGATATGTGGTGTCATCCGTTTTTGGGCTGTTGAGGTGATTTGTTTTTATAATAGTCTTTCTATTTTTAGGCGAAATTTTTTATCGCCTTGATAAATGGATATGGTACCATCATGAAAAATAACTCCCAGTTTATCGGGCGGTCACCATGCAAGGGTGACCGCCCGATTTCGGTGTTTTGACGAATACTTTTGAACAATAGCTGTCAGCAACACAAATCTTGGACAGGGATCTGACGAAATCGGCCCAGACGGGTTTTCGCGGTCTCCCCGCTCTCCCCGTCAAAACGTCGGAGGCGCCTCCGCAATTTCCTCTCCCTTTTCCTTTCGTGCCGGCAGCCGTAGCCGCCAGCGATTTCACCGACAGCTCCTTGACCTGAATCCCCGCTCATGGTAGGATTGGTTCAACAAATGGGAAATTGTGAGGAGATTAGCTTATGCTGAAAGATGGCGTTATCTTAGAAGATGGCGGCAATCGGATCGTCGTGAACCAATACAGCTTTTGCGAATTGATAAAGCACCTGTTAACGCATTATACAGGCATTTCATACAAAAACGCATCTGAAACAGTAGCGCAGTCCCACCTTGCTGAACCGATTTCAAGTGTCATGGACGCCGGATTGTTGGGTCATGAATATCCCTACTACTGGGCTATGCTCCTCTATTATGGCGAGATGTACTGGGAAAAAGGAGTACCTGCGCAGCCGGATGACCTGACCGCTTATTTTGAACTGGAAAACAGCATTATGCGGCGCTATCACCTGAATGATCCTTTTGAGTACGTTCTCACCGCGAAATAACAGGTTTGATTTCCTGGACCGCGATCCAGAATGGCTCGCGCTCCGTTCTGCCATTTTGACGAGGGGAAATGGCAGAAGCGTTTCTCACACGAAAAAGGGACTATATCCGGCGCGGCTTGCGTCCGGGCGCGGGGTCTGCTATAATCGCAGTCATCCACGGAAAAGGAGATGCACGTCATGAAACTGGTACTGCTGCACGGCCTGGGCCAGACCCCCGCCGCCTGGGACGCCGCCGCAGCGGCCCTGCCCGGCGGCGTGGACTGTCTCTGTCCCGACCTCACGGTCTGTCAGCCCTCCTACGCCGCCCTCTATCAGGCGGTGGACGGCTTTTGCCGCGATGTGCGGGAACCCTTCCACCTCTGCGGTCTCTCCCTGGGCGGCGTCCTCGCCCTCCACTACGCCATCGGACACCCGGAGGCCGTCTGCTCCCTGACGCTGATCGGCGCGCAGTACAAAATGCCAAGGGCTCTCCTGCGGTTTCAAAACGCTGTCTTTCGTCTGGCGCCTGCCGCCGCTTTTCAAAACACCGGCTTCTCCCGGGAGGGGATGATCCGCCTCACACGCTCCATGCTGGCGCTGAACTTCGAGGGGGACCTGTCCCGCGTGGCCTGTCCGGCGCTGATCCTCTGCGGAGAGCGGGACCGGGCCAACAGGACCGCCGCCCGCCAGCTGGCGGAGCGCATTCCCCGGGCCCGTCTGACCCTCCTCCCCGGCGCGGGGCACGAGGTGAATCTGGACGCTCCGGAGGCCCTGGCCAGGGAGCTGGGGGAATTTTTTGCAGGCATATAGGGGTGCAAAGGAGCCCGCCGCGATCTGCTTCGCGGCAGGCTCTCCTGTTGTCTCCGCCTCCCGCGCCTCACAGCAGAAAAATCGCCACCAGGGGCATGGTCAGCATGGACAGCAGGGTGGTTAAAAATACGCCGAAGGAGGCCAGATTGTTGAAATCCATGGCTGTTTTTTCCTTCCCTGGTTTTGCCGCTTTTCCCCCGCTGGGGGGAGGCAGTAATTAGGATTATAGACGAAAATATGGCAATGTCAAATGTTTTTTCCGCAGCGTGGGGTGTCGCCGCGGGGCCCGCGGCGGGGGGGACGGGGAGTTTCGCCCCCCGGGGCGACCTACTTTTCTCACGCGAGAAAAGTAGGCAAAAGCGCGCTTAGGGGTCCGGCGCTGGCGGACTTTAGC
>CANDEH010000135.1 GCA_947383645.1 uncultured Clostridia bacterium | reverse complement strand
TGTCGTCCACGGGGGCGTAGGCGTTGACAAAGGCAAACACGCGGTCCATGGTGTAGCGCCACATGGCCTCGTAGTTGCCCGGCTCGGTGGAGCCGAAGATGATGGCGGCGCGGAGGGCCACGCTGACCACGTGGGCCACGCTGGAGAGGTCACGGCCCAAGGCCACGCAGCGGACGTTGAAGCCCAGCTTCACACCCTTCTCGATGCATTGGTCGATGATGCCGCCCACTAAGGTGACAAAGATACCCTGGGACTGGTACTCCTTCACCAGCTCCACGCCCTCCTCGGCGGAGGGGGCGGCGCCGATGATGACGGCCACGCCGGGGATGTCACGGGTGACCAGAGGCACGCCTAACTCACGGACCTGCGCGTCGGTGAAGTGGCCCATGACAGGCTCCTCATAGGGGCAGCCGCCGTGGGTGGCCCACTTCATCAGCTCGATCATCTCGGCGGAGAGGGCGGTGGCCACGCCGGAGGTGAAGATGTCCTTGGTGCGGTTATTGCGGGTCATGAAGTCCTTGATGGTGGTCTCCAAGGCCTCCTTGGCCTCGCCCACGGTGGCCACCTTCTTGCCGGTCATGGCGTAGAGACAGGGCAGGCTGTAGGCGGTGTCACCGAAGGTGGCGGGGGCGTCGGCGCCTAATTTGGCCATCGCCTCGTCCACGGCCTTGACAGCCAAGGCGTACATCGCGTCATTGCCGTCGAATACTCTTTGGAACAATGTTTTCATACGATATTTCACTCCTTACGATGCTCTCAGTATTAAATGATACAGCACATCACTGGCGGTCATCCTCCGCGGCGTCCATCTTCGCCTTGATGGCCCGGATCTCCTCCACCGCCGCGGCACTGAAGTCGTAGGGGGACTTCCCGCTGCGGTCGGCCTCGATCACGTCCGCGTTATAGTGGATGACACCTAAAAGATCCTCCTCGGGAATCCGCTCCCGGATGAAGTCCTCGTCCTGCTGGTGGCGGACCTTGTTGGCCACCACTTGAACCTTGGTCACGCCGATGTCTCTCGCCAGCTCCTTGATCCGCTGGTAGGTCTGCACGCTGCGGGCCCCCGGCTCAATGACCACGATGAACTGGTCCATGACGCTGGCGGTGCCCCGGCCCAAGTGCTCCAGGCCGGCCTCCATGTCCATGACCACCACGTCGTCCTTGCGGAAGACAAGGTTTGAGAGGATGGCCTTGAGCATCACATGCTCCGGGCAGACACAGCCGGTGCCGCCGGTGTCCACGGTGCCCATCACCAAGAGCTTGACGCCGTTCACATCACGGCTCAAGGCGTCGGGCAGGTCGGAGACCTCGGGATTTAATTTATAGAAGGTGTTGGAGGCGTTGGCGGCGGTGCGCTCCTTGGCCAGCTCCTTCATTTTGGACACAGGGACAATGGAATTGACCTCTTCCTCGGTGAGCCCTAAGGCCAGTCCCAAGTTGGCGTCGGGGTCCACGTCGGCGGCGAGGACTTTGCGTCCCTCGTCGGCGTACAGCCGGCAGAGGGTGGAGGCGAAGGTGGTTTTGCCCACCCCGCCCTTGCCAGTAATGGCTACTTTCATGGGGAATCCTCTTTTCCTGATTATGCGGTGTGTGGGGGCCGGTCAGGGTCGTCCTTGCCGTAGTGCCATCCTCGCGGCACAGCCGCTGCGGCCTACGCTAAAAATATGCCACTGGCATATTTTCTTAACGCTGCGGCATCGCCGTAGCGATGTCCTGCCCCCCCGTCAAAAGCCCGCAGACTTTTGACGAAATCTCTTAGATGCCGAGAGCAACGCGCTTGGCCTCGATGGCCTCGATCATGCGGTCGCCCAGTTTCTCGATGTCAAGCTCCACGGTGTACTTGGCCTCCACCCAGTCCTTGATGCCGTGCTCGCCTTGGAGGAGCTCGGTAACCTCGGAGGAACCCTTGGTGTAGGGGTCAACGCCCAAGAAGGTGTCGATACCGGTGGCCACCACGTAGTTGCCGATGGAGACGGCCTTCTCGCTCATCCACTCGGGGGCGCAGCCCACCAGGGGGATCTGGGAGATGTTCCAGCCGGAGTCCTTGGCGATGTCGCTGGCCAGGACCATCATGCGGGAGATGTCCACGCAGGAGCCCATGTGCAGCACCGGGGGAATGCCCACCAGCTCGCACACGCGCTTGAGGCCGTCGCCGCAGAGCTCCTTGGCCTCCTTGTCCAGCAGGCCGGACTTGGCGGCGGCCTGGGCGGCGCAGCCGGATACAACGATCAGGATATCGTTGGCCAGCATCTTCTTCATCAGCTCGATGTGGGCGGTGTCGGGGCGGACCTTGGGGTTGTTGCAGCCGACCATGGCCACAGCGCCCCGGAGCACGCCGGACTGGACGCACTCCACCAGAGGCTTGGTGGTGCCGGTGATGTCCACCTGGGTGTTGGTGACGCCGTCCAGGCACTTCTTGATGGCCTCCAAGGAGTAGCCCACGGTGGCGTTGGTCTTGATGTCGGGGATATGTACCAGATCCTGATTGCGGTTGGTGAAATTCTCCACAGCCATACGGACGATGGCCTTGGCGTTGTCGCCGGCGGTCTCCTCGTCAAAGTGGATGAACTCGCTGTCGGGCATCCGGGCGATCTCGGAGGTGGTGATGAACTTGGTGTGGAAGCACTTGGAGAGGGGGCCCAGAGCGGGGAAGATGCACTGCACATCTACCACGATGGCCTCGCAGGCGCCGGTGAGGACCACGTTCTCCTGCTGGAGGAAGTTGCCGGCCATGGGGATGCCGTGGCGCATGGCCACCTCGTTGGCGGTGCAGCAGACGCCGCAGATGTTGATGCCCTTGGCGCCCTTCTCCTTGGCCAGAGCGATCATCTCGGGGTCCTGGGCATAGAACACGATCATCTCGGAGAGGGAGGGGTCGTGGCCGTGGACCACGATGTTCACCATGTCCTTCTCCATAACGCCGAGGTTGGCAGTGGTATCCACGGGCTTGGGGGTGCCGAAGAGCACGTCGGAGAACTCGGTGCCGCACATGGAACCGCCCCAGCCGTCGCTGAGGCCGGCCCGCAGGGACTGGCGGATCAGGGCCTCCGGCAGGGAGGAGCAGCCCATGTGGGTCATATGCAGGGACTGGGAGACCTCGCGGTCGATGGCCCGGGGCTCGATGCCCGCGTCGTGCCACAGCTTCTGGGTATGCTCGGGAGCGCGGGAGAGGAAGCGCTGGATGCCGAAGGGCTTGCCGTACTCCATCAGAGCGGTCTCAGCCACCTCGTGGGCCAGATCATAGATGTCCTTGCCCTCGGTCTCGATGCCCCACTCGCCGGCGATTCTCTTCAGCTTCTCGGGGTCCTTGACAGTGTAGTTGCCGCCCTCTCTGGTGCCATAGAGGGTGTGGCAGATGCTGCGGCCGTGGTCGGAGTGGGTGGCGGAGCCGCCGGCGGTAAAGCGCAGGTAGTTCCGGGCCACGATGCCGTGGACGTCGCAGCCGCAGATGCCGCGGGGGGCCTTGGGGGTGACGCGGCAGGGGCCCATGGAGCAGATGCGGCAGCAAACGCCCTCCTCACCGAACTTACAGTGGGGAGTCTGGTTCTTCACGCGCTGCTGCCAGGAGTCCGCGCCGACCTTGGCGCCGTTCTCCAGAAGGCGCTGGGTTGCGGCTTCCATTTGTTCGACAGTGATCAGATTCATAACGACTTTGCCGAAAGCGAAAGGTTTTCCGCTTTCAAACGCTCCTTTCTCTTGGTTGTCTCAACTTTTGGGTATTTTGTTACACTTTTAACAAAATGATACTTGTATTTTAGCAAAACTGCCGCCAAAAAGCAAGTCAAAAATCCCCCCGGAGGGGGTTTTTTGATGGGATTTTCTCCGGTTTTTGCAAATTCGTAGGGTTGCCCAAAAACGGGGAAGTTTTTTTGTTGAAAAATGGTATACTTCCGCCCCCGCCCGCCGCATAGGCTCGTAGAAGGGCCGCAGACAGCCCGGCCGTCCGCGGCCCTTTTACGAGAGTGGAGATATGAGATATGAGATAGGAGATAGGAGTTGTGGTGTCCAGCTTTGCTGGACGATTTCAAAAAATCCGCCTCCACCCACTGCGCCACCCCCCGCCGATTTTGCGGTATCAACCGCAAAGAGCCCCTCGGAAGAGTTTGCGGCGCGTACGCCGCAAATAAATTGCAATCATTTTTTCCGGAAACTGCGTTTTCGGAAAAAATACTTCTCGCGGAGCGAGCGTCGCAGGACCCCGCCCCCTCGGGGGCGGGGTCCGAGGCGCAGAGCGCAGCGCAAGCCCCTCGCCGGAAAGCCCAGCGAAGCGGGTTTCCGGCGACTATTTTATAAATTGCTCGATGGCCCTGTTCAGCTCCTCGATGGCCTTGTGGTCGTGGTGCTCTACGGCGTCTACGATGCAGTGGTCCATGTGGTCCTTCAGGATCACCTTGCCGGTGTTGTTGATGGCGCTGCGGACCGCCGCCAGCTGGATGAGAACCTCGGAGCAGTCCCGGCCCTCCTCCACCATCTTCTTCACGCTCTCCAGATGGCCGATGGCCCGGGCCAGACGGTTGGAGACCCGCTTGATGTGCTCGGGGCTGTGGGTGTGGCCCTCGGCGTGGTCGTGGGGGATGTCGTGGTCGTGGAGCCACTGGTGGTCATGGCGCTCTTCCATAGGGGGGTCCTCCTTCTTTAACAGGGGGTTAACAAAACTTTCGTTTGCTGGGCTATTATAGCGGATAATCTCCCGTATTTCAACCCCTGCCGGGGGTTCGGGACGGGGGCGGGGAGCAAGAAATTTGCGGAAGATGAAAAAATGTGTTTGCATTTTAACACACGGTCTGCTAACATAGCAGATATATGGATGGCGCGGGGACCGAAGTGCCGCGCCCCGAACATGAGAAATTATGAGAAAAACCAGAGATGGAGGAAAGTCCCATGAAGAAGCTGACTGTCAGCAAGGAGAACCCCTGCAAGGCGTGCCTGTCCTGCGTGGTGGCCTGCTCGGAGGCCTTCTACAAGAAGTTTGACCCGGATCTCAGCTGCATCCGCATCACCGCCAAGGCCGGCGACGTGCCCAAGGTGAACACCTGCATCATGTGCGGCAAGTGCGCCCGGACCTGCCCCGAGGGGGCCATCAGCCAGAACGCCAAGGGCGTGTACATGATCGA
>CANDEH010000134.1 GCA_947383645.1 uncultured Clostridia bacterium | reverse complement strand
TTCTTCGGTAGACTGGTGCGTAGTCTTACTGCGCAGCTTCGGACGCGGCGGCGGTGGCTCTTGCTTAGCGGAAGGTGTCTTGAGAGCGTACCCCCGTCTTTAGCCTTGCTATAAACCGCCGCTGCCGCTCTGCCTGCCTCGCCTCGACTTGCCCCCGAAACTTGCAGAGGCTATCGTTGGCCCAGTGCCGCAAAGGCCGCCGGGCCTGACGAAACGCAGGCTAAGTCTGTGCTTTTCACCATACTTCAATAAAATCATAAGCCGTCAGCGCCCATTGCCGCGACCGCCCAAATACTCTGCCTCGCCTCGACTTGCCCCCGAAACTTGCAGAGGCTATCGTTGGCCCAGTGCCGCAAAGGCCGCCGGGTCTGACAAAGCATATGCCAAGCCTACACTTTTCGCCATACTTCAATAAGAACATAAGTTGTCAAGCCCCATTCCCACGACCGTCAAAACAGTATGCCTTGATTTGCCTCCAAAATTTGCAGGGGCTATCACAGGCCCAGTGCTGCGAAGTCCGCCGGGCCTGGCGAAACGTATGCTAAGCCTGTACTTTTCACCATACTTCAGTAAAACCATAAGCCGGCAGCGCCCATTCCGGCAGCCGCCCAATACTCTGCCTTGCCTTGACCTGCCTGCGAAATTTGCAGGTGCTATCACTGACCCAGTACCGCAAAAACCGTCATATCTGGCAGAGTATACACTAAGCCCACACTTTCCATTGCACTTCTTTAAAATTGTAAGCCATCAATGCCCATCCCCGCACCTGCATCAACACGGTCAGCACTGCCCTTTTACACTCCCCCGTCCACCCAACAGGGCAGTCCGTAACGGACGAGGCCAGAACGCAAGTCCTTCCGACACCCGGCGACATTCTACCGCCCCCCATCAACACCCACCCACGTCTCCCTCGCAGGAGGCTGTGCCAACCACCGACCGTAAAAAGGGGTTCTTAGGGGGACCGCGGATAAGGGCTGTGCCCCCGACAGGGGGCTAAAGCCCGCCGAGCGGTCCCCCTAAGCGCGCTTTTGGTTACTTTTCCCGCGCGGGAAAAGTAACTCGCCCCGGGGGGCGAAACCCCCTCCCCCCGCTGCGGGGCGGCGCCCCCCCCACAACACAACATCTTGTGCCCCACCGAGCACAACCCCCACAACCCCTGAAAACCGCCCCCCTGTTTCACGTGAAACACCACCCCCGCCTCCCTTGCGCCGCAAGGCTTTCCCGCAAATTTTCCCCACAAATTTTTCAAATTTTCTACCATTCCGCCATTGCAATGTATAAAATATGTGATATACTGTAACATACGAAATTTTGTATGCAAAAGGGGCGCCCGCCCCTGGAGGTGCTCTGTGGGTAAGGTCGTTGCAGTTGTCAATCAAAAGGGCGGCGTGGGGAAAACCACCACCTGCGTGGATCTCGCCGCCGCATTGAAGGAGCTGGGGAAAAATGTCCTTCTCTGCGACTTCGATCCCCAGGCCAACGCCACCTCCGGCATGGGGGTGGATAAGACGCTGTCCGCCGGGGTCTATGACGCGCTGATTAACGACGTGCCCACCGAAAAGCTCATCGTCTCCACGCGGTACGGCGACGTGCTGCCCTCCAGCAAGGGGCTGGCGGGGGCCGGCGTGGAGATGATTCATCTGGAGGGCCGGGAGTTCCTCCTCAAGGGCGTCCTGGACCAGGTCCGGGACCGGTACGATTTCCTCTTCATCGACTGTCCCCCCTCCCTGGAGCTGCTGACTCTCAACGGCCTCTGCGCGGCGGACACGCTGCTGGTGCCGGTCCAGGGGGAGTACTTCGCGCTGGAGGGGCTCAGCGACCTGATGACCACCGTGCGTCTGGTGAAGCGGAAGCTCAACAGCAAGCTGGAGCTGGAGGGGGTGTTGCTGACCATGTACGACAGCCGGACCAACCTGTCCCTCCAGGTGGCGGAGGAGGTCAAGCGCTACTTCCCCGGCAAGGTCTATACCGCGGTGGTTCCCCGAAACGTCCGCCTCAGCGAGGCGCCCAGCCACGGCAAGCCCATCAGCGCCTACGACCGCACCTCCCGGGGAGCGGAGGCGTACCGGCAGCTGGCGGAAGAGTTCCTGCGGAAAAACGCCGCCAACGCCTGAAAAAAATCCGGACATCCCTTCGGAATCGACAGATCACCGTACACCCACACCCCCATACGACGGAACGGGAAAGGAGCTTTACTATGGCAAAACCATCCGGCCTGGGGAAGGGCCTGGGGGCCCTGCTGGGGGAGGACTTCGCCTCCGACGGGGCGAACACCTCCACCCTGCCCCTGTCTCAGATTGAAAATCACGTTGGCCAGCCCCGGAAGCACTTTGACGAGGCTGCCCTCAGCGACCTGGCGGAGAGCATCCGATCCCACGGGGTCATCCAGCCCCTGACGGTGCGCCGGCTCGCCTCCGGGTACTACCAGATCATCGCCGGGGAGCGCCGGTGGCGGGCCGCCAAGCTGGCGGGCCTCACCGAGGTCCCCGTGGTGATTATCGAGGCCGACGACCGCAAGGCCATGGAGCTGGCCATGATCGAGAACCTCCAGCGGGAGGACCTGAACCCCATGGAGGAGGCCGAGGGCTACCACACCCTCATGGAGCAGTACGGCATGACCCAGGAGCAGGCCGCCCAGCGTGTGGGCAAGTCCCGCAGCGCCGTGGCCAACGCCATCCGGCTGCTGAACCTCTCCCCCGCCCTCCGGCAGCTGGTGGAGGAGGGGAAGCTCTCCGCCGGCCACGCCCGGGCCCTGCTGCCCCTGCGGCCGGAGGCCCAGGAGGCCGCCGCCGCGGAAATCCTCCGCAGCGACCTCTCCGTCCGCCAGACAGAGCAGCTGGTCAAGCGCCTCCAGACCGAGAAGCGGGAGAAGCCGGCCAAACGAAGCCCCGCCGTGGACTACGTGGCCGAGGCCGAGCGTTCCCTCTCCGACGCCCTGGGCCGGGCCTGCCGCATCGCCCAGGGCCGCAAGAAGGGCCGCGTAGAGATCGAATACTACGGCGTAGACGACCTAAACGACCTCCTGGACGCCCTGGCCGCCATCAAACTCAAACGCCGCGAGGAGAAGAAATAATCCCCCCTTCCCCCAACCCCCCGTTTCACGTGAAACACTCCCCATCAAAAATTCCAATCCGTCCAGCAGCGCTGGACACCAAAATTCCTAATTCCTAACTCCTAATTCCTAATTTTCGAGGTGCACTATGCTTGACATCAAATTTGTCCGTGAAAACCCGGAGGCTGTCCGGGAGAATATCAAAAAGAAGTTCCAGGAGGCCAAGCTCCCCCTGGTGGACCAGGTATTGGCTCTGGACAGCGAGAACCGCGCCGTGATGACGGAGGCCAACGACCTCCGCGCCAAACGGAACAGCCTCAGCAAGCAGGTGGGCCAGCTGATGGGCCAGGCCAAGAAGGACCCCTCCAAGTTGGCGGAGGCCGAGGCGGCCAAGGCTGCGGTGAAGGCCAACGCCGACCGTCTCGCCGCCCTGGAGCAGCGGGAGGGGGAGCTGGAGGAGCAGATCCGCACCATCATGATGACCCTGCCCAACATCATCGACCCCTCGGTGCCCATCGGCCCCGACGACAGCTGCAACGTGGAGGTGGAGCGCTTCGGCGAGCCCAGGACCCCGAACTTCCCCATCCCCTACCACACGGAGATCATGGAGCGGTTCAACGGCATCGATATGGACGCCGCCGGCCGGGTCTCCGGCAACGGGTTCTACTATCTCATGGGCGACATCGCCCGGCTCCACAGCGCGGTGACGGCCTACGCCCGGGACTTCATGATCGGCAAGGGCTTCACCTACTGCATCCCCCCCTTCATGATCCGATCCAACGTGGTCACCGGCGTCATGTCCTTTGCGGAGATGGACGCCATGATGTACAAGATCGAGGGGGAGGATTTATACCTCATCGGCACCAGCGAGCACTCCATGATCGGCAAGTTCATCGACCAGATCCTGCCGGAGGATTCCCTGCCCCAGACCCTGACCTCCTACTCCCCCTGCTTCCGCAAGGAGAAGGGTGCCCACGGCATCGAGGAGCGTGGCGTCTACCGCATCCACCAGTTCGAGAAGCAGGAGATGATCGTGGTCTGCAAGCCCGAGGATTCCATGGCCTGGTACGAGAAGATGTGGCGGTTCAGCGTGGAGCTGTTCCGCAGCCTGGACATCCCCGTGCGGCAGCTGGAGTGCTGCTCCGGCGACCTGGCGGATCTGAAGGTGAAGAGCTGCGACATTGAGGCGTGGAGTCCCCGGCAGCAGAAGTACTTCGAGGTCTGCTCCTGCTCCAACCTGGGCGACGCCCAGGCCCGGCGGCTGAAGATCCGCGTGAAGGGCGAGGGGAGGACCTACCTGCCCCACACGCTGAACAACACCGTGGTAGCGCCCCCCCGGATGCTGATTGCCTTCCTGGAGAACAACCTCCAGGCCGACGGCAGCGTCTTAATCCCGGAGGCTCTGCGCCCCTACATGGGCGGCATGGAGGTCATGGTGCCCAAGGTGTAACTCCCCTTGGCTAAAATTTCCGCAAACGCGGTATAATAGCCGCAGAACGGCTATTATACTTAGATTCAAGCCATTTTTCTCGCCCCTTGCGGGGCAGCCGAGACATTTGGCGCAGCATACCACTCCAGCTTCATTTCCACAGTATAATGACCTGCCGCGCCTTTCCAACCGGCAGGGAGAGCGCTCCGCCGACGGCGGCGAACCTGCGGCCGTCCAACCCCATGGACGGACCCCACCCACCTCCCCCTCCCCGCAGGGCTTGCCGCCTTCGGGGGAGCGCCCTCCCCGGCCGGTCATGTTGGAATAAGAACCTGGGTTCACAGTCTCAAGCGTCAGCTGCGAACACAGGTTCCAAGATCGGAGAACAGAAGATGAAGAAATTTTTCAACGAGTTCAAGGCCTTCGCCATGCGGGGCAACGTGATGGACCTGGCGGTGGGCGTCATCATCGGCGGCGCCTTCAGCTCCATCACCACCTCCCTGATTAACGACATTATCATGCCCCTCCTGGGCATCTTCACCGACAGCATCTCCTTTGCCGATCTGGCGGTGGAGGTTGGCCCCGCCGTCATCACCTACGGCAACTTCATCCAGGCGGTGCTGAACTTCCTGGTGATGGCCTTTGTGGT
>CANDEH010000133.1 GCA_947383645.1 uncultured Clostridia bacterium | reverse complement strand
CGTTGCCGAAGAAGCGGTAGAACTTCTTGAAGTGGGGGGTGGTGATCTTGGCCACATTCTCGCTGATCTTGATCTTGGGCGTCACATGGCCGCTCTCGTCCTCCACGGCCACCAGCTTGTAGACACCGCCGAACACCGGCTCGCTGCGGGCGGTAATCAGCCGCTCGCCCACGCCGAAGGCGTTGATCTGGGCCCCCTGGAGCAGCAGGTCCCGGATCAGGTACTCGTCCAGGGAGTTGGAGACAGTGATGGTGCACTCCGTCCACCCCGCCGCGTCCAGCATCTTCCGGGCCTCCTTGGAGAGGTAGGTGATGTCGCCGCTGTCCAGGCGGATGCCGCACCTGGTGATGCCCATGGGTTTGAGCACATCGTTAAAGGCCCGGATGGCGTCGGGCACGCCGCTCTTGAGGGTGTTGTAGGTGTCCACCAGCAGCACCGCGTTGGTGGGGTACATCTCGCAGTAGGCTTTGAACGCCTCATACTGGCTGTCAAACATCTGGACCCAGCTGTGGGCCATGGTGCCCAGGGCCGTTACGCCGAAGAACTGGTCGCTGAGGGTGGTGGCCGTCCCGGCCACGCCGCCGATGTAGGCGGCTCTGGCCCCCACCACCGCCGCGTCGGCCCCCTGGGCCCGGCGGGCGCCGAACTCCATGATGGCCCGGCCCTGGGCGGCCCGGACCACCCGGTTGGCCTTGGTGGCGATGAGGCTCTGGTGGTTTACGCACAAAAGGGCGTAGGTCTCAATGAGCTGGGCCTGGATGGCCGGGGCCCGGACGGTGATAATCGGCTCGTTGGGGAAGATGGGCGTCCCCTCGGGCACGGCCCAGATGTCCCCGGTAAACCGGAAGTGCCGCAGATAGTCCAAAAAGTCCTCGTCAAAGATGCCCCGCCCCCGGAGGTAGGCGATGTCCTCCTCCGTGAAGCTCAGATTCCTGATGTACTCCGTCAGCTGCTCCAGCCCCGCGGCGATGGCGAACCCGCCTCCGTCGGGCACCCGGCGAAAAAACACGTCGAAGTAGGTGATGCGGTCCTGATAGCCCTTTTTAAAGTAGCCGTTGGCCATGGTCAGCTCGTAGAAGTCGCAGAGCATGGTCAAATTCCAGTTTCCTCTGTTCTCCATGGGTCTTACCTCACGTTCCTCCGCCGCATAGGAGCGGCGGAATTTTCCCCCTTAGTATAGCCCGATTTGCCAAATTTCGCAACCCCTACCGCACAGAATTCCCCAAGAACCTCTCCTCCGATCCGCACTCTGTGCTTGACTTTCCCGCCGCAATGCCCTACTATAAAGGCCAGCAAACATGTAAGGGAGGCAGATACCATGTCTGTGATCTTAGGAATCGACATCGGCGGCTCCACCACCAAGATCGTGGGGCTGGAGGAGGATCAGAGCATCCTGGGGATGCAGCGGGTGAAGGCCGAGGGGCCTGTCACCTCCCTCTACGGAGCTCTGGGGAGCTTTATGACCGAGCACAGGCTCCAGCTCTCGGATATCCGGCGGATCATGCTCACCGGCGTGGGGGCCTCCTACGTGGAGGGGGATATCTACGGCATCCCCACCACCACGGTGGGGGAGTTCACCGCCGTGGGCACCGGCGGGCTGTCCCTCAGCGCGCAGGAGCGGGCGGTGGTGGTCAGTATGGGCACCGGCACCGCCTTTATCTGGGCGGACAACGCCACCGGGGAGCGGATCCACCTGGGGGGCTCCGGCGTGGGCGGAGGCACCATGGCGGGCCTCTGCTCCCTGCTCTGCGGCGTGCGGAAGTTTGACCTCCTGCAAAAGCTCAGCAGCGAGGGGGATATCACCAAGATCGATCTGAACGTGGGGGACATCACCAAGGGGGGCTACTCCACCCTCCCCGGGGACATCACCGCCGCCAACTTCGGCAACCTCTCCGACGACGCCAGCCACAGCGATATCGCCGCCGGCGTGGTCAATCTGGTGTTCCAGTCCATCGGCACCTCGGCGGTGTTTGCCTGCCGGGCCAGGCAGTGCGGCACCGTGGTCCTCACCGGTTTTATGACGGTACTGGAGCAGTGCCGCCCCTGCTTCGACCTCTTCACCCGTCTCCAGGGGATTCGATTTATCATCCCCGAAAATGCTACCTACGCCACCTCCATCGGCGCAGCGCTGACCGCCTTTGCATAGCCATCAAATAAGAAGGGGGGGGTATGTGCTCCCGAGAGCGCCGCAGGAGGACGGTGGTCGCCTGTCGCAGCACAGCCTGTCCAAAAGAAGTCAGGGCAGGAGCGCCGAGGGTATCGGCCTCCCGCTCTGACTTTTATTAAGGTGCGGATCAAATCGTAATGTTGGGTGTGAGTCTGTTTTTCTGGGAGAATCCGGCAGCATAGGCCATTATGTCTGTCAGATCCCCGCAAATGCCGCCTTGGTGTCCTCCCGCTCCACAGTATGTGGCAGCGGTAAGGATTTGGGGTCGTATAAAAACCTGCGGAAAAACCGGCGAAGGGATGAATATATGCAAATTGTGCCGTTATGTAAACAAATGTCGGGAAGATGATGGATGGGAAAAATGCGGGTCCACGGGATTCCATATATTGTAATTATCGATGGAAACCATTGATATAAAAGGATTTTTGCTGTGTGGAAAACTGTGTGGAAAATGTGTATAACTCGATGTTGTGAGGAATTATCGCAGAATTTATGTAAAGCGGCAGGAATCTGTCAAGCCGGCAATTTTTCATGATAAATTTGGGCGAAGATCGCTGAAAAAGGGAAGAAATGTAGAATGCGGCAGAGAAAAAAACAGGGGGATCCCACGGAAATCGGGGGAGGTGTGGGTGGATATTCATTTTGTGATGGAAAGTCTGACAATTTTCCGCTGGCATTACAGAAGGTAATCTTCTCTCTTTACCGCTTTGAGGGACAGCGGCTGTCCCGGCGGTACAAGAGAAAATTGCGGCAAAAGGCGAAAAATAGTGGTTGACAAACCGTGGGGAAACGGCTATAATAATCCTGCTGTCCCGCGGGGAGAGAACAGAATGCGAGTGTGCTGGAACTGGTAGACAGGCACGTTTGAGGGGCGTGTGACAACCGTCGTACGGGTTCAAGTCCCGTCACTCGCACCATTTTCCCGGCGGAACAGTAGCTACGCGCGAGTGGTGGAATTGGCAGACTCGCTAGATTCAGGTTCTAGTGTGCAATACGCACGTGCGGGTTCAAGTCCCGCCTCGCGCACCAATTAGGAACCCATTGATTTTCAATGGGTTCCTCTATTTTTTTACTGCCGCAATCGATTCGGCCCTTTAAAATCCTCTGATTTTGAAGGGCCACACTTCGAAATCAGAGGATTTTAAAGACAAAAATGCACACGAAATTACACACGGAACTGAGGGGGTCGTGTGCCCCCCCCTCAGTGGCTGATGATGGAGCTATAATACTTGGCTAACTTGTCTGGTTCAGCGTCTGCGTCAGCGAGGAATGCATAGGCTATATCGGCATATAAATAAATTTTATCCCGTACGCCATAGGTTTTAAACACTTCGCTGTAATCCGAATAGACCATGTTCATGGCTACCCAGAATTCCAGGGCATTCCAATTAATGCCACGCTGGTTTTTAACAATTTCTGTCTGTTCTATTGACCAATGGGGACCAGTGGGCCCATCGGTGTTGACCATGCGAGCCGTCCAGTCTGTTGCCTGCTCCTCTGTAAGCATCACTGCTCCAGTTCCCTTAAAAAACTTTTGATGTCCTCCTTGTACTCATCAGGGGCGGTATCAATGGCCATGCGGACGTGCTCGATCATTTCCTCTCGGCCATCGTCCCGGCTGTAGCCTCCACGGCCGCCGCCCCGGCGGGAACTGTAGCCTCCGCCATTGCCGCCCCGATTGGAGCGGCCGTTGCTGTAGCTGCCGCTTTCCCGGCTATAGTGGCCTCTGACGTAGTGTTTGCCGCGGTTAGCATAGCTGGCGCCGCCGGCATAAGAGCCGTCCTCGTAATCTCCGGCCTCGCTGTAGCTGCCCTGCTCCTCCAAGGCGCAGATTTTGTCGATGTTCTTGATGGTGTCAGTAAGCTTGTGGGCAAGCTCCAGGTCACCTGCGCCCATCTCAGGCTTGCGGGAAATTTCCTCTAACTCCTCCCACAGCTTTTCCTTCAGCTCATAAAGACTTTTCATGTCATTCTCTCCTTTCACGCAATACGGTCAACAATGACGTTGACATTCTGCGTAGTGATCGCCTGGGTGCTGGTGTTCTCCAGCGCGATAGTCAGGCAGCAGCCCTTAGGGACGTCGATGATCGCCTCAGCGTGGACGTTGAGCAGGTCGCCCACTGCGGCAGGAGTCACGATAGCGGTGGCACTGTTCAGCGGTTCCCCGGTGATAGCCAGAGAGACGGAAATCGGGGCAGCGGTGCCCCCGGCGGCGACAGCGATATTGCCGTCAGCGCTGACGCGGTAGCGGGCGCGGCACTGATTGGTGATGCCCCGCAGGGTAATAATGCCGCTGCCGTCCCGGTGGCAGACATATCCACGGTTGCAGGCGATCGGCGTTTCTGTCAATAGGACGTTCTGACCGGCCGCTACGGTCTGCGGCGCATTCGCAGTATACTCAGGTATAGTAATCAGTCCTTTCCAAAAAGATGGCGGCGAGGGCATACTACCCCCGCCGCTGTTGTCAAAATCGGCACGGGGCCGAACATTCCGAAAATACCGGAAAGTTGCTCGCTATGGAGTTTTAGCAGCTGCCGCTGGCGGAGATCATAGCGCCGATGGTGGCGTTCTGCTGCGCCTGGGAAGCGGACAGCTTCAGGGACTGGTTCTCGCTCTCCAGAGTACGGATGTAGTTCTGGTTCAGCGCGTCCAGGATGGCGCGAGCATTGCTGTTCTGGTTGTCGATGGTGTCCCGGGTGCTGTTGGCGATAGCCGTAGTCACAGCGCAGGTATCGGTGGCCATACGATAGCCAACATCAGCGAACCCCCGCTCGATGTTGTTGTTGGTCTTGCAGCAGCAGTCGGCAAGCTGCATCTGCAGCGCATTCTGGCCCTGCATCATAGCCACCTGGGTGGCGTTGAAGCCCTGCTGCATGGAGTTGCCCAGACTGCACAGGCCCTGGTTGACGCTGTTGAAGCCCTGCATGGTGGTCATGCCCAGGTTGTTGATGGAGTTGTTCAGGGCGAAAGTGCTGTCGCAGATTGTCAGCGCCAATGATAAAATGCAAGAAAACGCCGAGGAAAAAATGTAGATT
>CANDEH010000132.1 GCA_947383645.1 uncultured Clostridia bacterium | reverse complement strand
AGGGGTACGCCTCATCCGTAAGGCGGCAGAGCCGCCAACGGCTGAGCAGTCGTCCCTGGCGGGCGTCAGCCCGCCTGCGTCCTCCGCCTTGCCACGCCACATTTTTCCTCGTCTCCTTTTTACCGATTCTCAACTGTGTCGACTATACCTCTATTATAAGGGGGAGGGGAGGAATTGTATTTGTTCTGTAACAAATGATCTTCTGCTTTTTTTGTATGCAGCACAACGAAATGACATTGACTAAAATGAAAGAATTAGCCACACCCGCCAGCAGATTTTTTGTCGAAACAGCAGAGTATCGGAAGGGCGGAAGGATCGCTGTTCTAACAAAATACGGCAGCTGTGAGACGAAGGCCACCGGGATGCTTTTGGTCTGTCAGGGGAATAAACGGGAGGAGACTGCAAAAAGTATCATCCGGCAGACCATGTGGAACCGGCGGCAGCTCCTCCGGGAGAGCTGTGCAGAGCGCGACAGGCCCACGCGCCGGTCCCGATCCCCCATCAGGCTGAAAGCGCAGTGCGAGCATGTATCCCTGACAACACAGGAAGACCTGGCGCTGCGCCTGCGGAGAATTTTGGCGGAGGACGCCTATATCCAGTATCCGCCTGTTTTGTTGGTTCCCGGTTCGCCCCCCATCCTGCCTTTGGCGGGCGGTAAGCTGTGGGTATAGTATTCGGCGGACGTGCCACCTAATCCGAAAAGATAGGGGAAGAGGGGTGCAATGTCTGAAAAGATATATGGCTATATTCGCGTGTTTAGTGTTGACCGGAACGAGGACCGTCAGATGAGCGCAATGAGGGAGCTGGCAATTCCGGAGAAAAATATCTATACGGACAAGCAGTCCGGGAAAGACCTCAACCGCCCTCCGTATAAAAAGCTGGTAAAGCGGTTGAAGCGGGCTGCCATCTCAATGGGACGGATTAGGTAGTGACATTTGCTTTGACCTGTGATAAAATAATTATATTGGAATAAGTGACGGAAACTTACCAGTTACACTGCGCCGGGCAAACATGGTACGCGGATTTTACGCAGAGCGAGGAACCATTGTGGATTTTACAGAGGTAAAAATTGATGAAGGCTTTTGGTGCTTTGAACAGCGAGGAGTGCGCTGTTTTCTTCTGGCCGGAAAGCCTTATTCCCTGCTGATTGACGCCTGCTTCGACGGGGATCTGGCGGCGCTGTGCCGGGCGCGGACCGAGGGACCAGTGCGACTGGTACTGACCCATGGCGACCGGGACCACGTGGGGTGCATGGACCAGTTTGATGAGGTGTATATGCACCCGGCGGAGTACGCCCACTTTGCCTCCAAGAACGGCCGGGACCCCCAGGTCCGCCCCCTGTGGGAGGGGGACAGGCTCCAGATCGGCGCCTGCTGTCTGGAGGTGCTCCACCTGCCCGGCCACACGCCGGGGAGCGTCGCCCTGCTGGAGCGCCACCGGCGCCTCCTCCTGGCCGGCGACTGCGTGCAGGCGGCGCCGGTCTACATGTTCGGCCCCGGCCGGAACATGGCGGCCTACCGGGACAGTCTCACCAGGCTCCTGGCGCGGCGGGGGGAGTTTGACGTGATCTACCCCTCCCACGGCCCTATGACGGTACCGCCCTCCCTGGCGGAGGAGCTCAGGGACTTCGCGGCGGAGGCCGACGCGGGGCTGCTGCCCCCGCCTCTGCCGCTGCCGGACCCCCCGCCGGCGGGAGCCGGCAGGGAGGTGCGCCTCTACAGGAGGGGAAACGCCCAATTCTATCTGTGACTCGACACACCAAGGCAGCCGCCTGGAGGAAATTCTCCCCCAGACGGCTGCCTTGGTGTGTTGAAAGGAACTCTCGCCGCATTACGGCTTTTCCGGAACCAGCATGACGGCCTCAATCCATCCGCTGATGCCGGCGGCGTTGCCCTCGTCGGTGTCGATGTGGACGCTGGGTACCTCCTCATTCTTTCCGGGCTTGCAGATGCGGACGGCCACATCGTCGAAAATCAGGGACCGCTCCTCTGTCTCCACCCGGACCTGGACGGTGTCCGCGTTGGTCAAACCGCAGGCGGCGGCCCGCTCCGGGCCGATGTGGACATGGCGCTTGGCCACGATGGCACCCTCGCCGAGTTCCAGCGTGCCGGCGGGGCCTGCCAGCGTCAGGGGGGCGGTGCCCGCCACATCCCCGGAGAGGCTGACCGGGGCCTTGACGCCCAGCTTGAAGGCGTCGGTCATGGCCAGCTCCACCTGGGTCTCCGGGCGCAGGGGCAGCAGGATGGCCACGTTTTCAATGCGCCCCTTGGGGCCGATCACCGTCAGGCGCTCATTGGCCAAGGCGCCCACGGCAATTTTCTTCTTTTCCGTCAGCTCGTACCCCGCTCCGAAGAGCGCGTCGGCGCTCTCCCGGGTCAGGTGGACGTGGCGGGCGGAAATGTCGATGCGAACCTTAATTTCCATGGTGGTAAACTTCTCCTATTCTCTCAAAGGACCGTCTCGCCGGGGAGATACTCCAGGGCGGTCTCCGTCCCGTCCAGCACCCGGCCTACGCCCTGGGCCAGGGCCTGGATCTCCATGCTCCCCGGCCGGACCACGATAGGGGCCAAAAAGCCCACATACTCCCGCAGCCAATCGGTGAACATTTGGGAGTGGGCGATGCCCCCGGTGAGGACGACAGCGTCGATCTGTCCCCCGGCCGCGGCGGCCAAAGCGCCCACGTCCTTGGCCGTCTGGTAGGCCATGGCCCGATAGACAAGGGCCGCCTGCTCGTTCCCCCGGGCGATCCGGCCCTCGATCTCCCGGCAGTCGTTGGTGTGGAGATAGCCGATAAGGCCAGCCTTTCCCCGGAGCATGGCTTTCAGCTCCGCTTCGCTGTATTTCCCGCTGAGAAACAGCTTCAGCAGCCTGTCGCAGGGCAGGCGGCCGGAGCGGTCGGCGCTGAAGGTCCCCTCGTCGGTGGCGGTGACGTCGATGATGCGCCCCCGCCGGTGCAGCCCGGTGCTGATGCCCCCGCCCAGGTGGCAGACGATGAAGCTCACCTCCTCATAGGTCTTCCCCATCTCCCTCGCCACCTGCCGGGCCACCGCCTTGGCGTTGAGGGTGTGGGTGGCGCCGGAGCGGGCAATGGCCGGCGTCCCGGAGATCCGGGCCACCTCGGTGATCTCATCCGTCCACACCACGTCGTAGAGGTAGGCGGGGATCTTCAGCTCCTCCGACCAGCGGTGGGCCAGCATAGCCCCCGCTGCCATCCCCTTGTGGAGGGCAGTCCCGGCGTCCTCCGCCAGGCGGGCGTTGACCCGGTAGGCCCCGGCCCGATAGCGGCCGGTGGCGCCGATCCCCCGGGCTGCGATGGCCTGGAGGGAGGAGAGAGCCACCCCTTTCTCCGTCAGCGCCCTCTCGATGAGCTCCTTGCGCATGACCATCTGGCTCTCCGCATCGGGGCAGCGCTCCAGCTCCTCCAGGGTGTGGGACACGGAGAGGGAGACGATGGCCTCCTCCCCCTGGAACACCGCCGCGTCGGAGGAGGTGGAGCCCAGATTGATGGCCAGAATGCGGTGACTTCCCATACCGTCCACCGCCTCAGAGCGCGGCGGCCTGGGCTGCGCCCAGGGCGAAGGCCCTCTCGTTCATGGCCCGGAACCGCTCCTTTTTGCCCAGCTTCTCGGCCACCACCGCCTCGGCGGCGGCCCGGCTCACCAGATCCCCCCGGGCAGCCAAAAAGCCCAGCATCACCACATTGAGCGTCTTGTCGGAACCTGCCTCCTCCGCCAGCGCGTTGGCGGGCAGGAAGAGCTGGGTGATATCGGTGCGCGCCGTCTTCTGATCCACCAGGGAGCTGTTGCAGATCAGCAGTCCGCCGGGCTTTACACGGGTTTCGAACTTCTGGAAGGACTCCACATTCATGGCCACCACAACGTCCAGCATCTGCCGGGTGGGGGAGCCGATCTGGGTGTCGCTGATGACCACGGTGCAGTTGGAGGTGCCGCCGCGCATCTCCCCGCCGTAGGCCGGGGCGAAGGTCACCCGCTTCTCCTCCTCGTTGGCCGTATAGGCCAGCAGCTTTCCCAGGGTCTGTACGCCCTGGCCGCCGAAGCCGCCGATCAGAATCGTCTTCTCCATGCGCTTATCTCCCTTCCGGTGTCTTGAATTCGCCCAGCGGGAACACGGGCAGGACCTTTTCCTCCATGTAGGCCGGGGCGTCCCAGGGCTCCACATGGAAATTGGTGGGACACATGGCCAGCACCTCCACGAAGGTGTAGATGTTCTCCTCCAGCTGGAGGCGGAAGGCCTTCTCAATGGCCTTCTTGGCCCGACGTATATGTTTGGGATCGTGAATGGACACGCGGGCCACGTAGCCGGCGGCATCCACGGTGGCGATGACCTCCGCCAGCCTGGTAGGGTAGCCGGTGCGGACCGGGTCCCGGCCGTTGGGACCGGAGGTAGTGGTCCGCTGGCCGATCAGCGTGGTGCAGGAGGACTGACCGCCGGTCATGCCGTAGATCTGGTTGTTGACCATAATTTGGGTGAAGGGCTCGCCGCGGCTGGCGGCGTGGAAGGTCTCGGTGAGGCCGATACCCGCGGCGTCGCCGTCCCCCTGGTAGGTGAAGACCAGCTTGGACTTCTGCACATGCTTGATGCCGGTGGCCACCGCCGCCGCCCGGCCGTGGGGGCACTGAACCAGATCCCAGTCCACGTAGGGGGTCATATTCAGCGCGCAGCCGATGCAAAGCGCGGTGATGGCCTCCCCCGCCCAGCCGTTCTCCAGCAGCACGTCGGCGATGATCTTGTTCAGAAGAGGGTGCCCGCAGCCGGGGCAGAACTTGTTGCTCCCCTTCAGGAGCGGATTTCTCTCATAGACAGCCTTCATGGTCATACCTCCTTTGCCACCTCTCTGAGTTTTTTCTCGATGTCCTCCGTGGTAAAGACCGTATTCCAAGTGCAGTCGATCTTGTACAGGGGCAGGCTGCCCTGGAGCGCATGGTCCACATCGTCAATCATCTGGGCGGGAACCGCCATCTCGGCGTCCAGCACGGCCTTGACGCCCCGCTGGGCGAAGCCGCGGATCTGCCGAGTGGGGAAGGGGTAGAGGGTGATGGGACGGAACATACCAACCTTCATTCCCTCGGAGCGGAGGGTGTCGATGGCGCCCCGGGCGATGCGGGCGCTCATGCCGGTGGCTACCAGGACGATCTCAGCGTCCTCCATGCGGTACTCCTCGCAGCGGACCTCCTCCCGCTGCCAGGCGTCGTACATGGCCTCGAAGCTGCGGTAGCCCTCCAGACTGCGTAGATCGGTGCGATTGATAATGCGAATCAAGAGTTAAAAAGGGGTAGAAAAACAGCGCAAAAGAGCAGAGA
>CANDEH010000131.1 GCA_947383645.1 uncultured Clostridia bacterium | reverse complement strand
ACGGACGGGGCCAGAACGCAAGTCCTTTCGACAACCGGCGACATTCTACCGCACCCCCGTCAACACCCACCCACGTCTCCCCCGCAGAAGGCCATGCTGTACACCGACCGTAAAAACGGGGTTCTTAGGGGGACCGCGGATAAGGGCTGTGCCTCGCCGCAGGCGGGGCTAAAGCCCGCCGAGCGGTCTCCCTAAGCGCGCTTTTGGTTACTTTTCCCGCGTGGGAAAAGTAACTCGCCCCGGGGGGCGAAACCCCCTCCCCCCGCTGCGGGGGCCGCAGCAATCACCCCCTCAGTAGTCGAGATTCACCGCCCTAAACGCATTCTTCTCAATATACTCCCGCCGAGGCTCCACCTTTTCCCCCATTAAAAGAGTAAAAATAGCATCCGCCTGGACCGCGTCCTGCATGGTGATCCGCTTCAGCGTCCGGCGCTCCGGGTCCATAGTGGTCTCCCACAGCTCCTCAAAGTCCATCTCGCCTAAGCCCTTAAACCGACTGATCTCCACCTTCACATTGGGATTTCCTCCCCGGAGCTCCGCGGATACCGCGTCCCTCTCCTCCTCGGAGAAAGCCACCCGGACAGTCTTGCCCTTCACCAGCTTGAACAGGGGCGGCACCGCCGCGTAGACATACCCCTTTTCAATCAGCGGCCGCATAAACCGGAAAAAGAAGGTCAGAAGCAGCGTGCGGATATGGCTGCCGTCCACATCGGCATCGGCCATGATAATCACCTTGTGATACCGGAGCTTGGTCTCGTCAAAGTCCTCCCCCAGTCCGGCGCCTAAAGCCGTGATTACTGGCTGCAATTTGTCATTCCCATAGATCTTGTCCGCCCGGGCCTTTTCCACATTCAACATCTTTCCCCAGAGGGGCAGAATCGCCTGATACCGGGAATCCCGGCCCTGCTTGGCGCTGCCGCCGGCGCTGTCGCCCTCGACAATATAGATCTCTGTCAGCGCCGGATCCTTCTCGTTGCAGTCCGCCAGCTTTCCGGGGAGGGTGGAACCCTCCAGGGCGTTCTTGCGCCGGACGTTCTCCCGGGCCCGCTTGGCGGCCTCCCGGGCCCGGCTGGCCATCATGGCCTTGTCGAGTATAATCCGTCCCACCTTGGGGTTCTCCTCCAGGAACACCGCCAGCTGGTCGGATACCACGTTGTTCACCAGCGTGCGGATATGGGCGTTGCCCAGCTTCGCCTTGGTCTGTCCCTCAAACTGCGCGTCGGTGAGCTTCACGCTGATTACACAGGTGAGCCCCTCCCGGCAGTCCTCGCCTGAGATCTTGTCGTCCCCCTTGAGCAGATTGGTCTTCTTTCCGTAGGCGTTGAGTACATTTGTAAGCGCCCGCTTGAACCCCTCCTCGTGCATTCCGCCCTCGGGGGTGTGGACGTTGTTTGCGAAGGAGACGATGGTCTCGTTGTAGTTGTCGTTGTACTGCATGGCCAGCTCCACCACCGAGTCCTCCTTGGAGCCGGACATATAGATTACCTGCTCATCAAGGGGCGTCTTGTGCCGGTTGAGCCAGGTGACATACTCCCGGATCCCCCCCTCGTAGTGCATGGTGTCCGCGGCCTCCCGCCCCTGCCGTTTGTCGAAGGTCATAATCCGCAGTCCGGCGTTCAGGAACGCCTGCTGCTGCATTCGCGTGTGGATCGTGTCGTAGTTGTACACCGTGGTGTCAAACATCTCCGGATCCGGCTTGAAGGTTACTACGGTACCGGTCCGCTCTGTCTTCCCCACGATCTTCATCGGCTGTGTGATCTCCCCGCGGGCGAATTTCATCTCGTAGATATCACCGCCCTTGTGAACCTGGACGGTGAGCCACTCGGAGAGGGCGTTCACCACGCTGGCGCCCACCCCGTGGAGCCCGCCGGAGACCTTATAGCCGCCGCCGCCGAATTTCCCTCCGGCATGGAGCACGGTAAAGACCACCTCCAGCGCCGGCAGGCCCGTCTGGGGCTGGATATCCACGGGAATACCCCGGCCGTTGTCGGTGACGGTGATGGTATCCCCCTCGTTGATGGAGACGGTAATCTCCGAGCAGTACCCGGCCAGCGCCTCATCGATGGAGTTGTCCACGATCTCATACACCAGGTGGTGGAGGCCCGACTCGCTAGTGGACCCGATATACATCCCCGGCCGCTTTCGCACGGCCTCCAAACCCTCTAAGACCTGGATCTCCGATCCGCCGTACTCATGTGTGATCTTCTCGTTTTCAGACATATGTGCCTCCTTACTGTGTGACACGAGCGGGCTGTCACGGACTGCCCCCGTAACCGGCAGCAGCCTCTGACTGCCCGCCGCTGTACAAACTTCGCCTGCTTCGGTTCTTTCTGCCGTCTACCGTGGGATCGCGACAGCAATTTCGCTACCCACCCATGGTATTTTCCCACCTGTGAAGCAGGGTAGCGCTGTTGACCGGGGAGAGGTAGACCCTCTGCCAGCTCCCTGCCGGGCAGCAGAGCACCACCGACTTGGGCAGATCCTCCCCCACGCCGATCACCATCCCCTCCTCCTCCGCATTGCGGAGGAAATCCCGGGTAATTCGGGAAGTGGAGGCGTTGTCAAGGTCAAAAATGCCCACTATCTCTCCCGCCGGAACGGATACCGTCCCGCCAAGATGCAGATACATCCGCAGCGCCTCCCCATCCAAACTGTTTTTCCGACCCCTTACCCTTCACCGTCTGTCTCCGTCCGCATCGTCTCCCATCATAACCCGGACCGCGACAGATGAATCGTCACTTCTCAAACCAGCGTTCCGTTTTTCACGTGAAACACCCGGCCACCCGCTAAACTGCTCAGTCTATCGTCCTCGCAGCACGTGATAAACACCTGTCCCCCGGCGATCCGGTTGAGCACAAACTCCTGCCGTCTGGGGTCCAGCTCACTGAGCACATCATCCAGCAGCAGCACCGGATACTCCCCGGTGTCCTCCTGAAAAATCTCCCTGGCCGACAGCTTCAGCGACAGCGCCGCCGTCCGGGTCTGACCCTGTGAGCCGTAGGTCCTGGCAGCTCTGCCGTTGACGTCCACCGATATATCGTCCCGGTGGGGCCCGGAGAGGCATATCCGCCCGGCAATCTCCGCCGTCCGGTGGCGCTGCATGTGATCCCACAGCTGGGGCAGCAGCTCTCTTGGGGAGGCCTCCGGATCCGTTACCGCAGATACCGTCTCATAGCCCAGCTCCAGCGTCTCCCGTCCCCCGGAGAAATCCAGATGAATGGCCGGCGCAGTCTCCCGCAGCCGCCGGAGAAAGTGGGCCCGGTAGTGAACCACCACCGCTCCCGCCTGCACCATGCCGTAGGAGAACTCGTCCAGAGCGTCCAGCAGCGACGGCTTTTCGGCGCTGTCCCGAAGAATCCGGGTCTTCTGCTCGTGAAAGCGCCGGTACGCGGAGAGGGCCTCCGCATACCGCGGACGCAGCTGACAGATGCACTCATCCAGAAATCGCCGCCGCTCCGCCGCCCCCGCCCGAATCAGCGAGAGGTCCTCCGGACAGAACAGCACGGTATTCAGCACGCCGCCAAACTCCGCCATGGTCTTCAGCTTCACGCCGTTGCTGCTGATCTGCCGCCCCCGTCCCCGGTAGAGACGGGCCTCCAGCACAAAATCCCGTTTTCTTCTCTCCACCTCACCCCGCAGCAGGGCGCTGTCCGCGTCGAACTGGATCAGCTCCCTATCAAATCTGGTCCGGTGGGAGGTGCCGGAGAGGTAGGCGATGGCCTCAATCAGGTTCGTCTTTCCCTGGGCGTTGTCTCCGTAGACTACATTCACCGCACTGTCAAAGTCCGCGGAGAGCCCGGCATAGTTGCGAAACCGCTCCAGATGGAGCCCTCTAATCCGCATAGACCACCGTATACTCCCCGCCGTTGAAGCGCACCACGTCCCCGGGCCGAATCTTCTTCCCCCGCAGGAGGCACACCTCCCCATTCACCGCTACGGCTCCCTCCTGAATCAGCTGCTTGGCCGCGCCGCCGCTCTCCACCAGATTTTCAAACTTCAGGAGATCCTGTAATTTAATAAACTCCGTCGTAATCGTCACCGCCGTCATACGTGATCGCTTCCCTTCAGGCGCACCGGCAGCACCATGTAGAGGAAATTCTCCTCCCCCTCCACAGGTACCAGGATGGCGGGGGAGATGCCGGTATTCAGCTCCAGACGCAGCGTATCTGCCGGCGCAAAGCGCAGGGCGTCCATCAGGTAGCGGTTGTTGAACCCGATCTCCAGCCCGTCCCCGTCGCCGCTGAGGCGGCAGACATCCTTGGCCTCGCCGCTGCCCGTCTTGGCGGTAAGGGTTACGCAGTCGCTGTCAAAACGGCACCGGACCGGGCTCTTCATCTTATCGCTGATTACCACGCTGACCCGGTCCACAGCGGTCATAAGGGCCTTGGCCTCCACGGTGAGAACAATCGGATTCGTCCGGGGGATGGCGCTGCGGTAATCCAGAAACTCCCCCTCCAGCCGCCGGCAGATCAGCTCCGTCCCCCCGATCTCAAAGAGGAGATGCCGGTTGCCCATAGTAACTCCCACTTCCTCCTCCACATCCTGACAGATCTTTTCCACCTCGCTGAGCGCATTCCCCGGCGCCACAAAGCGGAAGGGCTGGGCGGGCGTAATCTTCTCCCGGCGCAGGGCCAGCCGGAAACCGTCCACGCTGACTACTGTCAGCGTATCCCCCTCAATTTCAAAGAGGGACCCGGTATGAACGGGCCGCGCCTCATTGGTGGAGACGGCGAAGATTGTCTGATTAATCATGGACTTGAGCGTTTTCTGCGGAAGAGAAAAGCTGAACTCGTCCTCCACCACCGGCATCTCCGGATAGTCATCGGCGCTGAGGGCGGTGATTTCAAAGTCGGTATCCCCGCTGGAGAGATGGACGTTGAGCTTCTCGTCGGCGGAAAATACGATAACATCGTCAGGCATCCGGCGGATAATATCGCCGAAGAGCCTCGCGTTGACCACAAGCGTGCCGGGGGAGGTCACCTCCGCGTCCACCTTCGTGCGAATGCCGGTCTGCATATTGTAGCCGGAGACAGTGAGACTGGTCTCCGCCTGAAGAAGAAGGCCCTCCAGGGCAGGGATGGAGGATTTTGAGGAGACGGCGCGGGTGGCGGTGTTGATGGCAGCGAGCAGGATGGCTTTTTCACAGGAGAATTTCATGGTGTTTTCCTTTCTCTTTGGGGTTGAGTGGAAGGATTATTCTTTTACGATAGTTTTTGTGCCGCCCCGGCGCGGGGGAGGGGGTTTCGCCCCCTGGGGCGAGTTACTTTTCCCACGCGGGAAAAGTAACCAAAAGTGCGCTTAGGGGGACCGCTCGGCGGGCTTTAGCCCCCTGTCGGGGGCACAGCCCTT
>CANDEH010000130.1 GCA_947383645.1 uncultured Clostridia bacterium | reverse complement strand
TCCAGCAGTATGACGCGCCTCTGACGGTGTACAACCGCCCCAACAACCTGTTTGTGGCGGACTTCGTGGGCAACCCCTCCATCAACTTTGTGGAGGCCAAGGGCGCCCAGCGCCCCGACGGCGGCATCGAGCTGACCATCTTCGACGACAAGAAGGCGGTGTTCTATCCGGCCAAGCCCATGGACCTCCCCGGCTGGTTCAAGGCCCGGGACGACCAGGCGGCGGCCCTAGCGGAGGAGCACAAGAAGCGGCTGGCGGACAAGGGCTACGTGGAGAAGGGCAACAAGGACGAGGTATTTCGCTACCACATCGCCAAGGTGGAGGAGGAGGACGACTCCCTCATGGAGGAGCCGGTGCTCACCAATGAGGACCTGGTCCTGGGCATCCGCCCGGAGTTCATCGACATCGCCGACAACGGCGCTCTGTCCGGTGAGATCTACGGCGCCATGCCCACAGGTATGGAGTCCACCATCAAGGTGCGCATCGGGGACTACCTCCTCACCGGCGTGGTCTTCGGCAGCACCCTCTTCACCATCGGCGCAAAGGTGCGCCTGGACATCGGCGGCATGAACATCATGCTCTTCGACCGCAGGAGCGGGAGACATATCGCCTCCGGCAGACTGGAATGCTGAACTGGCCTGAATAATAAAAAAGGCGGAGACCGGCAGAGCCGGTCTCCGCCTCAGACTGTCAAAAAAAGACGGCAGAGCAGGCCGGCGGTAAGGAGGATAGTGTGAAAGGAACCCAAGAGGGGTTCCTTTCGCGTGCAATCACCCGCCCGCAGGAGGCAAATTGGGGCCATTGGCCCCAATTTGCCTCAGCTTGTCGAAAAAACCAACGGTTTTTTCGACAAGCTGAGGCGGAGACCGGCTCTGCCGGTCTCCGTCCTTTTTGGGTGGAATATCGCGCTGTGCACCGCGCCTGATTCCGGTCTTGACAAATTCCTTCTACAGCTGTAGAATAACCACAGAATACTACACCTGTAGAAGGAGGGATACCATGACGCGTTTAACAGACAGCGAGTGGCGGGTGATGGAGGTGCTGTGGAATGGCGGGGGACTGCACCTGGGGCAGATTCTGGAGGCTCTGAGTCCCCAGACCGGGTGGAGCCGGACCACGGTGCACACCTATCTGACCCGGATGATGGCCAAGGGACTGGTCACAGCGGACGGGGGGATGCCTAAGCGGTATGCCGCCGCGGTGAGCCGAGAGCAGTGCGGCGAGGAGCAGCGGAAGGACCTGCTGGAGCGGGTGTACCGGGGCTCGGCGGGGCAGCTGGTGGCCGCCTTCGTCCGGGACGGCGGGCTCAGCCGGGAGGAGCGGGAGGAGCTGCGGCGGCTTTTGGACGAGATGGAGGTGTGAGAGGATGCGGGATATCTGGGCCGTCCTTTTGCAGACCCTGACGGTCTCCGGGGCGGCGGTTCTGGTGCTTCTATTGAAGGAGATGTTTACCGGCAGGCTGTCCTCGCGGTGGCAGTGCGCCGTGTGGCTGATCCTGCTGCCGCCGCTGCTCCTGCCCGCAGGGCGGTTCGGGCGGCACGTGCTGGTAAACTGGCCTCTGGCGGTGGAGACGGTGAAGTCCCTAACTACCGGGCGGTTTGGCACATTGACCACCGTCGATGCACCCGTACCCCTGCCGCCGGCGGCAATACCGGTGGGCTGGGCGGAGTGGCTGTATGCACTCTATTTTCTGGTGGCTGCCGCGCTGCTGGGGCGGTGTGTTTTTTCCTATATCCGTCTGCGGCGGCTGCTGCGCCGGGGGACGCCGGCTCCGGCGGCGGTACAGGGGCGCGTGGACGCTGTGGCGGCGGAGTACGGGCTGCGGTCCTGTCCGGCGGTGACGGCGGCGGGGCTGCCCACCGCCTTCGTCTGCGGCGTGTTCCGGCCCATGCTGGCCCTGCCGGAGGGGGCGGAGGTGGACGGCAAGGTGCTGCTCCATGAGCTGCTGCATTTGAAGTATTATGACGCGGCTTGGGGGCTTTTGATCGAATTCTTCCGCTGCGTCCACTGGTGTAATCCCCTGCTCTGGACTTGCGCCAACCGGGCGGGGAACGATATTGAGACCCTCTGCGACCAGCGGGTGCTGGAGCGGCTGGAGGGGGAGGCGCGGCGGGAGTACGGGCACATCCTGCTGTCCATGGCCGATGGAGGGCGCAGCCGGATGCCGGGGACCTCCTCCATGGCCAACGGGGCAAAGAATATCCGGCGGCGGGTGGAGGCCATCGCCCGGTTTAAGCGGTACCCGGCGGGGATGACCGCGGCGGCGGTGTGCGTGGCGCTGATTGCAGCCGCTCCGGTGACCCTGGGCACTGCCACAGACGATTTCTGGGACCTGACGGACGCCCGGAGTACCCAGTGGCAGACGGCGGCGGCCATGTCCGCGGCCCGGACGGCCTTCTGTACCACCCCCGCCGGGGCGGCGGACGCCTACGGCAAGGCGGTGATTACGGGGAGCCCGGTGTACCGGGCCCTGTGCGCCCCCATGGAGGAGCAGGACGAGCTGGCGGCGGCGCTGCGGTCCCAGCGGATGAACCGGCCCTGGGAGCGCTGGGACTCCACCCTGCCCACCCTGGCCGCGGTCAACCGGGGGTACAAGGTCTACAACCTCACCGGGTCGGAGGAGCGGGGGTATGAGGGGCTGCTGGCGGTGGAGCTGGCCCACGCGCCCAAGGGGGCTCCGGAGCCCCCGGAGAACGCCGCCTGCTGCTACCTGGGCGTTCAGGACATCCGTGTGGAGCGGCAGGGGGGACGCTGGGTGGTGCTGCCCCAGGGGGACTTTGACACGGTGCTGGTGCGGGGGTGGGATCACCTGCCCGGATACGGCTGTACGGAGCTGCCCTGCCAGGTCTACGAGGCCCAGGCCGGGGACTTTACGGTGCGCCTCCGATGGCAGACTGCCTGCACGGTGGAGAGCTATACCGAGGAGGAGTTCATGTTCTGGAACGTCTCCACCTACGATACCAATCCCGACCCTGGTGCGGCGTTTACGATTCGGGGAGGAGCGAGCCTGTGGGCCGTCTACACCGGCAGCGAGGAGGGAAAGGCGGACTATGGGAGCATCGCTGTCTCCTCCGCCCCGTTCCGCCGGGACGGCTCGCGCCCGGCGATGGAGGACGCCGACAAGTCCATCCGGGGGTGTTCCGCCGTCGGCGGCAGCAGCAGTACCGGGGAATACTGGGGCGTTCAGTCTCTGCAGGGGGACTGGGACAGGGAGTTTTTTATCACCGGCGGAGGCGGCGCGCCGGACGGTCTGGAGCCGCCGGAGAAATTTGCCGTCAATCTCTACCTGAACCGGGAGCTGGCGGCGGAGCTGACGCTGCTGCCGGTGGAAGGGGGCGGGGGCTTTGACTGAGACAACCTCTCCCCGGGTGATCCGAAAGGCCCTCTCCGAGGCCATCTGGGGCTACGTCTTTCTGTATTTTAACCTCAATATCGGCGCCGTGGACCTCCTGCCGGAGTTTGTGGGGTGGATTCTCCTGCTCTCCGCCGTCCGGGGGCTGGAGGGGGAGCGGCGGGATCTGAAGCTGCTGCGCCCCTTCGCCTGCGTGATGATTGTGCTGAGCGTTTTGGAGTGGCTGGGGTCCTTCCTGGGGCTGTCGGTGGGCGGGCTGTTCCTGCCGCTGGATTTAGTCATTGCCGCAGTGCGGCTCTACTTCCACTTCCAGTTCCTCACCGACTGCGCCGCCCTGGCCCGGGAGTACGCCGCGCCTGTGGTGCGCTGCCGGCTGCTCCGCTGGCGCACGGCTCAGGCGGTGATGCACACCGTCTCCATGCTGCTGGCCTGTTTCCTCCCCGGGCTGGAGGCGTGGGGATCGGCGGTTGTGGCGGTGCTGGCGGGGGCGAATATTGTGGTGGTTCTGTGCGTCATGGCGGCCCTCTGCGCCCTGCGGCGGCTCTTCCCGGCGGGGGCGTAGGGAGCGGGTATCTTCCGTTTATTTACAATAATAAAGGCGCGGGATTGCCGGTCGTCCCGCGCCTTTATCCATATTACATAGACGGCGGGAGGGAAATTTGGGCACAATTTATGACAAAGATGAATTGCGTTTTTTATGAGAAAATGATACTCTATTATTGCAAGTGAAGAAAGCCGCCGGTGACTGACGGATTCAGTGGGTTACCACAGGGGAACCGGGGGCTGTCGGGCAATTTTACACCTCTCATCTATGGGCCTGCGGTGCTCCGGCGCCGCGGGGGACTGACAGCGGCGGCCGCTTTGGGCCGCCACAGCGCATGGTACTGGGATCGTGTGATTTTGCCTTTGTTTTTTCTGTCGGCCGTCTGGGCAGTCCTGTCTTACCGGGGTACAAGTGCGCCTTGGCGGGACCGGACTGTCCTTTTGATTTTTTATGAGAAGAGAGGAGACCCCTATGAAGAAAGTTGCTGTGGTCATGGGCAGCGTCAGCGACCTCGGCGTGGTGCAGAAGGCGGTGGACACCCTCCGCGATTTCGGCGTGCCCTGGGAGGCCCACGTCTACTCCGCCCACCGCACCCCCGCCGAGGCCAAGGCCTTCGCCGAGACCGCCCGGGAGCGGGGCTTCGGCGTCATCATCGCCGCCGCCGGCATGGCGGCCCACCTGGCGGGGGCCATTGCGGCCAACACCACCCTGCCCGTCATCGGTATCCCCATGAAGTCCAAAGCGCTGGACGGCGTTGACGCCCTCCTCTCCACGGTACAGATGCCCTCCGGTATCCCGGTGGCCGCCGTGGCCGTGGACGGGGCGGTCAATGCCGCTCTGCTTTCCATCCAGATTCTGGCCGTGGAGGACGAGGGGCTGGCGAAAAAGCTCAGTGAGAAGCGCGCCGCCGACGCCGCCAGGGTCCTCGCCGCCGACGCCGAGCTCCAGAAGCAGCTGGAGCAGTAGGAGCCGGGGAGCGGGGAAGAGTACAAGGATAACGAAAAATCAAATTTAAATACAAAAGATTTGGAGGATGAACGACTATGGAAAAGACTGTACAGCTCTATGAGGGCAAGGCCAAGAAGGTCTACGCCACCGCCGACCCCAATCTGGTGATCGTCTCCTACAAGGACGACGCCACCGCCTTCGACGGGACCAAGAAGGGCACCATCATGGGCAAGGGCGCGGTGAACAACCGCATGAGCAACTTCCTGATGCAGAAGCTGATGGACGCCGGCGTGCCCACCCACTTTGTGGAGGAGCTCAATGACCGGGAGACCGTGGTGAAGAAGGTGGAGATCGTCCCCCTGGAGGTCATCGTGCGCAACGTGTCCGCCGGCCACTTCGCCAGCCGCTACGGCGTGGAGGAGGGCATCGCCTTTGACGAGCCGGTGCTGGAGTTCTCCTACAAGAACGACGACCTCCACGACCCCCTGCTGAACACCTCCCACGCCCTGGCGCTGAAGCTGGCCACCCGGGAGGAGATCGACACCATCAAGTCCCTGGCCCTGAAGGTGAACGAGGAGCTGAAGGCCTTCTT
>CANDEH010000129.1 GCA_947383645.1 uncultured Clostridia bacterium | reverse complement strand
CCTACGGCAACTTCATCCAGGCGGTGCTGAACTTCCTGGTGATGGCCTTTGTGGTGTTCTGTCTGGTGAAGGCCATCAACGGCTTCCACCACAAGAAGGCGGAGACCCCGCCCCCGTCCCCGCCGGCGCCCTCTGCGGAGGAGAAGATCCTGACGGAGATCCGGGACCTGCTGAAAAACCGGTGATGCGGGAGACGCTGGCCCGGGGTCTCCCCGCCCTGGGCCTGGACAGCGCCCTGGGGGAGAAGCTGGCGGTCTTCGGGGAGCTGCTGCTGCAAAAGAACCGGGTGATGAACCTCACCGCCATTACAGAGCCCCGGGACGTGGCCGTTCTGCACCTGCTGGACAGTCTGTCCCTGCTGGGAGCGGCGGACTTCTCCGGGAAATCTCTCATCGACGTGGGCACCGGAGCCGGCTTCCCCGGCCTCCCCATCGCCATCGCCCGTCCCGACTGTCAGGTCACCCTCCTGGACAGCCTGGGCAAGCGTGTGGACTTCCTCCGGGAGGTCTGCGAGGCTTTGGACCTCCCCAACGTCACCTGCGTCCACGCCCGGGCGGAGGAGTACGCGGCGAACCACCGGGAGCAGTTCGACCTGGCAGCCAGCCGGGCCGTAGCGGAGCTGCGGACCCTCAGCGAGCTGTGCCTCCCCTACGTAAAGGCGGGGGGCCTGTTCCTGGCCATGAAGAGCGTGGACAGCGCCGCCGAGCTGGCCGCCGCGGAAAAAGCCCTCCGGCTCTTAGGCGGCCAGACAGAGTCAATCATCGACTACCCCCTCCCCACCGCCGACATCACCCACCGTCTGATCGCGGTGCGCAAGGTCTCCCCCACCCCGCCAAAGTACCCGCGAAGGTTCGCCCAGATCAAGAAACAACCGCTGTGAGGAATGAGGAATTAGGAGTTAGGAATTAGGAATGAATGTATCCGGCTTCGCCGGATGTATAGAATTGTTCCGACAGGGAGGAGGCTTCCTTTGCTCTCCTGAAAAGCCGGAATGTCCTCCACTCCCTCCGAGATTAAAATCCGTCCAGCAGCGCTGGACACCGAAATTCCTAATTCCTAACTCCTAATTCCTAATTGACGAAAGGAAACACTATGCCCCAGATCATCTCCGTAGTCTCCGGCAAGGGCGGCACCGGCAAGACCTCGCTGGTGGCCCATGTGGGCCTGAATTTAGCGGCTCTGGGCAACCGGGTTCTGTGCCTGGACTGCGACGTGGGGCTCAGGAATCTGGATATCGCCCTCGGTATGAGCGACTGCGGATCCACGGACTTCACCGACGTGCTGGAGGGCCGCTGTACCCTGGAGGAGGGGGCCCTTCCCCACCCGGTTCAAAAGAATCTCTTCCTGCTCACGGCGCCCCTTACCCTCCAGGCTCCGGTGGATACCGGCAGCTTTGCAGAGCTGATGGAGGAGGTACGGGAGCGGTACGACTACTGCCTGGTGGACGCCCCAGCGGGCCTGGGCGACGGCTTCCGCCTGTCCATCACCGGCTGCACCCGGGCCATCGTGGTGACCACCACAGACCCCACCAGCCTCCGGGACGCCCAGCGGACGGTGATGGAGCTGTCCCACCTGGGGGACGGAAAGGTACATTTAGTGGTAAACCGGTGCAGGCGAAAGCTGCTGAAGAGCCTGCACCAGACCATTGACGACGCCATTGACACCGCCGGCCTGCCCCTCCTCGGGGTCATTCCGGAGGACGAGGACCTTCCCCTGGCCCTGGGGCGGGGCGTTCCTCTGACCTTTGTCTACAACCGCTGTGCCGGCGCGGCCTACGCCCACATCGCCCGGCGTCTGACCGGGGAGAAGGTCCCCCTCCTGCGCATCCGATAGCGAACGCGCGGAGACAGCCGCCGACCGGCGCGCCTGCAAGCGCGTGGTTACACCGTATACAACAGGCAAAACAGTTGTATCAACAGGTACGGCACATAGCTTCGCGGCCTGGACTGCCGCTGCCCGCGTCAGAAAATTTTGAAATGTACCGGGTATTTCCGCCATTTTCTGCCCTGTTATCATTTATTTCGTCCTGTACGTCTATATACTCTACCTGTTGACACAGCTTTTGAGCGGCCCTATGTAAAGGAGATCGTGGCCCTGCATATGGCCCTGATACACACAGAAAGGAGAAGCAGTCATGTATATCGCCCTGATGGCCCACGACAACAAGAAGGATCTGATGGTCCAGTTCTGCTCCGCCTACGCCGGCATTCTCAGCCGACACAACCTGTGCGCCACTAACGCCACCGGCAAGCTGGTGGCGGCGGAGACCGGGCTCCATGTCCACCTGTTCATGTCCTGCCAGCACGGCGGCAGCCAGCAGATCGGCGCCCGCATCGCCTACAACGAGATGGACCTGGTGCTGTTTTTCGTGGACCCCAACGACTCCTCCATGGAGAAGGAGCTGCTGTATATTTCCCGCCTGTGCGACCAGAACAATATCCCCTTCGCCAGCAACGTGGCCACGGCGGAGATGCTGGTCTTCGGCCTGGACCGGGGGGATTTGGATTGGCGCACCTTTGTCAACCCCAAAAACAAGCTGCGCAACCAGAGCGGAAAGCCCGTCTTCTGAGCGCCGCCTGAGACCCGCACCGCCGGGCCTCAGGCGGCGGGGCTTGCAGCCGCCCGCGCCGCGTTCACCGCTGCTCCCACGCGGGCGGTCCGGGGCCCACGCCGCAAGCTCTTCCGGATCTGTATACGGCGGCGTCTTCGGCACATACTCCACACGCACCGCTGCGTGCAAACCGCCCCGTCATAGACGGGGATTTTGGTGCGTTTAAGGCGGCAGACGGGGCCTCCCCTGCCCTCCTGCGCCGCCGCTGCCGCGCCGCGGGCGGGCTGACAGCCGTCCGGGACGACTGCCCAGCTGTTGGCAGATCCGCCGCCTTACGAATAGGGCGTACTCCTCGAGCACGACGAAGCTGTGCGCCATCTTCTTCGCCGATCTTTACTGCTTTTCAAATTATTCGACGATACGGGCCGGACGCGGCCCGCAGCTTTTTCTCCGAAAGCCATGCTCGCCGGGAAGATACGCCGTCCCTGTCCCTCCATACCACTGAATTAGGGGAGTTTACCCAATTATGGGGTGCAGAAATATTATGGATCCCGCAATATTTTTCCAAAATCCAATAGCATATGGATGCTCCATTATTTGGTAGTTTTTCTTAGAGCCTGTTTAACATCTCTCAAGACGCCAACCGGCGGTCTTTTCCCGCCATGCTTCGTTGTGATTTCTTGAAATAAACACAATTATTCCTGCGAAATCCGCCTTGCCTGACGGGAAAATCCCTCGCCTGCCGGCATCCTTCGAGATTTTAAACAGGCTCTAAGAAGCTGTACCAATAGGTGAAGCATACCATCGCTTGACAAGGAGCAACACGCCTGTCGGCGGCCCAAATGGGCGCTGAACTTCGCTCTGCCCGCAAGGGGTACGCCGCATCCGTAAGGCAGCGAAGCTGCCAACGGCTGCGCAGTCGGGTTTGGCGGGCGACAGCCCGCCTGCGTTCTGCGGCCTCGTCAGCCTTCATTTTTGCTCGCCGACAGGTCCTTCGGAGTTTTTCGGGAGCGAAAACGGAGGCTGGCAAGGCAGACGAGGCAGCCGGACTGTCGCCCGGCAATGAGGACAGCCCCGCCGTCGGCGGATCTGCCGCCTTACAGACGGGGCGTGCCTCTTGCGGGTATAACGCAGTTAGCGGCAATTTTAGCCGCAAAGATGTGTGTTGCGCCTATTGGCACAGCTTCTTAACTTGATGCCATTCCCCGGCCCCCTGAAGGGAGATCCGGGGACCCTCAGCGCCCCCCGCCCGGCCAGCTCCGCAGCAGGCGGGACGGGTTGCACAGCGGGATACAACTCAGGGGGGTAAAAACGCGGTTTTTGCCTGTTTATAGCGGTTTTTTCACCGTTTTTTGCCCCCTTCAAATCGGGTCGATAAAAGGAGATTGATAACTATGAGTAAAATTCAGCCCCGGACGCTGTCCGGGTTCATGGAGCTGCTGCCGCCCCAGCAGCAGCAGATGGAGCGGATTATGGCCGCCCTCCGGGAGACCTACAGCCTCTACGGCTTCACCCCCCTGGACACCCCTCTGATCGAGGCCAGTGAGGTGCTTCTGGCCAAGGGCGGCGGGGAGACTGAGAAGCAGATCTACCGCTTCCAGAAGGGCGACGCCGACCTCTCCCTCCGGTTCGACCTGACGGTCCCCCTGGCCAAGTATGTGGCCCTCCACTACGGGGAGCTGAGCTTCCCCTTCCGGCGGTACCAGATCGGAAAGGTCTACCGGGGCGAGCGGGCCCAGCGGGGCCGGTTCCGGGAGTTCTATCAGGCAGACATCGACGTCATCGGCGACGGGCAGCTCTCCATTGTCAACGAGGCGGAGATTCCCGCCATTATCTACTCCACTTTCACCAAATTGGGGCTGAAAAAGTTCCAGATCCGGGTAAATAACCGGAAGATCTTAAACGGTTTCTACGCCATGCAGGGCCTCGCCGGGAAGGCCGGGGACGTGATGCGCACCGTGGACAAGCTGGACAAGATCGGCCGGGAGGGTGTGGAGAAGGTCCTCACCGGGGAGATTGGCCTCACCGCAGAGCAGTGTGAGAGCATTCTGCGCTTCATCGCCATCCGGGGGGACAACGCCGCCGTACTGGACGCCCTGGAGGGCTACCGGGGCCGGCATGAGCTGTTTGACGCCGGTCTGGAGGAGCTGAAAACCGTAGTGGGATCCCTGTCCGGCTTTGGGGTGCCGGAGGAAAATTTTGCCGTGGATCTGACCATCGCCCGGGGCCTGGACTACTACACCGGCACCGTCTATGAGACCACCCTGCTGGACCACCCGGAGATCGGATCCGTGTGCTCCGGCGGCCGATATGACAACTTAGCGGAATATTACACCAATAAACAACTCCCCGGAGTCGGAATTTCCATCGGACTGACCCGTCTGTTTTATGTTTTGCAGGAGCAGGGGATGCTGAGCGGCGAGATGAACACCGCGCCGGCGGATGTGCTGATCCTGCCCATGACGGAGGACCTCTCCCCCGCTATCGAGCTGGCCACCAGCCTGCGGCAGTCGGCGATCCGGGTGCAGGTCTACGCCGAGGAGAAGAAGTTCAAGCAGCGGATGACCTACGCCAACAAGATTGGCGTGCCCTTTGTGATCTTTTTGGGCGAAGATGAGATTGTCCAAAACAAGGTGACGCTGAAGAATATGCGCACCGGGGCGCAGGAGACCTTGAACAAGGACGAGGCCCGGGCAAAGATTATTCTCTTCCAAGGGCAGGATGATGCCATTGCGCCCATCACCGAGGCGTGATGGGCCGGGTGTTGTACTCTGATATTGTCTGAGAGGGGTGTCGGGAGATCAGCGTGATCTGCCGCGGGCCCCGCGGCGGGGGACGGGGAGTTTCGCCCCCCGGGGCGAGGTACTTTTCCCGCGCGGGAAAAG
>CANDEH010000128.1 GCA_947383645.1 uncultured Clostridia bacterium | reverse complement strand
GCCACCGCCGACCTCAACGACGTGAACATGATCGACCCCTTCCACCTGGAGGCCTACGGCGTCACCACGGTGAACTACAACCGGGACGTGGAGATCTTCCCCGTGCTGCGGACCATGTTTGAGACCATGCTGGGCCGCTGCCCCTACCAGTCCCCCACGGACATGGGGGTGAACATGGCCGGCAGTTGCATCATCGACGACGAGGTCTGTCGCCAGGCGTCCAATATGGAGATCCTCCGCCGGTACTACACCGCCCGCAAGGACCTGCTCCAGGGCCGTGCGGACCGGGACCTGGTGGACAAGCTGGAGCTATTGATGAAGAAGGCCGGGGTCACTCCGGAGATCTTCCCCGCCGTGGCGGCGGCGCTGGAGAAGGAGGGGCGCACCGGCGGCCCCGCCGGGGCCATGGTGATGCCCGACGGCACGGTGATTACCGGCAAGACCTCTGACCTTCTGGGGGCCAGCGCGGCGCTGCTGCTCAACGCGCTCAAGTACTTAGGGGGCATCGACCAGACCTTCGATCTCATCAGCGCCCAGGTTTTAGCCCCCATCTGCCGGCTGAAGACCGGGAGCCTGGGGGGGAAGAACCCGAGGCTTCACAGCGACGAGGTGCTCATCGCGCTTTGCATCAGCGCCGTCACCAACCCCATGGCCGCCCGGGCCCAGGAGCAGATCCCTAAGCTGGCCGGCTGCGGCGCCCACTTTACCGTGATTCTCAGCGACGTGGACGACCGGCTCTATCGGAAGCTGGGGATGCACGTCAGCTGTGAGCCGAAGTATGAGCGGCAGAGGCTATACTATAAATAAATTCGCTTGAAGACCGCTTCGCTGGGTCTTCAAGCGAGAGAAAAAGGTTGTCGTTTGAAATCTTGGGATTTCAAACGAGGATTTGATTTACGGGGGGCTTTTTTTCGGGAAGCGGCTGTGGCCGATTCCCGAAAAAAAGGTCCAAACCGAGCGCGGTTTGCAGAGTGTTTTTCCGAAAACGCGGTTTCCGGAAAAACGATTTTCATTTTTTTGCGGCCTGTAGGCCGCAAGCTCTGCCGAGCCGCAGCGTTAAGAAAATGTGCCGGTGGCACATTTTTAGCGTAGGCCCCGCCAACTGGTTGGCGGGGTGGCAGTGGGAAGGCCCTGCACCGGGGCGAGTGGTTTACAGGGTGTAGGAAATTAGTAGAATTATACAAGATGTAGCCGAACGCGGCCGGGGTTGGCCGCGTTCGGCTGGGTAGGAGGAACTATGGCGGAGACAATTGTACAGATTCTTGCTCGGGAGCTGGGGAAGGAGGAGGGGCATGTCGCCAATGTGATTGCCCTTCTGGACGAGGGCAACACCATTCCCTTTATTGCCCGGTATCGGAAGGAGCTCCATGGGTCCATGGACGACACCGCCCTGCGGAATTTGGAGGACCGGCTCCACTATCTGCGGAATCTCCAGCAGCGGCGGGAGGAGGTACTTGCGGCCATCGAGGGGCAGGGGAAGCTCACCGGGGAGCTCACCGCCGCGGTGGAAGCCGCGGCTACCTTGGCGGAAGTGGAGGACCTTTACAGGCCCTACAAACAGAAGCGGCGGACACGGGCCACTGTGGCCCGGGAGCGGGGGCTGGAGCCACTGGCGGCGCTGCTCTTCGCCCAGGAGCGGGACTGCCCCGACCCGCTGGAGGCCGCGGCGGGGTATGTGGACGCGGAGAAAGGGGTGGAGACGGCCGAGGACGCCCTCCAGGGGGCCGGCGACATCATCGCCGAGAACATCTCCGACGATGCCGCCATCCGCAAGGCCCTCCGGGAGTTGATCCTCCGGCGGGGACAGCTGGTGTCCAAGGCCGCCGGGGAGGGGGACAGCGTCTACCGGCTCTACTACGACTTCACCCAGCCCATCCCACGGCTCCAGGGGCATCAGATCCTGGCTGTCAACCGGGGGGAGCGGGAGGAGTTTTTGAAGGTCAGCGTGGTCACCGACCGGGAGCTGAGCCTACCCCTGCTCCGCCGGGCGGTGGTGAAGCCCGGGTCCCGGGCCATGGATTTCATCAAGGCCACCGCCGAGGACGCCTACGACCGCCTCCTCTACCCCTCCCTGGAGCGGGAGGTGCGCAGCACCCTCACCGAGCAGGCCAGCGAGGGGGCCATCGGGCAGTTCGCGCTGAACCTAAAGCCCCTTCTGATGCAGCCGCCGGTGAAGGGCCACGTGACCATGGGGCTGGACCCCGGGTACCGCATGGGGTGTAAAGTGGCGGTGGTTGACGGCACCGGGAAGGTGCTGGACACCGCGGTGGTCTACCCCACCTACGGGGAGCGGCAGAAGAGGGAGGCCATTGCTAAGCTGGCGGAGCTGGTGAAGCGCCACAACATCACCCACATCGCCATCGGCAACGGCACCGCCAGCCGGGAGACGGAGCAGATGACCGTGGAACTGATCCGGGAGGTGGGGGGCGGTCTCAGCTACATGGTGGTCAGCGAGGCGGGGGCCTCGGTGTACTCCGCCTCTAAGCTGGCGGCGGAGGAGTTCCCCCAGTTTGACGTGAACCTCCGGTCGGCGGTGTCTATTGCCCGGCGGCTCCAGGACCCCCTGGCGGAGCTGGTGAAGATCGACCCCAAGGCCATCGGCGTGGGGCAGTACCAGCACGACATGCCCCCCAAGCGGCTGGACGAGGCCCTCAGCGCCGTGGTGGAGGACTGCGTCAACGCGGTGGGGGTGGATGTGAACACCGCCTCGCCCTCCCTGCTGTCGGAGGTGTCGGGGCTGAATCAGACCACGGCGAAGAACATTGTGAAGTACCGGGAGGAGAACGGGGCCTTCACCTCCCGCAGGCAGCTTTTGAAGGTGCCCAAGCTGGGGCCCAAGGCCTATGAGCAGTGCGCCGGCTTCCTCCGGGTGCCGGAGAGCAAGCTGGTGCTGGACAACACCGCCGTCCACCCGGAGAGCTACGCCGCGGCGGAGACGCTTTTAAAGTGCACGGGCTACACCATGGAGGACGTGGCCGCCGGGTGCATCGGGGAGCTGAGGGCACGGATGGCGGCGGCGGGGACGGAGCAGCTGGCTGCCCAGGCCGGCGTGGGCGTGCCAACCCTGTTAGACGTGGCCAGGGAGCTCTCGAAGCCCGGGCGGGACCCCCGGGACGAGCTGCCGCCCCCCATCCTGCGCACGGATGTGATGGAGCTGAAGGATCTGAAGCCGGGGATGGTGCTCACCGGCACGGTGCGCAATGTGATCGACTTCGGCGTCTTTGTGGACATCGGCGTCCACCAGGACGGCCTGGTCCACATCTCCCAGGTGGCAAACCGCCGAGTCCGTCACCCCAGTGAGGTGGTGGCCGTGGGGGACGTGGTGCAGGTGGCGGTGCTGGACGTGGACCAGAAGAAGAAGCGGATCAGTTTGTCCATGAAACAGGCCAAATAAAAGCTATATACGCTAAGAGGGACAGACCGAAAGGTCTGTCCCTCTTAGCGTAAGAGTTTCGCGCCTCCGGCGCGAAATAAATTAAATCGTTTTTCCGGAAACCGCGTTTTCGGAAAAACACCCTGCGGGCCGCGCTCGGCCCGGACCTTTTTCCCTGGAATCGGCCAAAGGCCGCTTCCAGGGAAAAAGCCCCCCGTAAATCAAATCCTCGTTTGAAATCCAGGGATTTCAAACGAAACCCTTTTCCCCTCGATTGAGAGCCCAGCGAAGCGGGTCTCAATCGAATCTACGAAGAGATTCCTTCTCCGTCATGCCGAAATAGCTGTCCCGGGCGGCGGGGGACTGACTGCCCCAGGTGGTGTCGATGTGACAGCTCTGCCCGTCCAGGGTCGCCACGGTCCAGATGTGGTTCTCCGTGGACCAGGTGGTACAGGCGATGCCCTCCAGCTTCAGCAGCAGGTTGTAGGCAGCGGTGTAGCCGTCGCAGACGGCGGTGCCGGCAAAGAACAGACTGTAGGCGCTGTGTGACACCGAGCTGTCCGCCGCCTGGTAGTCGTAGGTGCAGTGGGTGCAGATATAGTCGTAATAGACCCGGGCCTTCTCCCGCTCGCCCATGTCGGGGGTGATGGCGCCTGCGGCCCAGAGCTGATCGTGGATGCGGATGGCCTCCGCCAGGGTTCTGGAGCGGGCGGAGGCGAAGGCGGCGTCAGAGAAGAGGCTGCTGTAGAAGCGCATGGTCACCCGGCTGCTGCTGCCGCTGTAGGAGCAGGAGACGGCGTTGTAGCCCTGCTCGATGTACTTACGGATGGTGTTCAGGTAGTTCTCCATCAGGGCGGAGACCATGGCCTCGGTGACATTCTCCTCCGTCAGCTGTAACGTAATGGTGCTGGCGCCGTCTGCGAGCATGCGGCGGATGTTGCTGTCAATGGCCGCCATGTCGCCAAGACTGTGGGTCCGGCGGTAGGTCCCCGGGGTGACCAGACTGGCGTAGGTCCTGGATTTGGCGCTGTAGTAGGCGGACACGTCCCAGTCCAGCACCACCCGTAGGGAGGGGTCGGTGAGGCGGGTGAGAAGGGCGGAGAACTCGCTGCGGGTGATGGGTTCGTCCGGGTGAAAGCGGCCCATCTCGTCGGAGCCGGTGACAATCCCCCACTTGTAGAGCTGGAGGATATCCCGCTGGTAGGGGGTGTAGTCGTTGACGTCTGGGATGAAGGCGTGGGTGGCGTAGCCCACGGAGACCACTGCGTCGTTCAGAGGGAGAAACAGCTCCTCCGGCAGGGCCAGGGCGGCCAGGTGGGCGGTCTGGGAGCGGCTGGCGGTCTGGTCCATCCGGCTGTCAAAGGAGCTGTCCAGCACGCCCTCGCCCTTGAGATAGAGGACGTAGGGCAGGTACCACAGCTCCTCGTCCAGCTCCTCGGGGACATAGGGGGCGGCTCCCGCCTCCGCGTCGCCGTAGAAATAGAGGCTGTGGATCCGGGCGGTAAAGCCGATGACCTCCTTGACGGAGATGTTGTCATACACACCGAAGAGGTCCGCCGTCTTCCCCCGGGTAAGCCCCAGGGAGAAGAGCGTGGACACATGGGGGTAGAACCAGTCCTCCTCCCGCACATCTGTAAAGCGGCCGTCGTAGACGAGGGTGGGCGTGAAGGCGGCGGGCTGTTCCACAGCGCGGACCGCGGGGCCGCTGAGCAGCGTCAGGCACAGCAGCAGACAGAGCAGCCGGGCGCTGAGACGTCTTTTCATAGATGGTAAACCTCCCAGGGAGTTCAAAAAAGCAGGGGCGCTCTTTTGGAGGGTTGAAGGATCCCGGCAGTCAGGACTTGGGGGCGAGGATGCGCATATTCTCCAGGGAAATTGGCTCGTTGTAGGGGTTGAAGCTCTCGTTGACCAGGGTCAGGACCTCATCGGGGTATAGGATGTAGTAGGAGACCTTCTTATAGTAACCGGATCCGTCGCCGGGAAGGGTATAAAAATGGATATTGTCCATTCCGGCCCCCAGGGCAATCTCCCCGATCCACACCAGATTGCCCACGGTGAGATCGGTCTTCACATAATTCATGAATACGCCGGCGTAGGACTGAATGGATTTGAGATCCAGATTGGCAAGCATCTGCTTGGCCACCGCCATCAGGAACTTCTGCTGGGTACCGATGCGGCCGATATCCTCGGTGCCGTAGCCGGTGCCGTCGTTGTTGTGGCGAAAGCGCACCACCTTCAGCGCGTCCTC
>CANDEH010000127.1 GCA_947383645.1 uncultured Clostridia bacterium | reverse complement strand
GCTTTTGGGTACTTTTCCCGCGTGGGAAAAGTACCTCGCCCCGGGGGGCGAAACTTCCCGTCATTTGCAGCCCGCAGCGCAGCGAGCCCCGCGGCGGTCACTCTCCCACCCTCCAATTCATATCCTATCAACAAGGAGACCCACCACTCTCCCCATACAAAAGGAAAGGGGGAAGAAAAACCCTAATGCCCACCACACTTGACAAACTCCCGGTAGGGACAGACGCCACCGTGGCGTCCCTCACCTTCACCGGTATCAAACGCCGCCGCCTGCTGGACCTGGGCTTCGCGCCCGGCTCCGCTGTCCGCGCCCTTCAGGAGAGTCCCTGGGGCGATCCGGTGGCCTACGCCGTCCACGGCGCGGTAATCGCCCTGCGCCGGGAGGACGCAAAGCGGATCACGCTTGTTTAGCATCCTCGGTACGAACAGTATTACGGATATAAAAACGGCTCTGCGGCCCCGGCGCGGGCCGCGTATCGCATGAAGAAAGAGAGGTCATCCACTTTGGCGAGCTACACCATCGCGCTGGCGGGGAACCCCAACGTGGGCAAATCCACCGTATTCAACGCACTGACCAACCTGCACCAGCACACCGGCAACTGGCCGGGAAAGACCGTGGCCACCGCCCGGGGCTCCTTCACCTACAGCGGCGAGGAGTACACGCTGGTGGACCTGCCCGGCACCTACTCCCTCTTTGCCGACAGCGCGGAGGAGGAGATCGCCCGGGACTACATCCGCTCCGGCGAGGCGGACGCCACTGTGGTGGTAGCCGACGCCACCTGTCTGGAGCGCAACCTCAATCTGACGCTCCAGGTGATGGAGTGCGCCTACCCCGTGGTTTTGTGCGTCAATCTGCTGGACGAGGCGGAGAAAAAAGGAATCTCCGTAGATCTGACGGCCCTTCAGGACGCCCTGGGCATCCCGGTGATCGGCACGGCGGCAGGGGGCGGGCGGGGCCTGAACGCCCTCCGCGCCGCGGTGCGGCAGGCGGTCCACAGCCCTCTGCCCCCGCCGCCGGCCCAGGTGACCTATCCGGACACGGAAGGGCTGGACGCCGACCGGCGGCAGGACGCCCTGGCGGGAGCCCTCCTGGCCCGGGCCAGGGAGCTGACCGCCGCCGCCGTCCGAACCCCGGCGGACGCCCACCGGCGGGACCGCCGCCTGGACAGAATCTTCACCTCCCGGGCCACGGGCATTCCGGTGATGCTGCTGCTCCTGGGCCTGGTGTTCTGGCTGACCATCGCCGGGGCCAACGTGCCCTCGGAGCTCCTCTCCCGGCTGCTCTTCTCCTGGCAGGAGCCCCTGCGGGCAGCTCTGGGCTACATACATCTGCCCCTCGTGATGCAGAGCGCCCTCATCGACGGGGTCTACCGCACGGTGGCCTGGGTGGTATCTGTGATGCTGCCGCCCATGGCCATCTTCTTCCCCCTGTTCACCCTGCTGGAGGACGCGGGCTACCTGCCCCGCGTGGCCTTCAACTTAGACCACCACTTCAAATGCTCCGGCGCCTGCGGCCGGCAGAGTCTCACCATGTGCATGGGTTTTGGCTGCAACGCCTGCGGCGTGATGGGCTGCCGCATCATCGACAGTCCCCGGGAGCGGCTGATCGCCATTCTCACCAACAGCTTCGTCCCCTGCAACGGCCGCTTTCCCACCCTCATCGCGCTTCTGACCATGTTCTTTGTCACCGGCAGCGGCCTCGCCGGATCCCTGCTCTCCGCGGCGCTGCTCCTTGCCGCTATCGTTCTGGCGGTGGCCATGACGCTGTGGGCCTCCCGCCTCCTCTCCCGGACCCTGCTCAAAGGGACCCCCTCCTCCTTCTCCCTGGAGCTGCCCCCCTACCGGATGCCCCGCATCGGCCAGGTAATTCTCCGCTCCGTGCTGGACCGGACGCTCTTCGTGCTGGGCCGGGCGATCATGGTAGCGGCTCCGGCGGGCCTTCTGATCTGGCTGCTGGCCAACTTCCGCGTGGACGGGGTCTCTCTCCTTGCCGCCTGCGCCCGGTTCCTGCACCCCTTGGGCCGCGCCATGGGTCTGGACGGCATGATCTTGCTTGCCTTTCTCCTGGGCTTCCCGGCCAACGAGATCGTCATTCCCATCCTCCTGATGGGCTACCTCTCCACAGGAACTCTCACCGACTACGCCACCCTCGGCGAGCTGAAGGCCCTGCTCCTTGCCAACGGCTGGACCTTCCGCACCGCCTTCTGCGCGGCGCTGTTCACCCTGTTCCACTTCCCCTGCGGCACAACCTGCCTCACCATCCGCAAGGAGACCGGCAGCTGGAAGTGGACCGCCATAGGCATCGCCCTCCCCACCCTGGCGGGGGCAGTGCTGTGCACAGCAGCAAACCTCTTGCTGAATTAGGAATTAGGAGTTAGGAATTATAGCAGTTGAGACAGAAAACCGCAGACCGGAGAGCATTCCGTATAAGCTCCCTGTCTGCGGTTTCTCTTACGTTCCTCTATAGTAGACCAAACGATTCTCTCATTCAATAATTCCTAATTCCTAACTCCTAATTCCTAATTCATTCAGTACCCTCTCCTCCGGTTCGCCCTGTGGAGCAGCGGCTCCCCTGCGGCGTATCTGGGCAGGTCCTCCAGGAACATCTCCACCACCCGGTCGCAGGTGTGTGACAGCGCCATGTCGCCGGCGCAGTGGGGGGTCAGAATCAGGTTGGGCAGCGTCCACAGCGGCGAGTCCGCCGCCGGGGGCTCCGGATCCGTCACGTCCAGAGCCGCGCCGGCCAGACGGCCGCTCTCCAGCGCCTCCGTCAGGGCCCCGGGGTCCACCGCCGGCCCCCGGCCCACGTTGATTAGATAGCTCCCCCGGGGCAGCAGAGCCAGCTGCTCCCGCCCCACCGTCCGGCGGGTCTCCGCCGTGCCCGGCAGGCACAGGATCAGCGCGTCCGTCTCCGGCAGCAGGGCGTCCAGATCCCCCGCGGCGTACACGGCGTCGAAGGCCGGATCGCCGCCCCTGGACCTGTCCCGGCGCAGACCCCGCACCGAGGCGCCCAGGGCCTTCAGCCGTCTGGCCGTCTCGGTGCCCACGTCTCCCATGCCCGCCACCAGAACCCGCAGTCCCTGCACCGAGCGGACAGGGGAGAGCCGGCGCCACTCCTTTTCCGAGCGTATCCGCCCGTACTCCGGCATCCGCCGCAGGAGCATCAGAAGCGCCATCACCACATACTCCGCAATCGCCGTCCCATAGGCCCCGGCGGAATTGGAGAGCAGACACGCCGGATTCCCCCAGACGCTGTCCGACACATAGGGGTCAATCCCCGCGTAGGCGCAGGCGAACCACTTCAGATTCTCAGCCGCCCGGACGACCTCCGGGCAGTCGCAGCCAAAGAGCACCTCAAAGTCCGCCGCCTCAGGCAGCGCCTCCGCCGCGGATCCGTAGAAGCTGACGGAAAACCCGTACCGCTCCGCCGCCTCCCGCACCATACCCCGGTGCCTGTCGTTCATATAGCAGTCTATCACCGCAAGGCGTCTCACGATTGCAGCCCTCCCTTTCATCATCTCAGAAGCAGTACCACTGAGCCGCAGCATGGGGCTTCGCGTCTGAAATCGCCGCAGGCCGCGTAAGAAAATCCTGCGATACGCAGCGTACTTCTGCGATTTTTTGCCCTGTCTGCGGCAATTTCAGCCGGCAAATCCGAATCCTCCGTCTGTCGGTACGGCTTTCTGGTTCGGGCAGCCCTACTGCTCCCCGTCTTTCAAAATCTCCTCCGCCGTCCGGATGCCGTCCGCCGCCGCCGACATAATGCCGCCGGCGTAGCCCGCGCCCTCGCCGCATGGGTAGAGGCCCCGCAGGCTGGACTGGCGGCTCTCGTCGCGCAGAATCCGCACCGGGGCGCTGCTTCGGCTCTCCACGGCGGTGAGCACCGCCTCCGGGTGGGCGAACCCCCGCACCCGGCGGTCCAGCTCCGGCAGGGCCAGGGCGATGGACTCGCTGACAAAGGGCGGCAGACACCGCCGCAGGTCCGTAAAGCGCACGCCGGGCTGGTAGCTGGGGCGCACGCGCCCCGCCGCCGCGGAGGACCGGCCCGCCAGAAAGTCCCCCACCAGCTGCGCCGGGGCGGCAAAACCGCCGCCGCCCAGGGCGAAGGCGGCCTCCTCCAGCTTCCGCTGGAAGGCGATGCCGGACAGGGGGGACGTCCCGCCGCAGTCCGCCGGGGTCACGTTGACCAGCAGCCCGCCGTTGATGTTCTCACCGTCCCGGGCGTAGAGGCTCATGCCGTTGGTCACCGCCCGCCCCTGCTCCGAGGCCGCGGCCACCACCGTTCCGCCGGGGCAGACGCAGAAGCTGAACACGCTCCGCCCGTTTGGCAGGTGGCAGGAGAGCTTGTAGGAGGACGCCGGCAGGGCCGGATGTCCCGCGTACTTCCCGTACTGGGCCATGTCCATCTCCCGCTGGAGGTGTTCGATGCGGACCCCCACGGCAAAGGGCTTGGCCTCCATGGCCGCGCCGCGGCTGTGGAGCATCTCCACCGTGTCCCGCGCGCTGTGTCCCAGGGCCAGAACCGCCTGGCGGCAGGGGAGGCGGTAAGATCCCTCCGGCCCCTCCGCCACAAGGGCAACAAGGCGACCCCCCTCACACAGGACATCCGTCACCCGGTGCCCGAAGCGGACCTCCGCCCCCAGGCGGACCAGCTCCCGCCGCAGATTCACCAGCACCCGGTGGAGGTAGTCCGTCCCCACGTGGGGCCTGGCGTCGATGAGGATGCTCTCCGGCGCGCCAAACTCCACCAGCTTTCCCAGGATGTACCGGTGGCGCAGGTCCCGGGTGCCGGTGTTCAGCTTCCCGTCGGAGAAGGCCCCCGCGCCGCCTTCGCCGAACTGGACGTTGGAGCTCTCCTGCAAAATACCGGTACGCCAGAAGTCCTCCACATCCCGCTGCCGCCGCTCCACCTGCTGTCCCCGCTCCAGCAGAATGGGACGGGCCCCGGCCCGGGCCAGAATCAGCGCGGCGAACAGGCCCGCCGGACCTGCGCCCACCACCACCGGCGGCAGGTCCATCCCGGGACAGTACGCAGGCGGGCGGTAGCGCTCCTTCTGCACCCGGCTCACCTGGCGGGAGCCGCAGCGCCGCAGCACCCGGTCCTCGTGCCGCACGGACACGTGGACGGAGTAGACCACCGCCACCTCCTTCCGGGCGTCCACCGACCGGCGCACCACCCGCAGCGTCTCGATCTCCGCCGCCGGCAGGCGCAGGATCTCCCCGCACCGCGCCGGGAGAACCTCCTCCGACTCCCCCGGTCTCAGGGCCAGACCGTCAATCCGCAGCATCTCACCACCCGCCTCTCCCGCTGCTATTTGAAGGTATAATAGCCGCAATGCGGCTATTATACCTTCATCTGAGCTTTTTTCGCGCCCCTTACGGGGCAACCGAAAAAATTGACTCATACTACCATTCCAGCTTCGCTTTCATGGTATAATAGCCGCTAAGCGGCCATTATACTTTTCATCTGAGCCCTTTTTTCTCGCCCCTTGCGGGGCAACCGAAAAAATTGGCTCATAATACCATTCCAGCTTCGCTTTCATGGTATTATAGCCGCAAAGCGGCCATTATACTTTTCATTTGAGCCTTTTTTCTCGCCCCTTGCGGGGCAACCGAAAAAATTGGCTCATAATACCATTC
>CANDEH010000126.1 GCA_947383645.1 uncultured Clostridia bacterium | reverse complement strand
CGCCCGGAGGAACACCTTGCCCGTGTTCAGAAACTGCTTCTTCGCGCCGTTGGGGCCGCTCTCCTTCTCGCCCCAGATGTAGCCCAGGTCCTGGGACAGCAGTTCGGCCAGCTTACGCATATTCCTTTCCTGCGATTTGTGTGACATTTTCTTGACCTCCTCAATGTAGCAGAGGGCAGGAAGCACTCACTCCCTACCCTCCAAATTCGCCCGCAATTTCGTCATCGTGGGCTTCATATCCTTCGCTTCCGGCTACGCCGAAAGCTCATTCGTTTCGCCACTCCTCCTCTCCAAATTGGACCCGTTGCGCTGGGCTCCGATTTGGTAAACATTCTTGTGCCCATCCGCAGGCTCATACTCGGCGTCCACCACCTCATCCTCATTGGGCGCGGTGAGCCGCACCCACAGCGCACGCAGGGCGGACGCCAGACAGAAGCGGAGCAGGCCCCGCTTTTTCGGCGGCAGGTGGATGGTTTCGTCCGCCGTCGCTTCGTCGATATCGCTGAGGGCCACGGTGAGCTTAGGCGTCACCACCCGGTCCGCCCCCAGGAAGCAGGACACATCGACGCCCTCCGACGCGAAGATCTGGGACGCCTCCGCCCGCTTGGCGCACAAACGCTTGCAGGTGACGCTCACGGCCTTCAGATCGTCCACCCGGATGCCGCCAGCGGAGACAGCACCCGCCTCCACAAAGCCCCGGCCGCTGATGGTCTTGGCCTTGAGCGTGCCGGTGATGGTCAGGCTGCCGTCCACCACCAGGTGTTCAGTGGTAAGGCTCATGTGGGACACTTCCATTCCCTTGGGGATATAGGTTGTTTTCATCGTGTTTTTCTCCTTTTTCTTCATTTACGCCGCCATGCCGGCCTTCTTCAGATTGTAAGGCATCACCAGGGCGCGGTCATTCCGCCCCTCAGCCTCGACGATGATGGGGCCCAGGGATCCGGCGCTGACCTTCACGGTGACAGACGGCTCCTTTTTGAACTGCTCCATGGCGTCCGCCATGTAGTCCAGGTTGAACCCGAATTCCACATCCCCGCACCCGTCTGCGGAGACCTTTGTGGCGTACCGCTCCCCCATGCTCTCGGACAGCAAATTGCCGCCGCTGAACCGCACCACATGGGCGCGCTTCCCCCGCAGGGACTGCTTCAGGTACTTCAGCTCGGCTAGGAACTCCTGTGGGCACACCTGAAACTCCGCTTTGAACTTGTCCGGGATGGCGCGGTCTATGTTCAGCAGCTCTCCCTCGGGCAGGCGGAACAGCAGCGATGTCACGCCGCCGGTCACTGCGGCGAACCGCTCCCCCAGCTGGACGGAGACCGTCTGATTTCCGAACAGCTTCAAATGCTCCAGCGCGTCCGGGGCTGCCATGAAGGGCCGGGGCACGTCCAGTTCCGGGTCGCTGTCCCAGGCCATGCGGTAGCCGTCCACGGCATAAACGTTTGCTCCGCTGAACTGCACCTTGCTCCGGCAGGGGCGGGCATCGTTTTTTTCCGGCAAACCCGCCGCGTACTTCACCCGCTCCACCCGGGCGTACAGCCTTGCGGCGTTGGCGGTAAACTCCTCCTGGGGCTCCCACTTCGGGCCCCTGGGAAAATCCTCGGGCAGGAACGGGTGCAGCTCGGCGGCCCGGGGGCCGCAGGACAGCGCCAGCGTGATCCGCCGCCGGTCGCCCTCGCCCTTCTCCGTCTGTTCCAGGGTCAGCTCGCCCTCAAACTGCCGGAAGGCCCGGGCGGTCTCTCGGGGCCGGTCCAGCAGAAAGGCGAATGCATCCCCCTGGGCGGGCAGCGCCGCAGACAGATAGGTTTCTATGTTGGTGGCGGTCAGGGTACAATGTCCGTCCCCGAAGCGGACCAGCACGGCGTTTAAGACGGGGATGGACGATTTGCGGATGATGCCGCTCACCCGGTCCAGCGCCTGGACAAAGGCCTTTGCGTCTACCGTTGCTCTCATGCCGCTTTCTTCCTCCTGTTTGTTTTTTGCAGCTCGGGCCGCACGTTGACAGACTGGGTGGAAAAGGTCACCTTCCGCACTGTGCTGCTGCCCGTGGCCAGAATGTTGTAGATCATGTCCACCACTATCGTGGCCGCCGTGATGTTGGCCGCCATGCTCTGGGGGGCCGACACCGACGCCTCGGCGCAGGATAATTCCGTGGGGAACTTGTCCGTCTCCACCAGCACATCCGGGTAGACCATGCCGATGGGCGGGTAGTAGGTCTTGCCGCCCCGGCGCACGCCGCATACCACCTGGCCGGTGAACTCGCCGTTGCCGCTGTCGATGTAGATCAGCTCCTTGGCCTGGTAGAACACCCGGTGGCACAGCTGCCGGGACTTGTTGTTGTCCACCGCGCCGATGAGGATGACCTGCTCCGGCTCCCGCACGCCGTAGGCATGGCCGGGCAGCCGCATCAAATGGTATTCGGGCGTCAGCAGCGTCCGAAGCTGCTCCTCATCCTCCACGAAGGAGGGCACATATTCCGTCTCCAGGCCGAACACGGCGGAATACCGCTCCGCCAGCACCCTGGCCTTGTTCTCCCCCTGGTCGGCGGGGGTGAAGTTCTGCCGCACCAGGTTCTTCTCCTCCACCACGTCGCCGTCGCAGAGGATGAACCGCACCGGACGCTTCAGGGAGTACAGTAGCCGGTACAGGTGGGGCGCGATGTGCCCGCCGGTGCCGCCCGCGCCCAGCATGACGATCTTCACCGGGCGGGTCATGGAGAACTTCATTGGCGATCCTCCCACGGCTTCTCCGCCGGCGCTTCCGCCATCGGACGCAGTACCGGCAGGGCCTCCCTCCGCAACAGCGTCACCTGGGTGCGCCACTCTCTGGGGAACACCGCGCCGAAACTCTCCAGCACGCAACCGGGGGGCAGGGTCAGGTAAGCACCGCCGCAGGACATCCGCACGGTGATATCCGGGAAGAACTTGTCCAGCCGCCCCACCACAATGTAGATCCGGGTGGCCCGCTCATCCTCATCGTCCACACGGGAGAATTTGGCCTCCATGCTGTTGTGGCTGTGTATGTCGATGTAGTGCAGGTAGCGGTCCTCCGGCAGGTCATCCTGGGTCAGGTCGGCGTCAATGTGGGCTTTGGTCACCCGCTGTTTCGGGATGTGCGCCACAAATTTCTCCTCCTCCCTGTCCCAGAAGATGTGGGCCAGCGCCTCAAATTCCTCGGGGCCGCTCATGCAGCAGCGGAAGAAGGAGATGATCTGGGCCAGCAGCTCCATGGGCACCAGCGGAAGGGCCGGGGTAAACCCGGCCACAACCGAAGGGAGGTCGATCACGCAGTCCTTGGGGGCGATGAACTCCCCCAGCTCGCTTTTCCGCAGCTCGTACACCCTGCCGTCCCCGCCGGGGATGGCGCAGATGGTCTTGTCCGACGCCCGGGCCTCCTCCAGGGAGGCGAACACCCCCTTGTAGGCGGCGATGCCCTTGCTCTGGGCGGTGACCTTGGGCTTCACCAGGCAGTCCGGGTTCTTGTCCTTGGCCTTCTTGAGGTTGTCCAGGAATGCCTTGGAGGTTTCGATCTCCGACTTGACGGAGGCGATGGTGGTGCCCTTGGGGTCGGTGATGGGCTTCACGGTCTTGCCGTACTCCACCGTCCAGGACACCTTCTTGCCCTCGCCCAGCTCGGGGAAATCCGCCGACTTGGCGATGCGAAGTTCCTCGAAGGTCATGCCGGGGTCGGTGATGTCCTCCCGGGCACTGCCGTAGTGGAACACCGGGGCCTTCTCAAACAGGGACTTGGCCGCCTTCTGCTCGGTCTTGGCCTCCTGCTCCGCCATGGCGGCGGCCAGGGGGTCGATGTCCAGCGGGGGCTGTGCTGCCGGGGCCGGGGTTGCCACAGGCGCGGGGGCCGGGGCAGGCTGTACTACCGGGGCCGGGGCGGGTGGAATGGGCTGGACATTCTGGAACGCAGGCTGTTGTGCCACCGGGGGCACGGGTTGGGGCGCTATTGTCTGAGGTGCCTCCTGCGGGATGGGCGCGGGCTGCTGGGTCAACGCCGACTCAAAGGGGTTTACGCTGCCGGAACCGCCGGACGCGCCGCCGAAGATGGCGTCGATATCCAAGCCGGCACCGTCGGACACTTCACCAAAGGGGAATCCGCTCTGCTCACTCATGATTTTTGCTCCTCTCGTTTTTGGGGACAAAAAAGGACCGTGAACCGCCCCGCAGGGGCAACTCACAGTCTTCTTGTCCTTGATATTTTGTTCTTCCAGGCCGTTTCGGTCCGGCGGAGGGCAGACTTCACCCCTTTCCACGCCGTTCCTCCCTCGCTTACTCCGCCCTAACTTACTCCGCCCTGAAATACAAGTCCATTGTACCATGCCGGGGCGCAGGCGGATAGGTGGAGGGGGTCCACCTATTTTAATCGAACATATGGACAGCCCGCTTTCCGTAGTGTATAATAAGTTCGGACTGTGGGACGATGGTAAGGGGGGTGCCGGATATGAAAGAGCGCGTTTATTTTGCCATACCTCAGCAGCTTTTACGCTTCCGTGGAGTGCATCGAGCGCAAGCTGGACCCCCTGACCACCAATCTGGTGGTGGCGGACAAGAGCCGTACTGATAAAACCATCTGTCTGGCGGTGACGCCCTCGCTGAAAGCCTACGGCATCTCCGGCCGGGCGCGGCTGTTCGAGGTGGTACAGCGGGTGGCGGAGGTGAACGCACAGCGTCAGCAGAAAGCGCCCGGGCGGCAGTTCACCGGCTCCTCCTGGCATGACCCGGATGTGAAAGAGCACCCGGAGCTGGCCCTGGATTACCTGGTGGCCCCGCCCCGGATGGCCCACTATATCGAATGGAGTACGAAAATTTATAACGTCTATTTGAAATATGTGGCCCCTTCTGATATAAGCGCATACTCCATCGACGAAGTGCTGATGGACGTGACCAACTACCTGCCCACCTACAAGCTCACCCCCAGGGAGCTGGCCCGGAAGATCGTGCTGGATGTGCTGGACACCACCGGCATCACCGCCACGGCAGGCATTGGCACCAACCTCTATCTGGCGAAGGCGGCCATGGATATCTGGGCCAAGCACACCAAGCCGGACAGGAGCGGCGTTCGTATCGCGGCCATGGACGAGATGAGCTACCGTCGCCTGCTGTGGGACCACCGCCCCCTCACCGACTTCTGGCGGGTGGGACCGGGCTACGCCAAAAAGCTGGAGGCACAGGGGCTCTACACCATGGGGGATATTGCCCGGTGCTCCATCGGCAAGCCAACCGACTATTATAATGAAGAGCTTCTTTACAAAATGTTCGGTGTGAACGCAGAGATATTGGTGGATCATGCATGGGGGTATGAGCCGGTGGCTATGGCCGACATCAAGGCGTACAAGCCCGAGACGAAAAGCATCGGCTCCGGCCAGGTGCTCACCTGTCCCTACTCCTTTGATAAGGCCCGGATGGTGGCCTGGGAGATGGCGGACCAGCTTGCCCTGGATTTGGTAGGCCAGCGGCTGATGACCAACCAACTAACCCTCACGGTAGGCTATGACATTGAAAACCTCCAGGATTCTGAGCGCCGGAAGCAGTACCACGGCGAGGTCAAGACGGACCGCTATGGACGGCAGATCCCCAAACACGCCCACGGCACCGCCAACCTGGAGGAGTACACCGCCTCCTCCAAACGCATCACGGCGGCGATCCTGGAGCTGTATGACCGAATTGTGGACAAAAACCTGCTGATCCGGCGGATGAATCTCACCGCCAACCGGGTGATGGATGAAAACGACCTCCCCGCCGAATCCGCCATGGAACAGCTTGACCTGTTCACCGACTATGCCGCCGCACAAGCTAAAAAGGAAGCGGAAGCGGCGGAGCTGGCCCGGGAGCGGAAGCTCCAGGAGGCCATGCTGGGCATCAAAA
>CANDEH010000125.1 GCA_947383645.1 uncultured Clostridia bacterium | reverse complement strand
CCTCCATCGCCGCCGCCTCCCCCAGAAACTCCGAGAGCTGGGCGTACTGTCCCCGGGTCCGGGCCCGCTCCGCCTCCAGACGGCGGGCGTACTGCCGGCGGAGCAGCAGGGCGCTGAGCTCCTGGTTTACCGCGGCGAGGAACTCCGGCAGGTGGAGACACCGCTCCGTGAAGTGGGCGGGGTAGTCCTCGCCGAGGGACTTCCCCCGGCGGAGCATGGCGGGAGTGGCGTCATTGAGGGCGTTGAAGGTGTCGATGTAGGTCTGGCTCCAGCAGAGGGGACACTGCCTGCACGTCCGGCACACCGCCTCCGCCGCCCGGTCGAAGACCACAGCCGGGTTCTCCTCCCCCCGAACGGCCGGGGCCTTGCCAAAGCTGTTGTACAGGTCCCGGAAGGCCGCGGCGGAGAGCTGGAGCCGCCGGCGGAGGGAGACGTCGCCGTCCGTCGCCGTCCGCCGCCGCGCCTCCATCAGGCAGAGGTAGTGACTTAACGCGAAGATCAGCAGCAGATAGGTGAGGTAGGCCATCAGGTGGGGGAGGGTCACGCCCTGGCGCAGCAGGTAGGCCAACTCCACCGCCGCCGTCATGGCCGCCGCAGCGGCGGGGCGGAAGAGGGGCATCTCGATGTACTTGGTATCCCGGAAGGCGGCGAAGGCGGCGCAGAGCAGCACCAGGATGCCCAAGAGGCGCAGGCCGTCGGTGAAGGGCAGGGTGAGGAGGGCGGCGGCCGCCGCCCCGGCCAGGGTGAACAGCGCCCGGTCCCGGGCGGTGCAGACGGCGAGGAGGGCGATGGTCAGCGGGGATCGGCCGTCAAAGACGAACAGGACGGAGAGAAAGCCCCCTGCTGTATACAGCGCCAATTCCCGGCAGGGCCCCAGGCGCTTTTTCCACCGGGCGGGAAGTTTCAAGGTGTGCCTCATGGATGCTTGTCCCCCTTGTCGTGTCTGGTGTGGCAGCCGGTCGGGTCGGGCCGGAAAGCGGCTCTGCTGCCGGACTTCGCTGTCCTGCAACCGGATCGGCTGTAGTACAGGACAGTGTACAGGGGGAAATATGAGGTTGCTGTCGGGAAAAGAGAGCAGGGGCGGGGAAAGGGGGAATTTTTTCTGCCGTGTCAGAAGCGGGGAAATACACGCAGGGATACAGCGGCGGGGTCGTTGACTTTCAACGGAGCGAAAGAACAGCGCGTCAAAGAAATCGGCAGAGTAGAATGGCGGTAAGGAGGATAGTGTGAAAGGAACCCAAGCGGGGTTCCTTTCGCGTGCAATCACCCGCCCGAAGGCGACAAATTGCGGCCAAAGGCCGCAATTTGCCTCAGCTTGTCGAAAAACCCAACGGTTTTTTCGACAAGCTGAGGGACGGATTCAAAAGAATCCGTCCCTGCTCTTTTCCGGGGCTGCCGATATGGGCGGCAGCTCTGTCTGCGTCTCCCCGCGGCGGTCAGGTTTGACCGTAGTAGGCGTTGGGGCCGTGCTTGCGGAGGTAGTGCTTATCCAGCAGCTCCTGCTGCATGGCGCCCAGGCCCGGGGTGAGGGCCATGGCGTGGAAGTCCATAAAGGCGCACTCCTCCAGCACCACGGCGTTGTGGACCGCGTTGAAGGGGTCCGTGCCCCAGGCGAAGGGGCCATGGCTGCACACCAGTACCGCCGGGATCTCCATGGGGTCGATTCCCCGGGTGCGGAAGGTCTCGATGATAACGTTCCCGGTCTCCAGCTCGTAGTCCCCGGTGATCTCCGCGGGGGTCATCTTCCGGGTACAGGGAATCTCGCCGTAGAAGTAGTCCCCCTGGGTGGTGCCCATAGCGGGGACGCCCCGCCCCGCCTGGGCGAAGCTGGTGGCCCAGCGGCTGTGGGTGTGGACGATGCCCCCCAGACCCGGGAAGGCCCGGTACAGCGCCAGGTGGGTATCCGTGTCGCTGGAGGGCTTGTACTTCCCCTCCACACGCTCGCCGGTCTCCAGGCTCACCACCACCATATCCTCGGGCCGCATGTCGTTGTACTCCACCCCGGAGGGCTTGATTACCATGAGACCCTGCGCGCGGTCGATGCCGGAGACGTTGCCCCAGGTGAAGGTCACCATGCCGTGCCTGGGCAGAAGGAGGTTGGCCTCACAAACCTGCTTTTTTAAGGCTTCTAACATATGAATCTCCTTAAAAACGTCATGAAAGTTCTATTCCAATCTTCTTGCAGAAAAGCGCCATTAAAGTTCTTTTTGCCTACTTTTTCTTTCAAGAAAAAGTAGGTTATTTCAGTTTCCAAGCCAGGTCGCTGAGGAAGAGGTCGTGCTCCAGGGACTCCACGGTGGTGTCCCTGGTAATGTGGACAAACTCGATGTCCAGCATGTTGGCCCAGTCCTTCATCTGCTCGGCGGTGACGTCGTAGCTGAGCACCGTGTGGTGGGCGCCGCCGGCGGTGATCCAGCACTCCACCCCGGTGGTGAGGCTGGGCTCCGCCTGCCACATCACCCGGGCCACGGGGAGGTTTGGCATGGGGAGGATGGGCTTCACGCAGTGGATGTCCTGGCAGATGAGACGCAGGCGGCCGCCCATGTCGATGAGGGAAACCACAATGGCGTCCCCCTCCTTGCCCTCGAAGACCAGGCGGGCGGGGTCCTTCTCGTTCATGCCGATGCCCAGGTGGTGGGTCTCAATCCGGGGTCTGCCGGCGGCGCAGCAGGGGCAGACCTCCAGCATGTGGGCGCCTAAGCTGTACTCCCTGCCGGGCTCCAGGTTGTAGGTGTAGTCCTCCATGAACAGCGAGCAGCCGTTGCCGTTCTCGCCCATGGCCTTCATGATGGCGGTCATGGCCGCCACCTTCCAGTCGCCCTCGCCGCCGTAGCCGTAGCCCTGGGCCATCAGGTGCTGGGAGGCCAGGCCCGGGAGCTGCTCCATGCCGTAGAGGTCCTGGAAGGTGTTGGAGAAGGCGCGGCAGCCCTCGGCGTCCAGCAGCTTCTTCATGGCGATCTCTTCTCTCGCCTGATAGCGGACGGCGTCAAGGTTGTCTGTGGTGATGTCGTAACTGGCCCTGTAGGTCTCCATCAGAGCGTCGATTTCGGCGCCGGTGACGGCGTTCATCTCCTTCACCAGGTCGCCCACCGCCCAGGTGTTCACCTGCCAGCCCAGCTTGGTCTGGACCTCCACCTTGTCGCCCTCGGTGACAGCCACCTCGCGCATGTTGTCGCCGAAGCGCATGACCTTCAGGCTTCGGGAGAAGGCCACGCCCACCGCGGCCTTCATCCAGCTGCCAATGCGCTCCCGAACCTCCCCGTCCTGCCAGTAGCCGGCGATGACCTTCCGGGGGGCGCGGAGACGGGCCCCGATGAACCCGTGCTCCCGGTCGCCGTGGGCGGCCTGGTTCAGGTTCATGAAGTCCATGTCAATCTCCTCGTTGGGGATCTCGCGGTTGTACTGAGTGGCGAAGTGGCACCAGGGCTTCTGGAGACTGGCCAGGCCGTTGATCCACATCTTAGAGGGGCTGAAGGTGTGGCACCAGGTGATGATGCCGGCGCAGCTGTCGTCGTAGTTGGCCTCCTTCACCACATCGGCAATCTCCCGGTTGGTCTTGGCGGTCACCTTGTAGACGAGGGGGAAGGGCAGGGCCCTGCTGAGATCCTCCGCCATCTCCCTGGCCCGGGCGGCCACGGTCTCCAGCACCTCGGGGCCGTACAGGAACTGACTGCCCACCACAAACCAAAATGTGTAGTTCATATGTATTCCTCCTTACAGTTTCTCTGCCGCGGTCTTCTCCACCTCCAGCAGGGCCATGTACCGCTGGAGGTAGGTGTTGAAGCCCTCCACACAGGCGGGGTCCGGCTGGACGGTGGAGCCGGAGACGCCGGCGAAGACCTTTTGGGACAGGTAGCTCTCCAGGCTCTCCCCCGCCCCCTTGTGGAGCAGATAGGAGCACAGCAGGGCCATGCCGTAGGGCCCGCCCTCTCCGGCGGTCTCCATGCAGGTGACGGGGGCGTTGCAGGCGGCGGCCATGTAGCTCTGGCCCACCACGGGGGTCTTGAAGAGGCCGCCGTGGCCGGTGAGGGAGTCGATGGCCACCCCCTCCGAGGCCAGAATGTCCATGCCGATCTTCAGCGTGGACATGGTGGCGTAGAGCTGGGAGCGGAAAAAGTTGGCCAGGGTAAATTTCGTCTCCGGGGTCCGGACCACCAGGGGCCGGCCGGCGTCCATGTGTGTGACGCCCTCCCCGGCCAGGTAGTTGCAGACCATCACGCCGCCGCAGTCCACGTCGCCCTCCAGACTCTTCTCATAGAGCTTGGTGTACAGCTGGCCGGCGTCCGGATCGGCCCCGAAGAGCCGGGCGGTCTCCCGCAGGACGCCCACCCAGGCGTTGGTGTCGTTGGTGCAGTTGTTGCAGTGGACCATGGCTACCGGGGCCCCGGTAGGGGTGGTCACCAGGTCGATCTCCTCGTAGACCTTTTTCAAAGGCCGCTCCAGCACCACCATGGAGAAGATGGAGGTGCCGGCGGACACGTTGCCCGTCCGGGGGGCCACGGCGTTGGTGGCGGTCATGCCGGTGCCCGCGTCCCCCTCCGCCGGGGCGAAGGGGATCCCGGCGGGGAGCAGACCGTCCAGCAGGGCGGAGCCCGTTTCCGTAAGAACCCCGGCGCTCTCTCCGGCCACCAGCACCTTGGGCAGCAGATCCGACAGCTTCCAGGGCAGATTTCGGGAGGCGATCAGGGCGTCGAATTTTTCCATCATCCCGGCGTCGTAGTCCAGCGTCTGGCTGTCGATGGGGAACATGCCGCTGGCCTCCCCCACGCCCACGGCGTTGACGCCGGTGAGCATGTAGTGGACGTAGCCGGCTAACGTGGTGATGTGGGCGATGCGGGGGACGTGGTACTCCCCGTTCAGTACCGCCTGGTACAGGTGGGCGATGCTCCAGCGCTGGGGGATGTTGAAGCCGAAGAGCTCCGTCAGCTCGGCGGCGGCCTGGCCGGTGATGGTGTTCTGCCAGGTGCGGAAGGGGGTGAGCAGCTTCCAGTCCCCGTCGAAGGCCAGGTAGCCGTGCATCATGGCGGAGACGCCCATGGCGGCGATGTCCGCCCGGTTCTCCACCTGGGCGATGGCGGCCTTCAGGCCGGTCCACGCCTCCTCCAGGGGGTAGGTCCACACCCCGTTCTCGTACCGGGAGGCCCAGGTGTAGTCCCCGGCGCTCACCGGGCGAAACGCCTCGTCGATGGCCACCGCCTTGATCCGCGTGGATCCTAATTCGAGACCTAAACAGGTTTTCATGGGTTCCTCCTTACTTGTCCTTGTTCTTGCGCAGCAGGACGATGCTCTGGATCACCAGGAACAGGCAGAGCATGGCGGCCACCGTGATGTTGGACCACCATGCCTCGTCAAAGCCCAGGGAGGAGACGATGCGCTTGATGGTGTTCAAACTCAGCACGCCGAAGAAGGTGCCGATGACGTTGCCCACGCCGCCGGTGAGCAGGGTGCCGCCGATGATGGAGGAGGCGATGGCGTTCATCTCGTCCCCCGCGCCGTTGGCCACGTCGCCGCTGCCCACGTGGAGGAAGTAGAGGATGCCGCCCAGGCCCGCCAGAAGGCCGCAGAGCACGTGGGCCAGGAACTTGGTCCGGGGCACGTTGATGCCCAGCATGTTGGCGCTCTGGTTGTTGCCGCCCACGGCGTAGAAGGCGCGGCCCAGCTTGGTCCAGCGGAGGAGACAGAACAGGAGCGCCACCACCAGCAGCGCGATGATTACGCCCGCCTCCACATAGGCGGGGATGTACTGGCCCAGCTTGTTGTTGGAGCCCAGGCCCGGCACGATAATGCGCATCTCCTTTATCGCCAGGAAGCCCTCGTTGGTCACGCGGATGGGCTCCTTGCTGACGATGGTGGTCATGCCCTTGGCAAAGAACATGCCCGCCAGGGAGATGATGAAGGGCTGGATGCCCAGATGGGCCACCAGGAAGCCCTGGACCACGCCGAAGGCCAG
>CANDEH010000124.1 GCA_947383645.1 uncultured Clostridia bacterium | reverse complement strand
AACCAGCTCCTGGCGGAGATGGACGGCTTCGACCCCAGCAAGGGCATCATCGTCCTGGCCGCCACCAACCGCCCGGAGGTGCTGGACAAGGCGCTGCTGCGCCCGGGCCGCTTCGACAGGCGGATCACCGTGGACCGGCCCAATCTGGCCGGCCGGCTCAAGACCCTGGAGGTCCACACCCGGAAGATCAAGCTCTCCGAGGATGTGAACTTAGACAAGATCGCCCAGGCCACCGCCGGCTGCGTGGGGGCGGATCTGGCCAACATGGTCAACGAGGCCGCCCTCCGTGCCGTGCGTCACAACCGCCTGGCGGTGAACCAGGAGGACCTGCTGGTGTCCTTCGAGGTGGTCATCGCCGGCGCGGAGAAGAAGGGCACCGTCATCACCGAGAAGGAGAAGCGGATTATCGCCTACCACGAGGTGGGACACGCCCTGGTGGCCGCCCGGCAGAAGAACGCCCAGCCGGTGACCAAGATCACCATCGTCCCCCACACCCAGGGGGCTCTGGGCTACACCCTGAACCTTCCGGAGGAGGAGAAGTTCCTCATGAGCAAGGAGGACATCCTCTCGGAGATCCGCACCCTTTTGGCCGGCCGCAGCGCCGAGGAGGTGGTCTGCGACACCCAGACCTCCGGCGCGGCCAACGACATCGAGCGGGCCACGGAGCTGGCCAGGAATTTAGTGGCCCGGTTCGGCATGTACGAGGAGTTTGACATGATGGCCCTGGGCACGGTGAACGGGCAGTATCTGGACGGCACCTACTCCATGAACTGCGCCCAGGAGACCTACGCCGCCGCCGACCGGGCGGTGGCCCAGATCATCCGGCAGTGCCACCAGGAGGCCAGGCAGCTTCTGATCGACAACCGGGAGATGCTGGACGCGGTGGCGTCCTACCTGCTGAAGAAGGAGACCATTACCGGCCAGGAGATGATGGCGATCCTGGACGGCAAGGACCCGGAGCAGGTGGAGTACTATGGCCTCAATCCCGCCCAGCCCAAGCTGCCTGAGGGCGACGAACCCCCGGCAAAGTCCATCCACATGGTCAGCGAACCGGTGACTATGCCCACGGCGGAAGGGCCGGTGGAGAGCTCTCCGGCGCAGGACGTTCCGTCAGAGGAGGATGTCCCGGCGGAAGAGGACGCGCCGCAGAGGGAGGATATATGAAGGCAAGTACTCCCGGCGGGACGAGACGTAGCTGAAAACGGAACGGCGCAGTCTGCGCAGCTCCCATAGGGAAGTTGCCCCGGGGCGGTGCCCGTAAGTGAAAATCATTCGATTAGGACGGCGTAGCGGTTGCTGCGCCGTCTCTGCCTGTCAAAAAAGACGGCAGAGCATCGTTGGCGGTAAGGAGGATAGTGTGAAAGGAACCCAAGAGGGGTTCCTTTCGCGTCAAATCACCCGCCCGAAGGCGACAAATTGGGGCCATTGGCCCCAATTTGCCTCAGCTTGTCAAAAAACCAGGCGGGTTTTTTGACAAGCTGAGGCGGCGTAGCGGTTGCTGCGCCGTCTTTTTGCGCTTCTGCATGGAGTTATAGCAGGTCAGATATTCCCGTTCCAGCGTTTCCGGCTCCGGCGCAGCCCACAGGCCAATGGTGTTGTAATGGATGTCCACCCGCTGGTGCCGCATGCCGTTCAGCTTTTCAGGCTTGGAGACCACGATTTTGTCAATGAACTCGTGGACAATCTCCCGGATGAAGTGAGCGGAACACACATCGGAATTGCTGCGATAGGCAGGACAGAAGAAAAACACCTGCTCCCGCTTGTAGTTGTCGGTGGCGCTGCAACCCAGCTTACTGCCATAGTCGGCACAGTAGGGAAGCCCGGAAAACATGCTCACAATGCCCGTTCTCGCGGCCCTGCGGCGGTGCCGGCGGAGGTTTTGAACGGCGGCAAAGGCTTCCGGTCAATGATAGCAGGGTGACTGTCGAGTAACACTTTCCATTTCTCCTGGGGCTTCTCAGTCGTTTCTTCTGCATAAAGGACTGTCTAAAAGAACGGAATTCCACATACTCCTGCCGATCTAAAATCTCCGCCACCGTATGGGAATACCAGTTGTATGGCCGCTCTGTGCCGTAGCCGCATTTCATTTCCGATACTACGCCGATATTTGCTCAGCGCGCCTGTTCCGCTTTGAGCTTTTTTGCGATTTGGGTAGGCCCCAGGCCGCTGACGCACATCTGGAATATCCGCCTGACGATTGCTGCCGCCAGATCGTCCACGATCCACCGGCTCTTATCCTCCGGGCCTTCGTGTAGCCGCAGGATGGATTGGTGGTAAGCCATATCCCGGCGTTGCCACGGCTCTGCATGACACGGCGTACCTTATCGCTCGTATTTTTCGCGTAGCAAGCGCTACGGTTCTATGATAAAAAATCACGGGGGAAATGAAATAAATTCAGCGAGAAAATCATAAAACAGGGGAAGCCAGGTCAAAGCGATTACCATTACCACCAAGGAGCCGGAGACAACTGAAGCATAACCACCCATGGCGGGAAGCAAAAAGCCGCCCAACGTCCTTACCAGTGTTTCTGGCAGGGCAGTGAGCGGCTTTTTCCCAACATCTCTCTTTTGCCACAATCCCGCGTTTTAACGCAAAAATCCCGCACCAAAGTGCGGGATTTTTGCCTGCATCTTTTTTGTCAATGCAACTTGGCGCAGAAGGAGGGATTTGAACCCTCGCGCGCTGTTTAGACGCCTACTCCCTTAGCAGGGGAGCCCCTTCGGCCACTTGGGTACTTCTGCAAACCTGTTTTTGGTCTATCAACTGGCGGAGAGAGTGGGATTCGAACCCACGGATGCTTTGACACATCGCCGGTTTTCAAGACCGGTTCCTTAAACCGCTCGGACATCTCTCCCAATCGGTCTTAGGTGCAAGAGAGATAATACCATGTTCTGTACTGTTTGTCAATGAAAAATTTTTGTGACATACAGGTTTTCGGCAATTATAAGAACGTACTTCCGCTTAGGCTGAGGATAGCCGCAGCTCCTTGTTCGGAGGGGGAACAGCGCAAGCCCCGCAGGACGCGTCTCACACATGGCCGTAGAGCACAAATCGGTTGTGTTCAATCTGTTTAGTGGCCTGCACACCCGAATTTGGTCTTAAAGCCTGTTCAGTATCCATTTAAGAGCAGCCGAATAGAGGCAGGAGAAGGCATTTGAAAAGAATTCTGCAATTTACGTTCGCAGTTTTTCCAAAGTTTCCGGCATTTATCAAGCCAGGCAAAAGAGCGTTCCACTGCTGTGACCGTGATGGATAATGCTTCCTTCCATCTGGGGGGCGGGCCAGTTCAATGAAGGGGGCGGTCCTCTCCTCTATGCTCTCCGCCGCCGCGCCTTCTCTTTGGCAAAGGCATAGCTCTCCTCCACCATAGGCCGCAGCGCGGCAAAGGTTCTTTCCGAGGGATTGAGGAGGGCAATCCAGCCCATCCAGGCGTACACCGGGTGGGGTCCCACCCGGTCCGGGGCGGTGAAGTCCCAATCCATATCCACCACGCCGCCCTTCTCCGGCCGCCTGGGCGGGGGACCGAAGAGCCGCTGGAAGGTCTCCCGCCGCAGGCCCAGATTCACCCGGTAGACCCCTTCCCGGTCCAGCCGGGAGGCCCGGTCGTTGGATCCGTCCCGCTCCTTCACCGTCAGGACGTAGACCCCCCGCTTGAAAAGGCCGCCGGGATTGTAGAAGATCCCCCGCTCCCCCCAGCTCTCCACCGGGACAGTGTCCGGCAGACAGGCGAGGCAGCGGTCCAGAATCTGCTCCGGCGTCATCGCACCTCACTCCTCTCTCAGAGCCTGCTGCGCAGACAAAAGCGGACCCGCCGCGCACTTGCGGCAGGTCCGCCTCTGCTCTCACTCAGTGCAGGATGTTCAGCGCCAGCGTCAGGACGATAAACACGGCGCCCACCCACTTGGTGGCCCGGGCCAGCTTGGCGTCCATGCTCTTGGCCTTGCTCTTGGCCAGGAAGGTGTCCGCCGCGCCGCCGATGACACCGAGGCCCTCGCTCTTTCCGCTCTGGAAGAGGACCATCAAAATAATCACCAGCCCCACAATCAGCTGCAATACCGTCATCACCGTAGTAAGCGTTCCCATAGTACAAAATCCTCCTGTAAATCCCTGGAACTGCGGTCAGCCGCAGAATATTCCACGTAGGAAATTATGATACCACAGTTGTGTCCGCATTTCAAGAGAAAAATACGGCTTTTTCCTGTTTTTCTCCCAGACCTCCCTGAAAATAAATATAGGAACAGGCGTTGCATTTTGGAAAAATCTATGCTATACTGAAAAAAATCAGAGGAGGTGTCTCCCCATGGGCAGAAAGACCGATATGCAGACCAGGATCTACGAGACCATTGTGCGCATGATCGGGGAACAGGGGTACGCCCCCTCGGTCCGGGAGATCGGGGAGGCGGTGGGGCTCAAGTCCCCCTCCACGGTCCACTTCCACCTCAAGAAGCTGGAGGAGGCGGGCCTCATTGAGAAGAGCGCCTGTAAGGGCCGGGCCATCACCGTGCCCACCGTTCAGGCGGTGGAGAATCAGGTGCCCATTCTGGGCAATGTGGCCGCCGGCGCGCCGATTTTGGCCCAGGAGTGTATTGAGGACTACATCACCTTTGACACCAGCGGCAAGGCCGGCGAGTACTTCGCCCTGCGGGTCCGGGGACTTTCCATGATTAAAGCGGGCATCCTGCCGGGGGACCTGGTGATTGTCCACCAGCAGAGCAGCGCCTACAACGGGGAGATCGTGGTGGCCATGATCGGCGAGGAGGCCACTGTAAAGCGCCTCCGCCGCGAACACGGCGAGACCTGGCTCCTGCCCGAGAATGACGACTACGACCCCATCGACGGCAGCGAGGCCGTCATCCTGGGGCGGGTGACGGCGGTCATACGGCAGTATTAAAGGGGGGACTTGCGTCCCCCCTTTAGATTCCCCCTCACCAGTGACGTCGGTCACTGGTGTGCGCGCCCCGGGCGCGCGGGTCGGGGGATTTTTCCGAAAAGCGCGGTTTCCGGAAAAATGATTTTAATTTTTTTGTTCGCCTTTGGCGAACAAGCCACGGGGGGCTTGGCCCCCCTTTGGATTCCCCCCCTGTTCTGCGGGACGGGGTTATTTCTTTTTGATGGGGTGGCGGAGGACGGTTTTTTGTTTTTCGGGGGCGGTTTTGCGGGGGTCGGAGAGGTAGATTTCGTGGTGGAGGCGGGTGGCGGTGAGGTCGGTTTCGTAGCCGTTGGCCGCTGTGAAGGCGTCCATCAGGGCGATGGAGGCCGGCTCGTCGTCGTAGGGACCCAGGTGCATCATCTGGACGCAGAGCCCCTCGGTGAGAGAGAGGAACTCCGCAGTGGAGCAGTCCAGCTTCTTCTTTTGGGACGCCTCGTCCACCGCCCAGCGGAAGTCCTCCGGGGTGACGAAGTCAGGCAGCCGGATCACGGAGGTCCACTGGAAGCCGGACTTGTTGGCGTAGTCTATGCCGTCCTCCTCCTGCCGCCAGAAGCCCTCCAGCGGCGGGACGACGTACTGGAAAAACCCCTGTATCTGACGGCTGCCCTTGTAGCTCATCTTAATCGTGTAGGCCACCGCGTAGAGAACGCTGATAGCCCGCTGGTAGGCGCCGCCCTCCTCGTTGGGGTCGCCTTGTCCCCGGACAGCGACGTAGTTCATAGGCGGAATATCCACAATCTGCGGCTTTTTCGGGGGCAGATAGAACTCCCTGTACTCCTTCTTAAAATCAAATGCCATAGCGATTCTCCTTTCATCTTTCGATAAGAATACCATATTCTATCCGCTGCGGCAAGCCTCTCGCCCCGGCTGCCCGGACGCCGCTGTTCCTCCGCAAAAAACCTTGAAATCCGTCAGGATTTCTGGGATTTTGCTTTGCAGGACGGCAAAATCCCTCGTCCACCCGGCATCCCCCGCCTGCGCATACGGGGGCTAAGGACGCGGGACCCGCTCCACCGGGAACAGCACCCCTGTGCGCAGATCCTCCGCCGAGGACACCTGATGGGGATCATTCAAATACCGGTCCATGGCTGGCCCGCAGACCTGATACTCCGTGTGCTCCGCCAGCCAGGCGCACACCGCGTCATAGGCGAGATGCAGGTACTCATAGCTCCCCCG
>CANDEH010000123.1 GCA_947383645.1 uncultured Clostridia bacterium | reverse complement strand
GTTCTCTTCCTCATATCTCCTATTATACCATTAAATCTTTATTTTGGACACTCCCTTTATTTATCCCCCTTCCGCAGATGCAGCCTTGCGGACTCGATGACGGTGTCGAAGATTTTGCGCAGCTGCGCCGTCTCCGCCGCCGGATCCTCCATCTGCGCCTTGGGGAGAATCCAGGCGTCGTTCTCCGTCATGTAGATGTACACCGCCTTTTTCGTCTCCCGCACCTCCCGGATCTTCTCGAAGGCCACCTTCACCTCCCGGCCGTTGGCCGTGCACCGGAGGCCGAAGCCGTTTATCAGGATGTCCTGGGGATACTGCTCCCGCCCCCGCTGGCGGATGGCGGCGCGGACCTTGGAGCGGATGGTGAAGTAGTAGCCCCCTAAAATCGCCGCCAGAACGGCCACAAAGGAGACCACCAGGGACACGGCAAAGGAGGTCGGGGTGCCCTGGGCCTGGGCGGAGTAGAGCCAGCAGATCAGAAGGCCCACCACGCTGAAGCCCACCGCCCCCAGCGCCCGGTGCCGGGCGGCCTGGTAGAGGTAGAAGTCCATGGCCTCCCGCTGGCCGATCTGAAAGGTCCTGTGGTACTCCATCAGCTCCATAGAGCGCGCCTCCTCACTTCAAATTGCCGCTGCCAAAGCTGTGGGGCAGCAGCTCCGGCAGGGACAGGGTCACGGTATCGCCCCTATTGTTGACCAGAATGATCTCCAGATCCGGGGCAAACTCGTGGAGCACCTGGCGGCAGACGCCGCAGGGGGCGCAGAACTGCTCCGTGTCCGCGGCAATGGCGATGCGCCGGAAGGAGCGGTATCCCTCGCTGACGGCCTTGAACACCGCCGTGCGCTCGGCGCAGTTGGAGGGACCGTAGGCGGCGTTTTCGATGTTGCAGCCGGTAAAGACGGTGCCGTCCGCACACTCCAGGGCGGCCCCCACAGGGAAGTGGGAGTAGGGCGCGTAGGCCATGGGCAGCATCCGCCGGGCGGCGGCGCAGAGCTCTTCAGTCGTCATGATTTCCACCTCTCTCGCTGTACGTTGAGATGATTATACTACGGGGAGGGGCGAGTTTGCAAGACTTTATAAGATTGACCGTGTCTGAAAATCGGCAGACTATATGGGAGGGCCGCTCCCGGAGCCTACCCCCGGCCTTCTGTTTGCCTGCTTCGGACCAGCGCCTTAAATCTCCAGCGGCGGCGCCGGGGCGGGGGCCTGTCAAAACACGGGCGTTCCCGGGGATTGGAGCAATTCCCCTTGCAATTTTGCCGGAAGCGGCTATAATGGTCACAGAAATACGGGGCTGCGGAGGCAGCCTCTGCCTGCCGGAGAAGAGTATGTCAAACAGAGAAAAATACAGGGAGGGACTGGCCGACGGCGTGCCCATCGCCCTGGGCTACTTCGCCGTCGCCTTTACCCTGGGCATTGTCGCCAGGAACGCCGGGTTCTCCGCCTTTCAGGCCATGGTGTGCAGCTTCACCTGCAACGCCTCCGCGGGCCAGTCCGCCGTCTTTACCCTGGTGGGGGCCGGAGCGGGGTATCTGGAGGTGGCGGTGATGACGCTGGTGGCGAACGCCCGCTATCTTCTCATGTCCTGCGCCCTCAGCCAGAAGTTTCCCCCGGACTCCCCGCTGCTGCCGCGCATGATTGTGGCCTACGACGTCACCGACGAGATCTTTGGCATCTCCGTGGCCCAGCCGGGATACTTAAACCCCTTTTACACCTACGGCGCGATGTCCGTGGCCATGCCCGGGTGGGCCCTGGGCACCTTTCTGGGGGTGATGATGGGGAACATCCTGCCCCTGCGGGTGGTGAGCGCGCTGAGCGTGGGGCTGTACGGCATGTTTCTTGCCATCATTATTCCGCCGGCCCGGAAGAGCCGGGTGATCGCCGGGGTGGTGGCGGTGAGCTTCCTCCTCAGCGGCGCTGCGGCCTACCTGCCTCTGCTGCGGGGGATCTCCGCCGGCGTCAAGACCATTGTTCTCACCGTGGTCATCGCCCTGACAGCGGCCGTTGCGTTTCCGGTGGGGGAGGAGGAGAAGAGCGATGCGCGGTAATATCTGGCTGTATATTCTGGTGGCGGCGGGGGTATCCTACCTGGTCCGGGCCACGCCGCTGGTGCTGATCCGGCGGGAGATCACCAACCGGACCATCCGCTCCTTTCTCTACTATGTGCCCTACGCCACCCTGGCAGTGATGACCTTCCCGGCCATTGTGGAGGCCACACAGACGGTGTGGTCGGGCCTGGCGGCCCTGGCTGCGGGAATTATCCTGGCCTGGCGGGGAAAGAGCCTGCTTTATGTGGCGGTATCAATCTGCGCGGTGGTGTTCGTTGTAGAACTGATAATCGCTTGAAATCTGCCGGCTTTAACGGGAGAACCCGCAGCTGTCTGCACCGCGCCCGCTGCCGTCCCCACGCTTGGCGGCTGAGAGAGCGTTTTAGCTGACGCCATCCGCTGTGCGGATAGTCAGACTGTCAATAACACCGGGGGCTGCAATGGCAGCCCCCGGTGTCAATCTGTCGAAAAAGCCGGCAGAGTACGATGGCGGTAAGGAGGATAGTGTGAAAGGAACCCAAGAGGGGTTCCTTTCGCGTTAGATCAGCCCGCCGCAGCGACGGACTTCACCTATGGGTGAAGTCCGGTAGTCCCGGCAACCGTGTTGCCGGGACTACCCAAGAGGGGTTCCTTTCACGTTAGATCAATCCGCCGCAGCGACGGACTTCACCTGTGGGTGAAGTCCGGTAGTCCCGACAACACAGTTTTCGGAGCTGTTTCTTTCGCGCCAAATCGCCCGCCGTACCCCAAGGGCATCTCCTCGCCGCTGCGCGGTTCAGGCACAGCGGCAATCTTCTATTCACGCGCCGCCTGCTTCAGCCTCCGCCGGAGGCCGCTGTAGCGGCGCTGCTGTTTGTCGTTGGCCGCCATGGCCAGGAGGGCCGCGTCGTCGCCTACCACCACCAGCAGTTCCCGGGCCCGGGTAATGGCCGTGTACAGAACGCCCCGGACCATCAGGGAGGAGGCGCAGTGGGCCGCCGCCAGGATCACCGCCTGGTACTCGCTGCCCTGGGCCTTGTGAACAGTCATGGCATAGGCCATATCCAGCTCCCCCAGCATGTCCGCCGTGTACACCGCCGTCCGCTCGTCAAAGCACAGCGTCACCAGCTCCCCGGAGGGGTCGATATCCACCACCTGCCCCACGTCTCCATTGAAGATACCCGTGCCCACGTTGCCATCTGGCCGATCCCACAGGACGTCGTAGTCGTTCCGCGTCTGCATCACCCGGTCCCCCACGCGAAAGACCAGATCCCCCCAGGCCTTCTCCCGCTTCTCCGGGGACGGGGGGTTCAGCGCCGCCTGAAGCGCCCGGTTCAGCGCCTCGGTGCCCCAGGGGCCCCGGCGGGTGGGACAGAGGACCTGGATCTGGCTCTGGGGCACACCCATGTTGTCGGGCAGACGGGTCTGGCACAGACCCACCACCGTGTCCACAATCCGGTCCGGCGTCCGGCGGCAGAGAAAGAAGAAGTCCCCCTGATTGCTGTCCAGACAGGGCGGCGTCCCCAGATTGACGGCGTGGGCGTTGCGGACAATGGCGCTCTGCCGGGCCTGCCGGAAGATCTCCGTCAGGGCCACTGTCTCAATGGCTCCGCTGCGGATCAGATCGGAAAACACATTCCCCGGCCCCACCGAGGGCAGCTGATCCGGGTCCCCCACCATCACCAGGCGGCAGCCGGGTTTCAGCGCCGCCAGCAGAGCCCGCATCAGCGGCAGGTCCACCATACTCATCTCGTCCACGACCACCGCGTCCGCCTCCAGCGGCTCCTTCTCATTCTTCGAGAAGCTGGCCTCGCCGGTCTGCTCGTCAAAGCTCATGCCCAGGGTGCGGTGGATGGTCTGGGCCTCCCGACCGGTGAGCTCGCTCATCCGCTTGGCCGCCCGGCCCGTGGGGGCCATCAGGGCCATATCCAGCCCCAGGGAGTCGAAGAGGGCCACGATGCCGCGGACGGAGGTCGTCTTTCCGGTGCCGGGTCCGCCGGTGAGGAGGAGCACCCCCTCCGCGGCGGAGAGGGCCACCGCCCGGCGCTGGCCGGCGGCGTAAGTCACCCCCTGCTCTTTTTCGATCCGGCTGATGAGGGCCTCCACGTTCCTCCCCCGGTCCGCGGGAAAGGACAGCATGGCCTTCAGACGTTGGGCCACATAGGTCTCCGCCTCCCACAGGCGCCAGAGGTAGCAGGCCTCCACCTTTCCAACGGCGCCGCTGACCACCGCGCGGCGCGCGATGAGGCTATCCAGCGCCTTCTCAATGAGATCCGCCTCCTCCGCCCCCTCCACGCGGAGCAGGGCGCAGGTGGCGGCAAGGAGCTTGTCCCTGGGGAGGAACACGTGGCCGTTCCCCGCGTTGTAGCTCAGCTCGTAGAGGACGGCGGCCTCCAGGCGGCGGCCGCTGTCCCCCTCGAAGCCCATCCCCAGGGCAATCTCATCCATCTGCCGGAAGTCCACCCCATAGCTCTCGTCCACCAGCAGGTAGGGATTGGCGCTCACCGCCTCCATGGCGTCCAGTCCGTAGCGCCGGTAGAGGCGCATGGCCAGAGGCAGCGGCAGGTCGTGATGGGAGAGGAACTCCAGCAGCCGCCGCATCCCTGTCTGGTAGCGGAAGGCCTCGGCGATCTCTCCGGCCTTCCGGGCGGTGATGCCCCGGATTTCCCCAATCCGCTCCGGCTCCTCCTCTAAAATCCGGAGGGCGTCGGCGCCGAAGCGGTCCACAATGCGCTGGGCGGTGGCGGGACCCACCCCCTTCACCGCCCCGGAGGACAGGTAGGAGAGGATCTCCGTCTCCCCGGTGGGCAGGTGGCGCTCCACCTCCTCCGCCTTGAACTGCTCCCCGTGCTGCGGGTGAACCATCCAGCTGCCGGTGCAGATCAAATTCTCCCCCGGCGCGGCGCAGGGGATGCAGCCCACCACTGTCACCACCTCTCCGTCCGTCGTGACAAGCCGCAGCACGGTATACCCATTCTCCTCGTTCTGGAAAATGAGATTGAGTATGGTGCCGTCTATGGTGTACCGCTGACTCATCTTATGTACCTCTGTTTCAATACAATTTGTAGTAAAGTAGTTTAAAATTCCGGATTGGATTCTGCTTTATTGGAAAAAGTCCGACAGGTCCTCCCGGGTACAGAGGGCCACATCCCGGTCCTCCCGGGACAGCAGGGCGGCCACCTCCCGGCCCACCGGGCTGAGGCCGCAGTCCACGATGACGATTGCACCGAAGCCCCCATGGTCGCAGCGCAGCTGCTCCAGGGTGTGCACCGTGTGCTCCAGGCCGTTGGCGGCCCCCCGGGCGGGGACCACGGCGGAGACATGGTGCAGGGTCTCCTTTTTTAAGCGGAACACGACGCTGACAATCAGCCACAGCAGCGTGGCCAGGCCGATGGCCGCCAGCAGTGCCACCAGTCCGTCCTGTAGAAGTCTCATGCTCTCACCTCTGCCCATCCTATGCTGGGGGGAGGGGGAGTGTCACTTGCTGCCCAACGGGTTTTTTTATTTCTGATTCACATGTGGGGGATGTCCGCCGCTGCTGCGGTGGCAGGGGAGTGTCGCGCCGGCCCGGCGCGGGGGGGAGGGGGGGTCGCCCCCCGGGGCGAGTTACTTTTCCCACGCGGGAAAAGTAACCAAAAGCGCGCTTAGGGGTGGTCCGGTCCGCGCTGCGCGCGGCCCTGACTGTCCCACCCCTAAGAACCCCGGTTTTTACGGTCGGTGGGCAGCACAGCCTTCTGCGAGGGAGACGCGGGTGGTTCTATCGGGGGTGCGGTAGGGCATCGCCGGGTGTCGGAAGGACTTGCGTTCTGGCCCCGTCCGTTACGGACTACCCTGTCGGGTAGACGGGGGAGTGTGAAAGAGCGGTGCCGACAGTGTCAATGTAGCTGCGGGGATGGGCACTGATGACTTGCAGTTTTATAGAGGTGCGGTGGAAAGTGCGGGCTTAGCTACGCCCCACCAGGCCCGGCGGCCTTTGCGGCACTGGGCCAACGAAGTGCGTATCAAGTTCCGGAGGCAAGTCGAAGCGAGGCAGGCAGAGCGGTAGCGGATGTTTATAGCAAGGCTAAAGACGGGGGTACGCTCTCAAGACACCTTCTGCTAAGCAAGAGCCACCGCCGCCGCGTCCGAAGCTGCGCACCAAACCTACGCACCAGTCTACCGAAGAAGCGCCGTAACCTGGGGTTCTTAGGGGGG
>CANDEH010000122.1 GCA_947383645.1 uncultured Clostridia bacterium | reverse complement strand
CCGTTGGCGGACCACTGGTCCACCAGGTCGGCCATGGGGCTGGACGGGGTGATCGGGTAGATCGCCGCAACCTCGCTGAACGCGTAGGACACGTGCGCAGCGGCGTTGTTGCCGTCCATGGACTTGAACTTTCTTGCCATAGATCTTACATCCTCCTGTTTTATTGATACTGCTTTGGTTTCTTGCTTTCAAAGCATTTGCTCATACGTCCTATACTATATCATGATTTCCCGGCGGTGTAAATGTCCCTTTTCATTTTTTTCGTCTTTGGAAAAAATTTTGTCGATTTGTCCACGCCTTTTTCCCTCTCCGGGGGATTTCTGCCTTGCGCGCCGCCGCCGGACGTAGTACAATACCCATATCCTGCAAAGGGGGGAGGGGTCGTCATGGACGCTGCGGCGCGCAGGGAACAGATCCGCCGGGCGCTGTCTCAGGCCAGTGCGCCGGTCAGCGCCGCGTCGCTGGCCCGATCCCTCGGCGTCAGCCGGCAGGTAATTGTGGGGGATGTGGCCCTGCTCCGGGCCGGAGGGGTGCGGATCTCGGCCACTCCGCGGGGCTACCTGCTGGGACCGGAGGAGCGGGGGATCCTGCGCACGGTGGCCTGCCGCCACACGGCGGGCGAGATGGAGGCGGAGCTCACGGCTGTGGTGGACAACGGCTGTACGGTGCTGGACGTGATTGTGGAGCACCCGGTGTATGGTCAGCTCACCGGCGCGCTGCGTCTGTCAAGCCGCTACGACGTGCGGCAGTTTATCGCCCGCTGCGGCGAGTCGGCGGCCCCGCCGCTGTCGCTCCTCACAGAGGGGATCCATCTGCACACGCTCTCCTGCCCCAGCGACGAGGCCTGCCGGCGGGTCTGCGAAGCCCTCCGGGAATTGAATATTCTTCTGGAATAGCCACGCAGCGCAGCCCGTCAAAAAGTCAACCGGGTATCGCTGGCGGTAAGGAGGATAGTGTGAAAGGAACCCAAGAAGGGTTCCTTTCGCGTGCAATCAGCCCGCCGTACCCCGGAGGCATTCCCTCGCCGCTGCGCGGCGCAGGCAAGCCGGCGGCACACCGGTCAATGCGGAAAGAGCTCCGTCGTCCCGGTTCAAGATGTATGTTGCTGGCTGAGACTTCGGCAATTCCACGAAAACAAGTTGCCGGGAAGTCTGTGCCATGCTATTCTCAGAAAGAAAAATCGGAATTTGGAGGCGCTTATGCGGATGGAGAAGAAAACGAAACGACCTGGAATGGACCCTGTAGTTGCTTTAGTGCTGATTTTTGTTGTACTCAGAGCAACTGGATTGATTTCGTGGCCCTGGTTGTGGGTATTGAGTCCGATCTGGCTTACGTTCTTGTTTTTTGCCGTTATCTTTTCCGCCATTTTGGTCGGCGGACGAATTGTTAAAGGAAAATGGTAACTTCCAGTTTATCGGGCGGTCACAATGCAAGGGTGACCGCCCGATATCGGTGTTTTGACGAATACGTTTGAACAATAGCTGGCAACAACACAAATCTTGGACAGGGATGCTCCGTCTATCCGGTTTACACCTGCGGCATTCTGTGCTATAATCAATCATTCCCCCCGTCAGAAACAGAAAAAGAGGAGCCCACCATGCTGCAATCCATCCGTGCTCTCCTGAAAAAAGTGGATCTCGTCCTGCTGACCCTCTGCGTGGGGGCCACCTGTTATGGGATACTGCTCATCGCCAGCGCCACCCGTTTCACCGGCAGCCTGCGCAGCGTGGCAGTCCAGGCGGCGGCCATGGCTATCGGCCTGGTGCTCTTTTTCCTCTTCTCCGTCATCGACATCGAGTACTACTTTGAGAAGTGGTGGCTGTTCCTGGCCTTCGACATCATTTTTATCCTTCTGCTGAAGACCCCTATGGGCAAGGGGAAGTACGGCAACATCTCCTGGCTGGCCATCCCTCACTTCCCGGTGATGGTCCAGCCCTCGGAGATCGTGAAGCTGCCTTTCACCATCCTTCTGGCCAAGCAGATGGCCTGGTTTCGGGAGAACCGAAAGATGCGGGGGCTGGACTCCCTGTTCTGGCCGGCGGCCCACGCGGGGTTCATGTTCGTCTTCATCTACCTGATCTCCTCCGACGCGGGCAGCGCCATGGTCTACCTGGTGATCTACGCCGGCATGGCCTTCGCCGCCGGCCTCCCCTGGTACTGGTTCGCCGCGGGCTTTGGCAGCGCGGGCCTGGGGGTGCTGCTCCTGGTGATCTACGACAAGGTGCCCTCCCACATGATGAAGCGATTCCTGGTCCTCTTCGACCACAGCTACGAGCCCCGGGGCGTGGGCTGGCAGCAGACCCGGGGCCTCCTGGCCCTGGGCAGCGGCGGTATCTTCGGCCAGGGCCTGTTTCAGGGCATCCAGACCCAGTCCTCCCTGAAGGAGGCCCTCCCCGAGCGGGAGACGGACTTCATCTTCTGCGTGGCCGGGGAGGAGCTGGGCATGGTGGGGTGCCTGGCTATCATCGTCATCGAGGCTTTGATTATCTACCGCTGCTTCCAGACCGCCCAGGTGGCCAAGACCACCATGGGGTCCTACATCTGCGTGGGCCTTGCCACCATGCTGATGATCCAGACCGTTGAGAACATCGGCATGTGTCTCTTCGTCATGCCGGTAATCGGCCTGACCCTGCCCTTCTTCAGCTACGGCGGCAGCTCCATTGTGACGCTGTTCGCCGCCATGGGCGTGATCTCCGGCGTGCGAAAACGGATGCTGCCGGAGTGGCTGCGGCACGGGTGAAGGATGGCAGACAGTCCAAATCCGCCGGGGGCGCTTCTCCGCCTCAGCTTGTCAAAAAACCCGCCTGGTTTTTTGACAAGCTGAGGCAAATTGCGGCCGATGGCCGCAATTTGTCGCTGTGCCTGAGCCGCGCAGCGGCGAGGAAATGCCCTTGGGGTACGGCGGGTTGATTTGACGCGAAAGGAACCCCTCTTGGGTAGCCCCGGCAACACAGTTGCCGGGGCTACCAGATTTCGGCCCCAGGGCCGAAATCTGTCGCTGTGCCTGAGCCGCGTAGCGGCGAGGAAATGCCCTTGGGGTACGGCGGGCTAATTGCACGCGAAAGGAACCCCTCTTGGGTTCCTTTCACACGATCCTCCTTACCGCCGTCGAAACTCTATTGTCTTTTTTGACAGTCTGACGGGGCCGGCACAAAGTGCCGGCCCCGTGCCGTACAATAGACGCATCCCCTCTCCCCTGAAGCCGCCCTATTGGCGGCTGACCTCGCCGGTGGCGCAGTCGATATAGTAGAGGTAGGTGTCTGTGGACACCTGCCACTTGGCGGCCAGGCTCATGGGCTGGGCGGCGGTGGCCTGGAGCTCGTACACCGGCTGCACGCCGGTGACAGCGCTGCACACCACGCCGCTGGCGTTGCGGTAGTCCAGAAACTTCACCAGGGCGTCCACCACGGTGAAGCGGCTGTCGGGCAGGGGGGCGCTGCCGGCGGGGGAGAGGCAGGAGCCGGATACGCTGAGGAGCAGTCCGTCCTCAAAGAGAAAGGACAGCGACGCGTTGTACACCGCCACCCCCTCCACGCTGCGCAGGGCGGAGAAGGAGCCGGAGCCGCCGCGGAGGGTGATCTCCTCCGCCTCCGCATAGCCGAAGCGCTGGCAGAAGTCCCGGCAGAAGTCCAGCGGGGCGTTGACCCGCTGATTCCTGGGGGTGTAGTCAAAGGCGCCGTTGCTACGGAACTGTACGGTGCCGTGGGGGCCGGCATAGGTGTAGATACCGCCGCCCTGGGCCTCCCCCTCCGTCTCCCGGCCCAGAAGGAAGACGGCGATTTCCGCCTCGTGGTCCAGATCCCGGTTCAGCGACAGGGAGACCGGCGCGGCGGCGGAGAGCAGCGCCTCCTCCTCCGGCAGGGCCACGGCGCTGTCCTGGTACAGGGTGAAAAGCTGCTCCATAAGCCGCCGGCCGCTGCTGGCCTTCTGCAAACGGAAGTGGAGCAGCAGCGCCAGAAGAAACAGATTCAAGAGCAGCAGAATCAGGATGGTGATGTTTTTCAGTTTTCGAGTTTCCACAGAGCACCTCCCTGCATTTCTAAGAAATTAGGAATGAGGAATTAGGAATTGTTGTTGTGTCGTCTTTGGCGACAGGATTTGAATGTTTGAGAGTGGAGATATCCATGCGTTAGAGAGCAGGACTTCCCGCTTGGCCGGAACCATTCAAATCGTCCAGCGTAGCTGGACACCTCCATTCCTAACTCCTAATTCCTCATTCCTAATTGAACATGCCGTCACTTTCTAACCAGCCAGCCGGGGGTGAGGGAGGCGGAGCGGTCGGCGTAGCCGGGGGTGAGGAAGCCGCCGGGATACCGGTCCGCGGCGATGGCCGCCGCCTGACGCACCGGCAACAGCGACACGGTCTCCTGGCTCAGCGTGTAGAGCCGGCAGCGGAGGGTGAAGGAGACGATGACACCGTGGGCAATCTCCGCCTCCATGGCGCTGACGTCGTCGGCAAAGTACACCGGCACGCCGTCTGCCAGATAGTCAAAGGTGAGGCGGCAGCCCTCCGCCGTGGCCGTGTAGCCGGAGAGGTACCAGGCCGCGTCCCCCTCCGTGCCCAGAAGGGTCTCCATCAGGCGGTGGACGGAGAGGACGGACTCCACAGCGCTGGGGTGCTCCCGGCCGCCGGCCACATCCAGGAGGGGACTGACCGAGCCGGCGGTGTCCCCGGTGTAGAGGACGGTGCCGTCGGGGCGGATGCGCAGGGTGCGGGGGGCCTCCTCCGCCACCTGGGTGCCGTCGGCCTCGGGGTAGCGCAGGGCGGTGGGGCTGAAATCCAGAAGGGTGAGAAGGCCGTCGGCGTCTGAGGCGACGGGCGCGGCGGCGGCGGTGAGGACGGGGAAGGTCAGCTTCCCCTGCTGAAATACGCTGTAGGGGTCCAGATCCGCATAGTCCTCCCCGGCCTCGAAGGCAAAGAAGGTGCTGTCGGTGCCGAAGAGGTCCACCGCCTCCGAGAGCACGTCGGCGGAGACGGCGGTGGGGCAGCGGCAGATGGCGCCCACGCCGTCCCACAGGTAGAGCCGGACCGTCTCCCCCTCCTGGGAGAGAAGCGCCCGGCGGAGCTGTCCGCCCGGATCCGTCTCCGCCCCCAGGCGGCTGGCCACAATGGCGGCGGGGAGAGGGACCAGATAGTCGAAGTAGACGCCCGGAGCGTTCAGCGCGGCGCGGAACAGATCCTCCGTCACCGCCTCCACCGCCCCGGCGGAGCCCAGGGCCTCCTGGAGGAGACGGGTCAGCTGCTCCCCGACGGCGGGGTCGCCGGCGGTGAGGAGGTAGCTGCCCCGGCCGTACTGATTGGTGACCACGATGTTTGCCGGGGCGGGCAGAACGGTGAGGTCGCTGGAGACCGCCGTCCCCTCGCCCCCGGCGGGGGGGAAGAGCTCCTGCCAGTCGGGCAGACGCCCGTCTCGTCCGCTCTCGTAGGAGACCACCTGGAGCACCAGCAGCAGCGCCGACGCCGCCAGCAGGGCGATGGCCAGGTTCTGGAGGGCCCCGATGCCCCGCCGCCTACTCATGGTGATCCCCGGCCTGGGCGGCCTGACGGATGGGCAGGGTGATGCGGATGGTGGTGCCCCGGCCCTCGTGCTCCACGGGGCCGATGGTCCCCCCGTGGCGGAGGACGATCTCCCGGGCGATGGAGAGGCCCAGGCCCGTGCCCCCGCTCTCCCGGGACCGGGCCTTGTCCACCCGGTAGAAGCGGTCGAAGATTCGGTTCCAGTCCTTCCGGGGGATGCCGATGCCGTTGTCTGAGACCTCCATCCACACCTTGGAGGTCCCGGCCCCGGCGCTGACCCGGATGGCGCCGCCGTCGGGGGTATATTTGATGGCGTTGCCGATGACGTTCATCATCACCTGCTCCAGCCGGTTCCGGTCCCCCACGATCATGGGCAGCTCCCCGATCTCATAGCAGCGGCTGAGGGTGTGTCCGTGGCGCTGGGCCTCCAGCTCCACGGCGCGGCAGACGCTCTCGATGGCGTCGCCGAAGGGGAAGCGGAGCATCTTCATCTCCGCCCGGCCGGAGTCCAGGCGGCTGAGGGTGAGGAGGTCCTGGACGATGTGGGTCATGCGGTCGGTCTCGCCGATGATGATGTCCAGAAAGCCGTTCTCCATCTCCCGGGGGATGTCCTCGATGTCCCGGATGGTCTCGGCGTAGCTGCGCACGTTGGTCAGGGGGGTGCGCAGCTCGTGGGAGACGTTGGCCACGAACTCCTTGCGCATCTCCTCGTTCTTCC
>CANDEH010000121.1 GCA_947383645.1 uncultured Clostridia bacterium | reverse complement strand
CACCTTCCACCGTGAAGGTGTCATTCTTATTATGGATGTTGTAAATATGTCTTCCAGGATAGACTACATCCAAATATCCCTGGTATCCGTCTGTGCAGTAATAGTTTGCCTCAGGCGCGGCGTCAACCATCCTCTGAATCGTCCTGGACAATTTATTTCGGCTTACCGCATGTCCTATGATCTGCCGCGGTTTTAGGCTCACCATGGTCATAATGTAGATATTTTCCCGGGCTTCTGTTCTGGATTTGCACTCCAGGAACCAGTACAACTCATCCAATTCCACAATTTTTGCACCTGCTGTGGATACTGGTTCACCCTTCGTCTGAATGGTCTTTTTTTATCCAATTCATCACATTGGATTTGTTTATTCCCAGTATCTTTCCCACTCCTCGGCCACTGATCCCACCGTAGTACATTTTGATCGCCAGCTCTCTGGTTTCTTCCGGATATGCATGCCGTTTCGGCTCTATGGTGTAATATATGCCGCACTCCTTACACTTGCAGCGTTGGCTCCCCGACCCGTTATGCCCTGCCTTGATCTGGTTTTCTATCTTTCCACATTTTGGGCATCTTTTCCATGCCTCTTCTGTCCTTTTTCTCATATCTCCTATTCTACCATTAAATCCTTATTTTGGACACTCCCATCAAAAATAGTTCTTGCCAAATGCATACAAAATTTGCTATAATACAGATTAGCCGTGACAATTCATAGCCGGTTGCCCCGGCGGCCCCAGGGGGGCGGAAGCTCCGGCTATATGACGCATACGCCGGAACGGCGGAATTTTATGTTCCAAAAGGAGATAGTTGTCAAATGGATTATGCAAGTCTGATTATGATCGTCGCCATGGTGGCCATTATGTACTTCCTGATGATCCGCCCGGAGCAGAAGAGGAAGAAGGCCGCCGCCGAGATGCGCAGCTCCCTGAAGAAGGGCGACCAGATCACCACCATCGGCGGTATCATCGGCCGGATTGTGATGGTGAGCGACAATACCATCATCATCGAGACCAGCGAGGACCGGGTCCGCATGGAGCTGACCAAGTGGGCGGTGTCCTCCGTGGGCGTCCAGTCCAGCGACATGCCGGAGGCCCCCAAGAAGGAGAAGAAGAAGGACGAGGAGAGCGAGGAGGAGTAAACGCGGCTCCCCGTAATCAGATGACCGGAAAAAAGTTCCCTCTATCCCGGGATAGAGGGAGCTTTTCCATGTTGAAGCAAAGGTGCATTTGCGTGGGAATTGCACTGATGATTTTCCTGTCCTTCGCCGGGGGCACGCTGCTGGTGGGCCTGATTGCCGCCGCGGCCATCTGGCAGCTGGGGCGAAACTCCCACTGGCTGGCGGACCGCCCGGGATGGAGAATCCTTCTGCTGGCGCTGCTCTGCTGTGTGGCCCTTGGCGCGGCGGCGGGGGCGGCGGCCTGCGGCTGTGGCGCGGTGGAGGTGTTCCGGGCCATGCGGGACATCTTCTAAGACATCTGCCCTAAGAAATCGAACTCCAGCCCGATGATCTCCGCCATGGGCAGGGGCCTCCGGGTTCGGCCCCGGTCCGCCCGGGCCCAGAGGAAGGGGTAGAACCCCATGCCTTGATCCGGGGACAGCCGGGCGCAGTCCTCCTGCCAGGTGTCCCAGCGGAAGCTCCGGTAGAAGGTATCGGTGTCCCCGTGGAGGCACCAGTGGACGAACTGCCCCAGGCCGATCTCCAGGTCCTCCACCACCAGAGTGTCCGGGGCGAAGTAGCCCATGCTGCCGCCCTCCAGGCACAGGAACAGCCCGCCCAGGATGTCCTCGCCTGCCACTGCCTCCCGGAGGGGGCAGATCCGGTTGCGCTGGAGGAAGTTCAGCGCTCCGCAGCCGTAGAGCCGCAGCCAGCCGTCGATGACGATGCCGCCGCAGTTGGCCAGAATGGCCTCCAGAAGGCTCCCGGGTCGGAGGGAAACGGCTGCAAAGGTTTCCGCCTTTATGGTATTGTCGCAGGGGAAGACCTGCACGGATCTGGGGGACTGCCGGATATCCAGCAGAAGATTTTGAAATTTCTGGTCCATTTTTCCTCCACTTTCTCAAGCGGCCTTCCTGCCGAAGGGGATGAACAGAAGCGGCGCAAGGCAGGCGATCAGGACAGAGAAATTCAGCTGATCCGTCAGACGCATCAGAAGGGACGAGACGAAGGCGGTCCAGTTCTGGAACCTGGCCAGCAGAATACTCAGCGACAGGGGAAAGTTTGGCACGTACAGCTGGGCCAGAATCACCGCCAGGTAGATGGAGGTTATCACGGCGGCGGAGACGGCGATCTCCGCCCTCGTCATGGAGCGGAAGGCCCACAGTCCGCCCAGGAGCAGCACGATCAGGAAGAGGACGGCGTGAAAGACGGTGCTGCGGACCGGGTCGGCGGAGACGTTTGTCACGCCGTCGGCCCCGGCGGACTGCACGACGAAGAAGAAGCGGCCCAGGTAGACTGTCGCGTAGTAGCTGACCCAACTGGCGATGAGGCAGTAGGCCGGTACACGCCAGAGGGTGCGAAGGCGGATCTTCACAATGGTTCCCTCCTCCCGAAAGAGATTTTTTCTCTATTGTATCACAGACGCCCCATTGATTCAAATTTTTTCTCTGAAATCGCCCAAGGGAGGGCGGCGGCGCCCATCTTCCTCCCGGGGGTGGTTGCAAAACTGCCGCGGGTGTGCTACAATAACAAAAATTGATTACTATGACCTCCGCCCCCGGCGGAGAGAGGGAGCGCAGTATGGCCAGTTTGATGGACGACATTATGGAGACCGCCCGCAACTTTACCGCGAATATGCAGGAGAACGCCGGCCTCACCCTGGACTACTCCGCGGGGAGCCTGCGGGAGGTGGACGAATTGCTGGAGGCCTTCCGCCAGGAGGATCTGGATGAGGAGGCCCTGTTCAACATCTCCTCCATGGTGGGCTGCTACGTGTTTGAGACCGCCCGCCTCTGCTATGGCGGGGAGTACTTCTGGATCGAGGAGGAGCAGCAGCCCATTCTGGTAGCCGGTCTTCCCGAGTTCTCTGTGGGGATCAAGGCCTGGGAGAAGGTCCGGGGCCGGCTGGTCAACGGGGCGGAGGACGCCATTCCTTTCTACATCTCCGGCTATCAGGATCACATCAAAAGGGCCGAAAAGGGCGCTCGTGTGACCATTGCCTGACAGAGCTGTTTTCGTAAACAGCTCTGCGGCGCAGAGAGACAGCGGCGAAAGGGGCCCGACGGGTGCCTTTTGCGTCCAATTTACCCGCCGTTGTGGCGGGACAGCGGGAGGGACCCATGGAGAACAATTTCAGAAATGCGGTGTTCAACGGTTTTAACCGGGAGGACGTGATGGCCTACATCACCAGGATCTCAGCTGAGCACAAGGAGACCAGCGAGGCGCTGGAGAAGGAGAGGGACCGCCTGTTTGACGCGGACGCGAAGAATGAGCGCCTCCAGGAGGAGACAGACCGCCTGTCCGGGGAGCTCCATGAGATCCAGCGGCAGCTGGCGGAGGAGCGGGAGGCCCGGCAGGCTCTGGAGAAGGCGGCCGCGGAGCGGGATATGCTCCGGAGCCGGGTGGCCGATCTGGAGTGCCAGGCGGAGGAGTACCGCCGGATGAAGGAGCAGGTGGCGCAGATCGAGCTGGACGCCCATAAGCGCGCGGAGGAGATTCAGGCCCAGGCCGAGCGTGAGGCCGCGGATCTGCTGCGGAGCACGGAGCAGGAGGCGGCGGGGATCCGCGCTCAGCTGCGGGAAAAGATTGAGACCGTAGCCGGGGAGTACGCCGCGCTGCTGTCGGACTTCGATGTGCTCCGCACCCACATCTCCGGGGAGCTGCGGAAGATGGACACCGCCGTGGGGCAGCTGCCCATCGCGTTCCACCGGCTGAGCCGCGATATGGAGGGGCTGAAGGAGCTGTCAAAATAGGGGATGAGAACGCAGCATGGCGGGGAGCCTCGACTCCCCGCCATGCTTTTGTGTGTTTGTAATGTCCCTTACAGCGCTGCCAGAACGGCCAGGAGGAACTGCCATGTCCGCTGGGTGGAGGAGATGCTCAGGCGCTCCCGGGGGGTGTGGATGTCCAGAATGTCCGGTCCGAAGGACACGCAGTCCATCCCCGGCATATTGTCGCTGAACAGGCCGCACTCCAGACCGGCGTGGATGGCCTCCACCACCGGCTCCCTTCCATACTGCTCCTTGAAAATTGCCGCCATGGTGTCCCGCAGGGGGGAGTCCTTCCGGTACTCCCAGGGGGGATACTCGCCCCGGGTGGAGAAGCTGCCGCCCCGGTCCTCCGTGAGCCGGCGGAGGTTGTCGATCAGCGCGGCCAGGTCTCTCTTGACGCTGCTGCGCACGGAGGAGGTGGCGTGGAGGGCGTCGGGCTCCAGGCGGAGAATACCCAGATTCAGGGAGGTCTCCACCAGGCCGGGAATGTCCCTGGACATGGCCTGAACGCCGTTGGGCAGGGCGCACAACAGATCCGCGCAGCGGCGGGTATCCTCTACGCTGAGGGCGTCGGCGCAGACGTCGCCGCCCTTGGAGAGCAGCATCCAGCCGTTGGGGTCGGTGTCCCCGTACCGGTCCCCTGCCTCCTTCCACCAGCGATCCAGGGCCTCAAAGGCATTCTCCCGCTCCTCGGAGGGGATCAGCAGCGTGGCGCTGGCCTCCGTGGGGATGGCGTTGTCCTGCTTGCCGCCGGAGAGGGACATCAGCTGGGCCTCACAGCAGTTCAGGACGGCCCGGAGAGCCTCGCCTATGAGCTTGAGGGCGTTGCCCCGGTTCTGGTGGATCTCCGAGCCGGAGTGTCCGCCTGTATAGCCCTCCAGCTTTACAGTAAAGCAGTAGCCGCAGCCGTGGCCGGCGGACACGGGCAGAACCATGTCGCAGCGGGCGCCGCCGGCACAGCCCACGGTGAGGACGCCCTCGGCCTCGCTGTCGCAGTTAAGGAGCCGCCGGCCCTGGAGGACGGAGCAGTCCAGCGCCGCCGCGCCCAGAAGGCCGATCTCCTCGTCCACGGTGAACACCGCCTCAATGGGCGGGTGGGGGATGGTCTTGTCGTCCAGGATCGCCAGGGCGTAGGCCACGGCGATGCCGTCGTCTCCGCCCAGGGTGGTGCCTTTGGCGCGGACGAAGTCCCCGTCCACCACCAGGTCCAGCCCCTCCTTCTCCATGTCGATGGGGCAGCCGGGTTCCTTGGCGCAGACCATGTCCAGGTGCCCCTGGAGGATGACGGCGGGGTGGTCCTCATAGCCAGGGGTGCCCCCCTGGCAGATCACAACATTGTTGCTTGCATCCTGGACGTACTTGAGTCCCCGCTGCCTGGCGAAGGATACGCAGTAGTCGCTGATGGCCTTGGTGTCGCCGCTGCCGTGGGGGATGGCGCATAGCTCCTCGAAGAACCGGAAGACCCCGGCGGGCTCCAGGGAGCCCAGTACATGCTCATTCATTTCCTATCATCTTCTCCTTGTCTCGGTTAATCATTCGATGGATTTCACGGTAAAACCGACTCCCGTTACCGCGCGGGACATATGGTTTTGCAGGGATGTGCCATGAAGTGGAATTAAAATTCTTTTTGGTTCTTTTTCTTTTAAGAAAAAGAACTACAGCAGCATCACGCCGGCCTGGGCGCAGGCGTCGTAGGTGGCCTGATCCCAGAGGCTTGCCTGAACCTCGCCGATGTGGGCCGCGCCGATCATCAGCATGCACAGGCGGCTCTGGCCGATGCCGCCCCCCATGGTCAAGGGCAGATCCCCGTTCAGCAGCATTTTGTGGAAGGGCAGCTCCCGGCGCTCCTCCTTGCCGGAGAGCTTCAGCTGGCGCCGGAGGCTCTCCTCGTCCACACGAATGCCCATGGAGGAGACCTCAAAGGCCCGGCCCAGGACCTCATTCCACATGAGGATGTCGCCGTTGAGGGTCCAGTCGTCGTAGTCCGGAGCCCGGCCGTCGTGGGGCCGGCCGGATTGCAGCTTGCCGCCGATCTGCATGAGGAACACGGTGGGGTGGGTCCGGAGGAAGGCGGTCTCCCGCTCGCTGGGGGACAGCTCCGGGTACATGTCCTCCAGCTCCTGCGTGGTGATGAAGGTCACCTCCCGGCTGAGCTTCACATGGAGCTGGGGGAAGGCCCGGCGCAGGGCGTCACAGGTGTCGCAGACAGCCCCCACAATGGCGCGGACGGTCTGTTTGAGGTAGTCGGTATTCCGCTCCTCACGGGTGATGACTTTCTCCCAGTCCCACTGGTCCACATAGATGGAGTGGAGGTTGTCCAGCTCCTCGT
>CANDEH010000120.1 GCA_947383645.1 uncultured Clostridia bacterium | reverse complement strand
ACCTCGCCCCGGGGGGCGAAACTCCCCGTCCCCCGTCCCCGCCGCGGGACGCGGCACAAAAAAACAAACCTCTGCAACAATCCCCAAAAAAGAAACAAAAGATTGAAGGAAGAAAGGATACAACAACCATGGCTAAGAGACTATTAGGCAAAGAGGTCAACGAAAAACTCAACGCCCGCATCATCGCCGACTGCGAGGCATTGAAGGCCCAGGGGGTGCAGCCCACCCTGGCCATCGTCCGCTGCGGCGAGCGGCCGGACGACCTGAGCTACGAGAAGGGCGCCACCAAGCGGGCGGAGACCCTGGGCGTGGCGGTGGAGAAGTTCCTGCTCCCCGAGGATGTCTCCAAGGAGGACCTCCTCAAGGTCATCGACGAGATCAACGCCAACGACAAGATCCACGGTGTGCTCATGTTCCGGCCCCTGCCCAAGCATCTGAAGGCGGATCAGGACGAGATCTGCAACCGTCTGGACCCCCGGAAGGACGTGGACGGCATGACCGACCTCTCCAACGCCGGCGTGTTTATGGGGAAGACCCTGGGCTTCGCCCCCTGCACCCCCTCCGCCTGCATGGAGATTCTGGCCCACTACGGGATTGATCTCACCGGCAAGAAGGCCGTGGTCATCGGGCGGAGCCTGGTGGTGGGCAAGCCCCTGGGCATGATGCTCATGGGCAAGAACGCCACCGTCACCACCTGCCACACCCGCACCAAGGACGTGCCCTCTGTGACCAGGGAGGCCGACATTCTGGTCAGCGCCGCCGGTGTGCTGAAGAGTTTGACCAAGGAGTATGTGAAGCCCGGCCAGATCGTCATCGACGTGTCCATCAACTGGGACGAGGAGAAGGGCGGCATCGCCGGCGACGCGGTGTTCGACGAGGTGGAGCCCATTGTGGAGGCCATCACCCCCGTTCCCGGCGGCGTGGGGGCCGTCACCACCTCCGTGCTGATCGGCCACGTGGTGGAGGCCGCCAAGCGGTCCAACAGCTGATCGGGGGCGCGCTTCATGGCAAAGACGAACCGCGACAGCGGTCAGCGCATCCGACTGTTCCTGCTCTCCTGCGCCATCGCCTTCTTCGGCGCGGCGCTGATTACCGGCCTTGCGCTGCCGCAGGAGGGGTCGGCCTTCGCGGGGCTGGGGCAGATTCTGCTCTCCCCGGGACAGCTGACCAAGGACTACTTCCTCCTGGGCAATGTTCCCGGCACCTTCCTCAACATGGGGCTGGTGGGGGCCGTCTGCGCCCTCCTCACCTTCCTGCCGGGGACCACGGTGAAGGGGAGCACCATCGCCGCCTGGTTTTTGACGGTGGGGTTCAGCTCCTGGGGGATCAATATCGTCAACATATGGCCCTTCTTTCTGGGCGTGTTTCTCCAAGCCAAGGTCCGGAAAAAGTCCTTTGCGGAGTTTGTGGATCTGGCCATGTTCGCCACGGCCCTGTGCCCCCTGGCCAGTGAGCTGCTCCTCCGCTATCCCAACAGCGAGGAGGTACAGGGGGTCACTGTCACCGGCGTTGTGCTGATGGTGGTGGTCTGCGGACTGATCGGGTTTATGACCCCGGCTCTGGCCGCCCACTCCCCCAACGTCCACAAGGGCTACGACCTGTACTCCGCCGCCTTCCCAGGCGTGCTGCTGGGACTGCTCGCCGTGGCGGTGCTGTACAAGACCCTGGGCAACGACGTGCCGGCCATCGCCGCCTCCTTAGGCGACAGCAGGCCGGAGGTGGTGTGGACCTTCTGCGCCCTCTTCTTCCTGCTGTGCATTGCCGCCGGGTGCAAGAGCAATGTCCGCGCCGGGAACAGCGCTTTTCACGGGTACAGGGATCTGCTGCGGGACACCGGCTACAAGGCGGACTTCACCGCCAAGTACGGCGTGGGCACCACCATGATTAATTTAGGGGTCTACGGGCTGTTTATTCTGCTCTACTACATTGTGGTGAACCTGCTCCAGGGCAGCGCGTTTACCGGGTTTAACGGCGTGACCATGGGCATCGTGTTCTGCATGGTGTGCTTTGGCTCCGCCGGCAGTCATCCGGGGAACGTGTGGCCGGTGATGATCGGCTATATGGCCACCTCCACTCTGGCGGTGCTCCTGGGCGGGCCCTTCCCCATGAACGCCCAGGCCATCATGGTGGGGATGTGCTACGCCAGCGGCCTGTGCCCCATCAGCGGGATTTACGGCTGGTGGGCGGGGATTCTGGCCGGGGCCATGCACTACTGCCTGGTGACCTCCATTCCGCCCATCCACGGGGGATTCAGCCTCTACAACGGCGGCTTCACCGCCTTGCTGGTGGCGGCGATTCTGGTGCCCCAGCTGGAGACCTTCTGTAGGACCAGGGAGGAGCGGAAGGCCGGGGCGGAGATAGGAGATAGAAGATAGGAGATATTTGGGACGGAGGAGTCCTCAGGTATCTTCGATTTTCGGGAGGGAGGCGGTTGGCCTTGGCGGATGAGGAGCGGTTTATGCGGGAGGCGCTGCTGCTGGCGCGGCACGCCGCCGCTCGGGGCAACGATCCCTACGGGGCGGTGCTGGTGAGGGACGGGGCCATTGTGGGACGGGGGGAGAACCGGGTCCGCAGTCTCAGCGATCCCTCTTGCCACGCGGAGCTGGGGCTGATCCGGGCCTACTGCATGGAGCAGGACACCCTGGACCTCTCCGACTGCACGCTGTACGCCAGCTGCGAGCCCTGCCTCATGTGTGCGGCCTGTATGGTCCGGGTGCGGCTGGGGCGGCTGGTGTTCAGCGCCTGCGCGGCGGACTGCGAGGCCATCGCCGGCGGGTCCGAAGGCGACCGCTGCCGATGGATCTTTGACCGCTCCCCCCGCGCCCCGAAGGTGGTGGAGGGCTTTCTCCGCGCCGAGGGTGTGGACGTGCTGCGCACCTATCTCCGCCCCCGGCCGGAGGCGCCGGCAGCAGGCATCTCCGGCTGACGGCGGCTATGCCCCTGAGAAGCGAAAAGAGGCCGGCAGTCTGCACTGCTCAGACAGCCGGCCTCTTCTTTTGGCACCGCCAAATGACACGGGACAGCGCATCTGTCAGCGGACTGGAGAACCGCGCATGGCAGGCGCGTTGCCCTTTGTCATTTGATGGCACCATGCTTTCAGCAAAGAGGAGCGGACGAACTACAGGTTCGTCCGCTCCTCTTGCTGTCCTTGAGTATATCAGTCGCCGAAGGATGTGCTGGTGTCTCTTGCGGTCTGGATCAGGGGGTGGTCCACCGGGAGGAACTTGGTGCGGCTGGCGGCCTCATCCAGGGGCACCTTCACGATCTCGTCGCCCACGATGCCCACCATGTAGCCGTACTCCTGGTTCATAATCATCCGGGCGGCGGCGGTGCCGAAGCGGGTGGCCAGAACCCGGTCGTAGGGGCAGGCCGGACCGCCCCGCTGGTAGTGGCCGGGGACGGTGACCCGGGCCTCCTGGCCGGTGAGCCGCTCCAGCTGGGCGGCGATGTCGTAGGAGATGGTGGAGTAGGGATTGGCGTCCTTCTTCTTCCGCCGCTCCTCCTCGGTGAGGATCTTGTCGTCCTTGGAGATGGCCCCCTCGGCCACCGCCACGATGGAGAAGGTGCGGCCCTTCCGCTTCCGGGCCTCGATGAGGGAGGCTACCTTCTCGATGTCGTAGGGGATCTCTGGGATGAGAATCACGTCGGCGCCGCCGGCGATGCCCGCGGTGAGGGTGAGCCACCCGGCGTCACGGCCCATGATCTCCACCAGGAAGATGCGGCTGTGGGCCAGGGCGGTGGTGTGGATGTAGTCGATGACCCCGGTGGCAATGTCCGCGGCGGACTGGAAACCGAAGGTCTGGTCGGTTCCGTAGATGTCGTTGTCAATGGTCTTGGGGAGGGTGATGACGTTCATCCCCGCGTCCTTGAGGAGCTTGGCGCTCTTCTGTGTGCCGTTGCCGCCCAGGATGATGAGGCAGTCCAGATTCAGGCGGTTGTAGGTGTCCAGCATGGCGGGCATCATGTCGTTGCCCTCCTTGTCCACAATGGCCTTGCCGGGGATGTAGCGCTGGCGGGAGGTGCCGAGAATGGTGCCGCCCTGGGCGATAATGCCGGAGAAGTCTCTGGGCTCCATAAACTTGTAGTCCCGCTCCATCAATCCCCGGTAGCCGTCGTACATGCCGAAGATCTCGATGTTGTCCACATACTGGAACAGGGACTTGCCCACGCCCCGGATGGCGGCGTTAAGGCCCTGGCAGTCACCGCCGCTGGTGACAAGACCAATCCGCGTCTTTCTCTTCATAGATAGAAACTCCTTTTTCAAAAAAGTTTGGGGCCTGTTTGACAGTTGACAGGGTCCCCGGCTGCGGGGGATTTTTGCCGGATCCGCTGATTTGACGGAAAATACGCTATGTATGGCAAGTTAAATCAGCGCCGCATGGCCGCAAAGGGGCCGCCGACAGTTTGCGAACAGGCCGCAGAGGCGGCGCCGGCAGGGGAGACATCCAGATTCGCAGAGCGGCAGGACCGGCGGAGGTAAAAAAAACGCAGAAATACGCCGCGTATTACGGGGCCTTTCCGCGCCGCCGCCGGCGGCTGACACCGCGAAGCTGTGTGCCGGACCCGCTGGCACAGCTTCTTTTGGAACTTTTTTCGGTGATTCCATTCCATAATAGCCTATCCGTCAGAAAAAATCAACGGTAAAAAAGAAACCTTTTTTACCCCGCCCTCTCAGGGCAGGGTGTGGATCCGGGCGGGGTCGTAGCGGTCCTGCTGCCGCCTCTCCCCGTCGGGGTGGCCGCAGGCCACCAGACAGAAGGGCGACAGATGCGCCGGCAGATCGATGGCCTCCCGCACGGCGGCCATCCGCTCCTCCTGGGGCGCGATACCGATCCAGACGGCCCCCAGGCCCAGGGCGTCGGCCATGAGGAGCAGATTCTCCGTGGCGGCGGCGCAGTCAATCTGGGCGTAGGCGGGTACCTGACAGGCGGTGCGGTAGCAGACGACGAAGCCCAGAGGGGCGGTCTGGAGCATTTGGGCGTAGGGACTGCATGCGGCGAGGGCGTTGAGGGTGTCCCGGCGGGCCGTCACATAGAACTCCCAGGGCTGCTGGTTGCAGGCGGAGGGCGCCGCCATGGCCGCGCGCAGCATCTGCTCCACCTGGGCCGGCTCCACCGGCGCGCCGGTGTACCTGCGTACACTGGTGCGGTGAAAGATTTCCTTCATAGACCGGTTCCTTTCTGTCCATATTTTGCGTGACTCCCCATGTTGCGGCGTCACGCTGGAGGGGGGTATCGTCGGAGCGCTTGAGACGTGGGAGCGCAGGAGAAAGAGGGCGAGAGAAATAAGGCCGCAGCGGAGAGAAGTCACGGGCAACAAGGCGGCCTGGTTGCCCCGGCGAACTCTGCCGGTTTTAAGCGCTTTGACTGCGTTTATTGTATCACGCCTTCCGGCGGTATGGCAAGGCCCATCGTATCAGGGTAAAAACTTCTGCGCAGGAGTTCCGTACAGATTGGGGATACCGACGGCCTGTGTCCATATGGCCCTGAACAGGGAAATCACCCGTCCCTGTAAGGGGCGGGTGATTTCTCAGCTTGTCAAAAAAACCATCGGGTTTTTTGACAAGCTGAGGCAAATTGTGGCCAATGGCCACAATTTGCCGCTGCGGCGGGCTGATTTGACGCGAAAGGAACCCCTCTTGGGTTCCTTTCACACTATCCTCCTTACCGCCGTCCTACTCTGCCGTCTTTTTTTGACAGGCTGGAAAATCACCCGTCCCTGTAGGGGACGGGTGATTTCTCTCATTCTGCAAAAAAGTTCAGAAAGTGCTGTTTTCCGGAATATCCCTTACTTAATCGCCTCTGCAACGGCAACAGCCACCGCGACGGTAGCGCCCACCATGGGGTTGTTGCCCATAAGAAACGCCGGCTTTTTATTGCTTTTATGGGCTTAATTATTGCTGAATTTTGCAAAAAAGCTGAAATGTTGCGGAAGAAGTGCGTTTTATTCTTACTTTGCTATTCCTATAAATTTCTATCCCTTCTCAACGATGGTTGACAGCAGGCAGACAATCCAGTAGTGTGCTGTTGGAGCTTTTTCAGGATGACAAGGTCCTTTACTGCTCATAGATTGCCACCCCGCTTCTCTGGATCTCATGGTCTACTTGGGAGCCCTGTTCTACCTGGGTCATGTCGATCAGGTCCACGGGAACATACAGAGTCGTTGCGATTTCCTCCAGCAGGCCGTAAAAGGCGAGGCCCTGGAGGCCGCTATCTACCAGAAGGTCCACATCGCTGTGCTCTGTGGCCTGTCCCTTGGCGTAGGAGCCGAACAGCACCGCCTTTCGCACCCCGTGGCTGGTGATGCGAATCAAGAGTTGAATAAGAGGTTGACGAGGGCGGCAGCGATGCGGCCAAA
>CANDEH010000119.1 GCA_947383645.1 uncultured Clostridia bacterium | reverse complement strand
TGGGTGGCCTCCGGCCACGTGGGCGGCTTCTCCGACCCCCTCATGGACTGCAAGGAGTGCAAGGAGCGCTTCCGCGCCGATAAGGTCATCGAGGACTGGTGTCAGGAGAACAACTTCGACCTGGGCCACAGCGTGGACGCCATGTCCCAGGCCCAGATGAAGGAGTTCGTGGACGAGCATCAGATCCCCTGCCCCACCTGCGGCAAGCACAACTGGACGGACATCCGCCAGTTCAACCTGATGTTCAAGACCTTCCAGGGCGTCACCGAGGACGCTAAGAACACCGTCTACCTCCGTCCGGAGACCGCCCAGGGCATCTTTGTCAACTTCCAGAACGTCCAGCGGACCACCCGCCGGAAGCTGCCCTTCGGCGTCTGCCAGGTGGGTAAATCCTTCCGCAACGAGATCACCCCGGGCAACTTTACCTTCCGCACCCGGGAGTTCGAGCAGATGGAGCTGGAGTTCTTCTGCAAGCCCGGCACCGAGCTGGAGTGGTTCGCCTACTGGAAGCAGTTCTGCAAGGACTGGCTTTTGAACCTGGGCATGCGGGAGGAAAACCTCCGCCTCCGGGACCACGAGCCCGAGGAGCTCTCTCACTACTCCAACGCCACCACAGACTTTGAGTTCGTCTTCCCCTTCGGCTGGGGCGAGCTCTGGGGCGTGGCCAGCCGCACCAACTTCGACCTCACCGCCCACCAGAACACCTCCGGCAAGGACCAGACCTACTTTGACCAGGAGGCGAACGAGCACTATATCCCCTACGTCATCGAGCCCTCCCTGGGCGCCGACCGCGTGACCCTGGCCTTCCTCATCGACGCCTACGACGAGGAGGTGGTGGACGCGGAGAAAAACGACGTGCGCACGGTCCTCCACCTCCACCCGGCCCTGGCCCCCTTCAAGGTGGCGGTGCTGCCCCTCTCCAAGAAGCTGGCGGATAAGGGCCGCGAGGTCCAGCAGCTTCTGAGCAAGTACTGGATGGTGGACTACGACGACGCCGGCTCTATCGGCAAGCGCTACCGCCGCCAGGACGAGATCGGTACCCCCTACTGCGTGACGGTGGACTTCCAGACCGTGGGCAGCGATACAGAGCCCGCCGACAACGCCGTCACTATCCGCAACCGGGACACCATGGAGCAGGTCCGCGTCCCCATCAGCGAGCTGAAAGCCTGGCTGGAGGAGAAGCTGGACTACTAAGACCTGCGGCAGCACGCAGGGCTGAACAGCGCCCGGCAAATAAAGTTTCCTCTGTGAAGACGGACACCCGCTGAAAAGTCTCTGCTTTTCAGCGGGTGTTGCTCTGCGCTACTCTGACCGGCAGGAGAATATTAAAAGAGGAACCTTTACCTTCCGATTCCTTCTTAGTCCTCACTTTTTTAACTTTTTCTTAATTTTCCACATTTTCTGTGCATTTTTCCAAACACTGTGCTATGATAGGGAGCAACACTGAAAAGAGAAAGGACTTGTCCCCCATGTCTCATCCCTTTCGAAAAGTTGACAACCGGCTCTATCAAGTCCTGTCGGAGCGGTTCCCCCGTCTGGCCCCCTGGCTGCATCTGATACTGTTTGCCGCCGGCCTGATTCTGCTGGATCTGGGCTTTCGCTGGGCCTGCCGCTTCGCCCAGACCGTGGGCCTTCGCAACATCCTGCGCCTGATGCCCTTCACCATTCTCTGGGCGGCGCTTCTCACCGCCGTCGCCGCCCTTCTGCCCCGCCGGGCCCGTCGGATCTACATGATTTTGATTGCGGTGCTGTCCTCGGCCCTCTGCATTGTCCACGGGATCTATATCAACATGTTCCGCAAATTCTTCTCCTTCTCCGACATGGTCTTCGCCGGCGACGGCGCAGCCTTTGCGGATTTGAGCTACCTGGTCATCCGCAGGGCGCTGCTGGTCTGGATTCTGCTGTGTTTTGCCCTGATGGTCCTCTCGGCGGCGCTGACACCGGCGGGGGCGAGGCCCCGCTGGGCCCTGGGGTGCGGCGGCGCATTGACGGCGGTTTTGCTGCTGCTGGCCACCCGCTTCCTGGTGCTGGGTCAGTCCCAGGCGGTGATCTGGGACCAGACCGGGGATCCGGCCTTTCTCTACGACGATTTCTCCGACAGCCGCGCCTGTCTCACCATGCTGGGCGTCTATCAGTACACCTTCCGGGACCTGCAAATGCTTCTGCCCCGTAGCCCGGCCCTCAGCGAGGCGGAGGCGGAGGAGATCGCCGCCTTTGCCGCGGCGCGGCCGCATGGGGACAACGATATGTCCGGCCTCTTTGCGGGGAAGAACCTCATCCTGGTGCAGCTGGAGGCCATTGATACCTGGATGGTGGACTACATGCCGGCGCTGAAGGCGGTAAAGGAGCAGAGCATGGTGTTTTCCAACCACTTTACCCCCGCCTATATCACCGCCGGGACGTTCAACACGGAGTTTATGGTGAACACCGGCCTGCTGCCGGCGGCCTCCGGCACCTCGGTGTCGGTCTATACGGCGAACGCCTTTCCCAGCGCCCTGCCCCAGCTCTTCCGGGCCGTAGGCTATACGGCCAACTCCTTCCACGGCAGCGGAGCGGAGGTCTACAACCGGGGTCCCATCCATGAGAATCTGGGCTACGAGGCCTACCACAGCGGCAAGGACATGGGCATGGCGGACCACACCATGGACTCCCAGCTGATAAGCGCCTACAGCCAGATGACGGCGAACGCCCCCTTTTTCTCCTTTGTGATTACCTACTCCGGCCACGGCCCCTACGCGGAGGACAACCCCATCTTTCAGGCCCACGCCGCCGAGGCCCGGTCGGCGGCGGCCCGCACCGACGGCAACTATGTCTACGCTGTGGGTCACGCCATGGAGACCGACGCCTTTGTCCGGTCGCTGATGGAGCGACTGGAGGCGGACGGCCTGCTGGAGAGTACCGTGGTGATCTTCTACGCCGATCACTACAACTACTATATGATGAACGACGCGCTGAACATGGATATCAAGGGTGTTGACAGTCTGGACATGCTGCAACATACAGACTTTTTTATCTACTGTAAGGATATGCCTCCCCGGACAGTGGACAAAGTGACGTCCAGTATTGACCTGCTGCCCACCATTGCGAATCTGTTTGCGCTGGAGGCCCAGTATCCGTATCTCACCGGCGACGACGCCTTTTCTGACAGAGGCGGATATGTATTTTTCAGCGACAACACCTGCTACGGCGGCGGGAGTACGGAGGAGGCCGTGGAGCGGCGGAAGATTTCCGGCTTGCTGCTGAGCAGCGACTACTGGGGAAAAGAGCGGAAATAGAGAGCATAGGCGCAGAGGTACCATTGCCGGACAGGCAGACCTGTAAAAGTTTTACGGATAAAACCGTGCTTCGATATACCTGACATGCATCCCGACTTCAGCCGCCGCAGTGTTATTTTTGAGGAGTAGGAAACAAGGAGATAGACAAAAACGCCGTCCGACAGAATCGCTCTGTCGGACGGCGTTTTTTCAGGAGATGGATGCAAAAACTGTCTCAATGGTCTTCTTCGTCCCCTGTACGCTCCCCTGGGCGAAGTGGGGCTTGCCGCCGCCGCGGCCCCCGAGGGCCTCATTGAGGGCTTTCACCAGGGGCCGGACGTCCCCCACAGTGTCGCCGATGGCGTACTTGTAGCCGGCGTCGTCGTCGCCGGCAAAGATGGCGCAGCGCCCGCCGCAGGAGGTGAGAACGGTGTCACAGAGGCGCCGGAGACTGTCCGGTGCCATGTCCGGCTGAAAGAGGACCACGTCGCCTCTGCCCTTGAGTTCCGCCGCTCTGCGGGAGAAATTTTCCTCCTCCAGAGCAAGGAGCCGCGTGCGGAGGGCGGCAAGCTCACGGTGCTGCCGATCCACTGCCGAAAAGGTAGCCAGAGGCTTGGCGGAGAGGAGCTGAGAGATCTTTGTATTCTGATCCGCCACAGCGGCGCAGTAGTTCGCCGCCCGCTGACCGCAGAGCAGTTCAATGCGGACGCCCTCCCGGAGCTTCTGACAATTGAGGAGCCTGACAAAGCCCACCTGACCGGCCCGGAGGACATGGGTGCCGCAGCAGGCGCAGCAATCCGCCTGGGGGAAGGTGACAATCCGCACCTCCCCCGGAATCTCCCGCTTGCTTCGGTAGGATTTGGCCGCCAGGGCAGCGCCGCTGAGAAGCTCAATCTCCACGGCCCTGTCCTGCCAGATGTACTGATTGGCCTCCTGTTCGATCAGGGGCAGGTCTTCCGGGGGAATGGGGGCGTTGAAGTCGATCATCACCGCCTCCTTCCCGAGGTGGAATCCCACGTTCTCGCAGCCGTAGCGGCGGCAGATTATGCCGCTGACAATGTGCTCTCCGCTGTGCTGCTGCATGTGGTCGAACCGGGTGGGGAAGTCCACCCGGCCTGTCACCTCCGTGCCCACCGCCACTGGCCTGTCGCAGAGGTGGAGGATCCTCCCCTCCCGATCCCGCACATGGATCACACGTATGCCGCCGGAGCGGCCGTCCTGAAAAACTCCTGTATCCGACGGCTGACCGCCCCCCTCGGGGTAGAAGGCGGTGCGATCCAGCGCCACCTGCCAGCCGTCCTTCCCCTCCTCACAGGAGAGGACCGTGGCGGTAAAGTCCGTCAAAAAGGGGTCGGCGTAGTAGAGTTTTTCTGTCATGATGCACGCTCCCAATTAATCATGTCACTCTCCTCCAGAAGCCCGAGATCATACTTCCAGCCGATCACATGGCCGAGGGCGGCGTCGATGACCTCCATGGGAATGGTCCCCGTCTCCACGGCGGCGACCACCTGGGGGATCTGCCGGCGGTAGTCCGTCGTAACCACCATGTCGTTCCCCGCCAGAATCGCCAGCACCGCGGCGCTGCCGTCGGCGGTATAGCTGTCGATGGCCCCCATAGCCAGATCGTCGGTGAGAATCACACCGTCAAAGCCCAGATCCTCCCGGAGCAGGCGGTGGACCTCCGGCGACAGGGAGGCGGGGAGAGCGTCGTCCATACAGGCGACGATATTGTGGCTGACCAGCACTGCGGCGCTTCCCGCCGCCATCCCGGACTGGAAGGGGAGAAAATCCTCCGCAACAAACTGCTCATAGGGCCGCTGATCCACGGCAATGCCGGTGTGGGTGTCCGCGTTGTTCCCGTACCCCGGAAAGTGCTTGAGCACCGCCCCCACGCCATTCTCCGACATGGTCTCCACCACCGCTGCGGTGTACTCTGCTGTGGTCTCCGCATCCTGTCCCAGCGTCCGCTTGTAGATAAAGTCCCCCGGGTCCGTGGACACGTCGGACACCGGCGCAAAGTTCACATTGACGCCGTAGGTTTTCAGCATCCCGCACTTCTCCGCCGCGTCCTCCCGCACCCGGTCCAGGCCCCCCTCCCCGTAGAGCTTCTGGGGGGAGGCAAAGGTGTGGTCCCACAGGTTCCGGTTGGAGCTGATCCGCACCACGCCGCCCCCCTCCTCGTCCACGCCGACGAGCAGCGGCAGGGGGAAATCAGACCTGGCCGCCCGCTGATAGCTCTCGATACTGCCCGTCACCGCCTCAGCGGTCTTGTCCTTAAAGTCCCGCCCGAAGAGCAGCAGTCCTCCCAGATGGAAGTCCTTCACATCCGCGGCGGCGCCAACCTCCGGGCACCGGACGAAGAACAGCTGTCCCACCTTCTCCTCCACGGTCATAAACTGCTGACAGCTGCGGATCAGCGCCTCCCGGGGGGAGGGAGCAGGGGGGAGGGGGGCGTCCCCCTCCCCTGGGTCCACCGGGGTGACGGGTTCCCCGGGTTCCGCTGTGTCCCCGGCGGGGGGTGTGTCCGGCGGTACGGTGGCGACCGTACAGCCGCTGAGGAGCAGACAGAGAACAAGGACGAAAAGTTTTAGTTTCATAGTGGTTAGGCCCTTTTTAATTTGGAATTAGGAGTTAGGAATTAGAAATTAGTGCCGGACTGCACTGTGCGGCGAGTTGCGTGTTGGGTGCAAGGGACCTCTATCGACAGTGCGGGTGCACTTTCGAAGCCCTTTTTTCCGCGCCGCCCCAGCGCGGGGTGGGGGACGGGGGTTTCGCCCCCGGGCGACCTACTTTTCTCTCGTGAGAAAAGTAGGCAAAAGCACGCTTAGGGGGGACGCTCGGCGGGCTTTAGCCCCCGACAGGGGGCACAGCCCTTATCCGCGTCCCCCCTAAGGACCCCTGTTTTTACGTGCGGTGGTCGGCATAGTCTCCAGGGGGGAGACGTGGGTGGGTGTTGATGAGGGTGCGGCGGGGCATCGCCGGTTGTCGAAAAGACTTGCGTTCTGGTCCCGTCCGTTACGGACTACCCTGTCGAGTAGACGGAGGAGTGTGAAAGAACAGTGCCGATAGTGTCAATGCAGGTGCGGGGATAGGCGCTGACAGCTTGCGGTTTTATCGAGGTTTGGTGGAAAGTGCAGGCTTAGCATACGCCCCGCCAGGCCCGGCGGCCTTCTCGGCACAACGAACAGCGATATCCCCTGCAAGTTTCGGAGGCAAGTCGAAGCGAGGCAGGCAGAGCGGCAGCGGATGT
>CANDEH010000118.1 GCA_947383645.1 uncultured Clostridia bacterium | reverse complement strand
TGGCCGCATCGCTGCCGCCCTCGTCAACCTCTTATTCAACTCTTGATTCGCATTGATGGTGTTGATGCGCTTGGCCCCGCCAATGGCGCTGCCCTGGGCGGCCCCCTCCCGGACGGGGAGGTTCTCCAGCATGAGCTTGAGGGTTACCGGCTCCATCACCTGGGCCACCATGGCGTCGGTGAGGATGTACACCAGACACTGGTACTTCTCGGCGAAGGCGAAGGCGTCGTAGACCAGGTCTGCCGCCTCCTGTACGTCGCCGGGGGAGAGGACGTAGGCGTGGAGGCCGCCGTGGCCCATGCTCTTGGTGGCGTAGTGAAAGTCTGTCTGGGAGGAGGTGATGCCGCCTGCGCCTGCGCCGGTGCGCTGAATGTTCACCACCACGCTGGGGAGCTTGGCGGCGCAGAGGTAGCTGAGGGTCTCCATCATCAGCGACACCGCCATTCCCGCTGTGGCGGTGAAGGCCCGCCCGCCGGCGGCGGCGGCGCCCATGACCATGTTGATGGCGCCAATCTCGCTCTCCGCCTGGATGAACTCCCGGCCCACCTCGAACATCCGGGTGGACATGTACTCTAAAAGGGAGGTCTGAGGGGTGATGGGGTAGCTGGCGAAAAAGTTGCAGCCGGCCCGGATGGCGGACTCCGCCATAGCCACGTTGCCGGACATCAGTTCTCTCTTAGCCATCGTTTACGCCTCCTTGTAGACTTGGATTGCGGAATCAGGGCACATCATGGCGCACAGGGCGCAGCCGGTGCACTTCTCGGCGTCCCCCTGCTCCGCGCTGCGGCCGCCCTTGCTGTTGCGCGTCTCGCTCAGGTGCAGCAGCTTCAGCGGACAGACGTTGACGCACAGCCCGCAGGACTTGCAGATTTCGGTGTCGATCACTACTTTAGCCATACTTTTCTGCCTCCTCACAGTGTTTTGATGAGCTTCTCAAAGATAGGGAGCGCCCGCTCAATCCGCTCCGTGGGCACGCAGTAGGAGATGCGCAGATACCCGGGACAGCCGTAGGCGGTACCGGCGGGGATCAGAATGCCCGACTCCTTGGCGATGTCGCTGAAGGCTTCCGCATTGCCGTTGGGAGCTGCCATGAACAGGTAGAAGGCCCCTTGGGGCTTCACGCAGTCGTACCCGGCAGCGGTAAGTCCGTTATAGAGCAGATCCCGATTCTGCTGATAGACGGTCATATCCGCCGTCAGGTGTCCGCAGCGGGCGATAACCTTCTGGTACAGCGCCGGAGCGCAGACCTGGCCGCAGGCCCGGGCCGCCCCTAAGAAGGCCCCGTAGAACCGGGCGCGGTCGGCGATCTCGTCGGGTATCAGGGCCCATCCGATACGCTGTCCGGGGAGGGACAGAGATTTGCTGTAGGAGTAGCAGACCAGGGTGTTCTGATAGAAGTCCGGCACCCAGGGGACCTCCACATCGCCGTAGACGATTTCCCGGTAGGGCTCGTCGGAGATGAGGTAGATGGGGTGGCCCAGCTCCCGGCTCTTGGCTGTGAGCAGGTCCGCCAGCTTTTGGATGGTCTCCCGGGAGTAGACCGAGCCGGAGGGGTTGTTGGGGCTGTTGATGATGATGCCCTGGGTATGTACGCCGATGCGCTTTTCCAGCTCCTCAAAGTTGATCTGGAAGTTGGGGATATCCGGGGGAACCACCACCAGCTTCCCGCCGTTCATCTCCGCATAGACCCGGTACTCGGTAAAGAACGGGGCGATGGCGATGATCTCGGAGTCGGTGTCGGCCAGCATGGCCCGGACGCAGCCGATCAGCGCCGGCGCCGCGCCGCAGGTCAGGAACACGTGCTCCGGGCGGTAGGATGTGCCGAAGCGGCTGTTGAGGGAGTCAACCACCGCCTTGCAGGCCTCCGGACTGCCTGCGGAGGGGGTGTAGCCGTTGATGGCGGTGTTGCTCTCCTCGGCCAGGATGGCCTGGATAGCCTCCTGCACCGCCGCCGGAGCGGGGACGCTGGGGTTGCCCAGGCCGAAGTCGAAGATGTTCTCCGCTCCGATCTCCAGGGCCTTCCTCTTGCCGTACTCAAAGAGCCCCCGGACCGGCGCGCGCTTGGAACCGATCTTGTACAGTGTTTCAGAAACCATAGGTACCCTCCTCTTTTTGCATGTTTGGTGCGCTTACATCCTTGGTGGAGAATCAGCTGGTATTGGGGCGTTCTGTACACTATGATAACAAATGGGCCCGGGATGGGAATTGCCAAAACAGAAAAGAGACTTTCCATTTTCTTCAACTCCCCATCCCGCCGATTTCTCTTGCTTTTTCGACACAAATATCAGATCATTCCGCCAACCGCCCCGCTGCTTTCCTCGGCGCGGGGGACCGTCTGTGGAGGGAGAAGACGATGACGCTCTTACAGATCAAGTACGCGCTGACCTGCGCCAAGTGCAGCTCACTGACGAAGGCCGCCGAGGTGCTCTACCTCTCGCCGTCCAACCTGAGCAAGACTTTGAAGGCCCTGGAGGAGGAGCTGCAGTACGCCATCTTCGAGCGCAAGCGCAACGGCATGGCGCCCACGGAGAAGGGCCGGCAGTTCCTGTCCTACGCAGCCTCCATTCTGGAGGACTACGAGAAGATCACCCAGATCGGCGCCGGCCGGCAGACCGCCAGTCTGTCCGTGTGCTGCAACCAGGCCATCGCCTGCGCCGACGCCTGCGCCCGCTACTGCGTCCAGTACCAGGGGGAGAGCGCGGTGTCCTTTAAGCTGCTGCAGGGCAGCTTTGGCTTCTGCCTGGAACAGCTCCGTCGCTTCAAGTGCCAGATCAGCATCCAGAGCTTCCTGTCGGCCAACGCGGAGGCCCACCTGGCGGAGGCCCGGCGCTTCGGGATGCGCACCCGGCACATCGGCTACGTCTACGCGGCGCTGATGCTGCGCCAGGACCACCCCCTTCTGCGGGAGGGTCGGCCCCTGAACCCGGAGGAGCTGCGTCAGTACCCCTACATCGACTACTCTTACAGTGACTACCAGGACGAGACCCTGACCCCCTACCAGGTGGGGGGCGAGGACTGGCCGGTGAACCCAGAGAAGATTGTCACGGTGAACAACATGAGCCAGAAGCTGGAACTGCTCCGCCTCACCGACGGCTTCACCTTCGGCCAGACCCGCCAGGACGCCCCCGCCCTCCGGGACGGCGTCGTCCTGCTGCCCAACCTGGAGCGGACCTTCCAGATCTACTGCATCTACCCGGAGAAGGAGCCCCTCAACGACAGTGCCCGCCGCTTCCTCCGCCTCCTGCGGGAGGAGATCGCCGGCCGGGACGGGTAGTTTAAGGAAGCGCTGATTCCATCGGCGTGTGCGGATGGAATCAGCGCTTCCTTGAATAAAAGTTCAAGCTGTTTGCAAGGTTTGACAATACTCCGTGGGGGCCATCTGTGATATTTTCTAAACAACTCAGCCCACTGCCGGACCATCTCGTTTAGAAAAAAGACAGGAGGCCTACTATGAAGACGAAAAACACCGCGTACTACATCAACGTATTGGTCGGACTCAGCTTCATGCTCTTCTTCCGCTTCCTCCCGCCCCTCACGCCGGTGACGGCGGTGGGCATGGCCATCATCGGCATCTTCATCGGTCTGATCTATCTGTGGATCACCGTGGACGCCATCTGGCCCAGCGCCATAGCTCTGCTGCTGGTGGCCTTTTCCGGCTTCATTGAGGCGGAGGGCTACGCAGCGGTGACCTCGGTGTTCTCCACCGCCTTTGGCAACTCCACGGTACTCATGACCTTGATGTACATGATGCTCTTCGGCGCGGTGGGCGAGATCGGCCTGGCGGAGAAGTTCGCCGCCACCCTCCTCAAGCAGAAGTTTATCGAGGGCCGGCCCTACCTGCTCCTGTTCATGCTGGTCTTCTGCTGCTACCTGCTGGCGGCCATGTCCGAGGTGATGATCTGCCTGTTTATCATGTGGCCGGTAGTGGTTGCCATCTGTGAAAAGTGCGGCGCAAAACCCGGTGAAAAGCTCTGGTACACCATGATGTGCAGTGTCTTTATGGGCGCTGTGGTGGGCCAGCCGGTACTGCCTTTTCAGGGAATGGTAGCCTCCCTGCTGGCTACCATCAGCAATGTACTGCCCGACTGCAATGTGAGTATGGGCGTCTACCTGCCCTTCAACTTCATCATGGCGGTTATTCTGTTAACCTGTTACACCTTCATGATTCGCTTTGTTATCCGCCCGGATTTCACGCCGCTAAAGGCCCTGAAGCGGGAGGACATTATGGCCGGTGAGGTGGAGAAGATGACGCCGGTTCAGGCGCTTTTCGCGGTAATGCTGCTGATTCTGATCCTTACGGTGGTGCTGCCCACTTTTATCCCCGCTTTCTCCTTTCTCAGCGACATCGGTGTCATCGGCATGCTGGCGATTCTGTTTGCAGTAGCGATGATTCCCCGGAACAAAGACGGCAGCGGGATGATAGACTTACAGATGTTTGCCCGAAAGACCGTCAGCTGGAATATGATTTTTATGGTCACGGCCGCTATCTATATGTCCAACATTTTGACAGCAGATGCCGTGGGGCTGAAAGCCGCGTTAGTAGGTCTGCTGGGGCCCACATTGGGCCGGATGGCAACACCGGTGTTCGTCGTGTTGTTAATCACGGTGGTGGTTTCTTTGACTAACGCCGCCAATAATCAGGTGTTGGGTGTGATCCTCATTACCTTACTGGGTACCTTCCGGGATGCCATGCCCGGTCTGAACGTGACAGCGGCAGCCGTGATGGTAATTTTGTCGGTGGTCTTGGCTTTTCTGCTGCCCTCCGGCTCCATCTTTACCACTGTACTCCACGCCAGAAAGGATTTGGTAAGTTTCAAAGAAATCGCTATCATCTTCATTCCTACAGGGATTATGGCTATCATCGTCTACTGCGTCATCGGATACCCGTTGGCCACGCTGATGTTCCGGTAAACCGCCGGGCCAAATTGGTGTGCCTACGCTGAAGTAATCCGGCAACGTGGATAAATAAAAAAGTGTCTCCGTTCATTTGGGGCAGTGCTATTGGAGCTTTGTCACTATCTTTGGAATCAGTGGAGCAGTCGCTGATAAAATATGGCTATATTTCCTATCTTGTCAAAACGCTCGGCGCGATATACAGGGGGAATTGCTGTTCCAGTTTTATCATTTCTGAGGCTGTTACTGATCTACAACTGGCAGGGCCTGAACCGATTCAAGGCAAGTGGTCAATCTGCAAAAATCAAAGAAAGTCAAGACCGCCCCTGAAAGGGACGGCTTGAAAAAGCCCTGTAAGGGCCATGGTACGGCCAGCGTCTCAAGGACGCTGGCCGTCACTTCGTTCAGGCCATTGTGGACTGATTGCCTGGAGTTTCCCGACCAAGGCGTCACTCCGCTCTTTACAGAGGTAAAGACCTCAACGGTCTGTCTGTCATTATCCACGAAGGAGTACCGTGAGCAGCTTGAACATGACTTGCGTTTTCTCCATTTGCTTCTGCGGTCCTATGCGGATAAATTGAAGATATTTTCCGCGGTGGATACCGTGACATCGGCTCTGGAGGAACGTGTGCTGTTATACATGAGAACTGTCTGTCCACAAGGTGAGATCAACGGAATCGAAGCAGGACAGATCAAGAAGATCGGAATGGGACGATACAGACTTGTAACCCAGGTGTTATAAAAACTACTCTTTTGCAATCTGATGGATGTTATTGCCGATATGGTGGATCTCCGTCCGCAGTTCCTTGATCTCCCGGGAGGGGCGGGAGCGGACAGGAGTCCCCTCCATCAGCTGGACAAGGCAGGCTCTCCGGGAGAGACCGCACTGCTTGGCCTGGGCCACCAGCCGCTGGTATTGCGCCGGCGTCAGTTCGATATGAACATGATGTCTGCCGCGCTTATCTGCTCTGCTCATGCCTCCTCCTTTTTTCCTTGGGAGAGCCGCCGTCCCTCTCACTCTGGATCTCTTGCTCAAATACCTTTTCCAAATCAAACACATTGCTATAGGGAACGCCCTTCCGGCTGTAGGGCTTCATGGGCATGGGGATCTGAGCTTGCAGCTTCTCCCCATATTGGGGCAAAAAACGATTAATATTTTCAGTTCTCTGCGATTCTTGTTTTTGCAGCACCATCGACGGCCCAGGTGGAAACCGTACTTTCTAACATTGGAGGAGATTTGATAAGAAATTGTAAGCTCATATATAATAAATTTAAAAATCTTTCCGAGGTGGTACTTATCGAAGTCCGTATCAACAAGGAAGTCCGGGACTGCCAGGAGTGTTGTTATCACTGTGGACTTCCCATAGATATCAGCGACAAGAGGGAAATTTTTTCAAAGTCTCGAAAGCCATGGGCGGCAAGGTCGAGGTGCGCAATATGGCCTATGTCCATAAACATTGCCAGCTGCGATTTCTGATGAGGACAATCCTTGCGATTTGGTGCGACCTATCGAAAAAGGTGCGTATCGAAAGTGGACACGCACTCCGAGTTGCATTGGCAAAATAGATACAGACAAAATCCCGCACCGAAGGGAGAGGTAACGTAAGGAGGTTACCTCTCCCTTACTATTTGTAGACAGCCGA
>CANDEH010000117.1 GCA_947383645.1 uncultured Clostridia bacterium | reverse complement strand
CTCACTATATCCGGGAGAAAGTGGTGGCACAGCTTGTCCTTGAGGGGCTGCAACGACTTTTGTGGTATGTCCAGGTCTATGAAAAGAGGTTTGCCCAGGAGCAGATGGAGCGGTTCGGCCTGCAAGAGAAAAAGGAGTTGACCGCCAGAGGCCAAGAGTTGGACAGGGCAAAAAGCCGGGTTGTGGAAATCGACCAACTTATCCAGAAAAGCTACGAGGACATGGCCAAGGGCCTGTTGTCCGAGGAACGCTTTACCACGCTGACTGTATCGCTGGAAACCGAGCAGCGGCAGTTGAAAGCGGCAATCCCGGAGATGGAGGCCAGCCTGGACGCCACCACAGACAAGGCCGCTGACTTGCAGCGGTTTATTGAGCGAGCCAGACAGGTGACGCGGCTGACGGAGCTTACGCCTGAAATCGTCCACGAGTTCATTGAGAAAATCGTAGTGTCCAAGCCCAACACGGTAGATGGCAAGCGCCATCAGCGGGTGGACGTTCATTACAACACCATTGGCCTGTGGTGTGCCCCGTCCCCGGAGGAAATGGAGAAACTGTTCCAGGAGCATCTTGCAGGCCAGCATAAAAAGACAGCGTAGCCGAAGCCACGCCGTCCAAATAGGTAACTTATTACTTGCTGTCCCCCGGTTGGGGCAACTTCCTTACGGGAGTTGCCCCAAGTGCGGGATTTTTGCGTTAAAAAGGCAATCCTTCTACAAAAGAACGAATAATAAAAACAGGTTTGAAAAAGCGGTTGCCTGCTCCAAGCTGCATTGATGAGCAAAATACAGACAGAAATCCCGCACAACCCGGGGCGGATCACAGGCCGGAAACCCCGCTCGCTTAAAAGGTGTCTAAAATACGCTGCAAGACCGCTATATCGCTGGTTTCGGTGAGAAACAGGTTGTACACAATCCCCTCCCGGATGAAGTACGCCTCGCAGGTATTGCGCTCCCCGGAGGTGCGGTAGATCAGCGCCGGACAGCCGGTACCGGTCTCGGTGGTCTCCTGCGTGAGCTCCATCTCGTCGGTGCCGTAGTAGGAGCCGAAGGAGGGCACAGCGCCGCCCTCCACGGGGATAGTGACATCGAACATCACGCCGGTCTCCTCCAGCTCATACACCGTACTGAGGCTCACCGCGTTGCCGCTGGTGGAGACGCGGATCTGGGGGCCCGGATGCCCCGCCAGGGCGCTGCTCTCCGGGGCCAGGGGGATGTTCTCCCCCACGTAGGCCGCAGCCTCGGCATAGGTGTCAAACCAGGGGACTTCGATCTGAATCCGGGAGACGTCGATGCCCTCCTCGCTGGTGGGGTGCGTCTCCAGCACCGTGATGGGGTCGCCGCCGGCGGCCAGGCGCTCCTGTACCGTCTCGCCAAACTGCGCCGCCGGGAACTGGACAGCGTCCTCCACGGCTAAACTGTGCCGTGCGCCGTGCTCATCGTTTTTAACCTCCAGAATGCGGAAGCCGAACAGCTCCTCCGCCGCCAGTACGCCCACCGCCAGCAGCAGGCAGGCCGCCGCTGCGATGGCAGCCATCCGGCCCAAACTCCGTCTCCACCGGACCGCCGGCCGGTCCGCCTCCTCGATCAGCAGGGGGTCCAGGTGCTCCATGGCCTCCCATAAGCTCGGGTTCTTCATACCAGGAATCCCTCCTTCTCCAAATGCGCCCGCAGGCGCTTCCGCGTCCGAAAGAGGACGCTCTTCGTCTTGCTCACGCTCCAGCCCAGGCGCAGGGCCACGGCCTCCACGCTGTCGGCGTACCAGTACCGCCGGACGAAGGCGGCGCGGCTGCCGGCGCTCTCCCGCCGGAGGAAGGCGGAGATGGCCTCCCCCAAAGCCCGGGCTTCCCAGCGCTCCGCGACGGCGTCCCGGCCCGCCAGGGCCTCGTCCAGCTCCGCCGCCGGCTCCGGCAGGGACCGCAGCCGCCGCAGGGCTCCATTGCGGACCACCGCCCCCAGGTATGCCTTCAAACTCTCCGGCCGGGCCGGGGGGATGGCGTTCCAGAGGGCCAGCCAGGCGTCGCTGAGGCACTCCTCCGCGTCCTCGGCGCTGGGCAGGATGTTCCCGGCAATGGCGCGGCAGTAGGTCCCGTAGGTCTCCGCCAGGGCGGGGATCGCCTCCTCCGACCGCTGGGTCAGCAGGTCCATAAGCGCCGCATCCTGCATCGGCCTCACCTCCTCGTAAATGGTCTGTGAAAGGTCCTTTCACCTCTATAGAGACAAAACACCCCGCGCCGGTTGCGCGGGGTGCGAGGTTTTTTTGCAATTTTCCTCAGCGGCTCCGCCGCCGTCCATCACAGCAGGCTGTCCGTCCGCTTGCCGCCCCTCCAGCGCAGCACCAGATCCGCCAGTTCGGCAAATAGGAATATGCGGAGGAAAAAGAACAGCAGCACACCTGCCACCGCGTTCCACAGGAAGGGAAACAGGGGGGTCATCAAAAGCGCAAAGAGGTCCGCAGCGACAACGCCCGCCCCTGCCGCGAGATAGAAGCGGGAGATGCCGCGCTCCTCCGACTGCCCGGTGTGCCTCTCATACAGAAACACGGCTGTCTCCGTTATCTTTGCCAGGAGAAAAATGCGGAGGGCCGCGGTGAGCAGATAGGCCAGCGGGAACCATACGCCTATGAGCAGCGCCCCCAAAAGCATATCCAGCCCTTCTATAACCGCCGCACTCACAAAGGCTCCGCCCCAAATCCAGTATATCCGTCTCATAGTCCCCTCCCCTCCGTAATACCAAAATACAGGCCCGCAGGGCTCCGCCCCCTCAGTAGGCCAGCCGCTCCACTGTCCAGTCCCGGATCAGATCCCGATAGTATGCACACTGCTCCCGGGCCAGGGATACCTCCAGATTCCGGTAGTTCCCGCACTCCGCAGCGCTCTTACCGGGCATGGGTCCGTCAAAATCCGCCCCGGCGGTGAAGCAGTCCTTCAGCAGCTCCACAGCCTCGGCGTCGGTGAGCTGCTCGCTGTCGAAAAGGAAGTAAAAGCCGGTCTGGCACCCCATGGGGCCAAAGTAGATCACCGCGTCCCGCCGGGAACTGTTGCGCAGCAGAGTGGCCAGGATGTGCTCCACAGAGTGCATCTCCGCATTGGAGAGCAGGTCCCCAGTATTGGGCTTCTTAAAGCGCAGGTCGAAGGTAGACACCTGCCCATCCCGCCGGGAGAGATACAGCCCGGGCTCGAGCTTGTTGTGATCCACCTGAAAACTGGCGATGCGTTCCATTGTACAGCCTCCTTTTTTCAATTAGGAATTAGGAATGAGGAGTTAGGAATTGTGGTATTCGCCTGCGGCGAATGGATTTCAAATCGTCCAGCGCCAGCTGGACACATTCATTCCTAATTCCTAATTCCTAACTCCTAATTCCTCATTCACTGGGCGTCCCGCAATGCCTGGGCGAAGGGGAGGACGATTTTGTTCAGCCGTTCCATAGCCTCGCCGAAGTTGAAGTACTCTCCGGGACTGTTCTCCATGCACAGCCGGTCAGACACGGACTTGAGGGCCATAAAGTTCACGCCGTTGCGCAGGCATACCTGGGCCACAGCGCAGCCTTCCATCTCACAGAGGGTGGGAGAGAAGGTCCGGGCCACCCAGTCCGCCCGCTCTCCCTTCACCATGAAGGCGTCCCCGGAGGCCACCCGGCCGGTGACGTAGGGCACCGCCATACGGTCCAGAATGGACTTTGCCAGATCGAGCTTGCTGGTGGGGAAGTCCAGACGGTTCACTGTGGATACCAGGCCCACCGGGTCGCCGATGGGACTGGTGTCCACATCGTGCTGAAGGAAGCTCTCGGCCAGCACCACGGTGCCGATGGCCAGGTCCTGAAAGCTGCCGGCCACTCCGGCGTTGAGAATCAGATCCGGGTGGTAGCGGTCAATACACAGCTGGGCGGCCATGGCGGCGTTGACCTTGCCGATACCGCCGCAGCAGGCGATGATATCGGTATCAATGGCATAGAAGGGCACCCCGGCAGCAGTTTCCACGGGCCTGGCATCGGGGGGGAGGATACTGGCAATCTCGCCGGTCATGGCGTAGGAGAGGGCAATTTTCATCGAGGAGGCTCCTTTCAGAGTGAAAAAAGTAGAGATTAAGACGGGAGCGCAGGGGCTATGCTCTGTCATTCCGTTCTACAGAGAAATTTTAAATTGCAGTGGAAGCACTTGGGAAGAGGTAAAAAGGAGGGCAACGAAGCTGCTGCCGGTTTTTAAGAAGCTGTAGCAATAGGTGAAGCATACAGATTTGCGAGATAAAATTGGAGATAACAAGGCAAGAAATCGCAGAAATACTTGGTGTATTTCAAGATTTTTTAACGCAGTTAGCGGCAATTTTAGCCGCAAAGATGTGTGTTGAGCCTATTGGTTCAGCTTCTCAGTGCTTCGATTGTATTTATTGTACCACACCCGCCCCGGTGCGTAAAGGGATAAATCGGATGGACCGCGATAAAAATGCTCCTCTCTTCCACCGCGCCTGCCGGCTTCGGAATCGCACAAAGCATGCCTTCCCTCAGGTCCGCACTTTTGGCGGTGAAGGCGGGAGAGGATGCGTGAGAGGACCCTGCAAATTTTCCCTCCGCCAAAAAAGCGTCTTCTCCCTTTACAACCTCTTAACACCTGAGTATGATATACTAAATTATATCCCCCTGCCGGGAGGTGCGTCCATTACAAATGAAACGAAAGATCAACGATTGGTTCCGGGTCTCCTGGAGAGATACAGGCGTATCTCTCGCCATCCTTCTGGGGGCGGTGGCGCTCTGTGCCGTCCTTTTACGGCTCGACCCCAGCGGCGGCTACGCCTCCATGGTTTTCGTGCTGGCTGTGATCTGCATCGCCCGCTTCACCGCCGGCTATCTCTACGGTATCTTCGCCTCCTTTGTGGGGGTGGTCTGCACCAACTATATCTTCACCTACCCCTACTGGTCCCTGGACTTCACCGTAGCCGGCTACCCCCTGACCTTTCTGGCCATGCTGGCCGTGTCCGTCGTTATCAGCGCCCTGACCACTCAGATCAAGGACCACGAGCGGCTGCGTTCGGAGACGGAGAAGGAGAAGCTGCGGGCAAACCTGCTTCGGGCGATCTCCCACGACATCCGCACCCCTCTCACCTCCATTGTGGGGTCTGTCTCCGCCATTTTAGAGAATGGGGACAAGCTTCCCAGGGCCGATTGCAGAGAGCTACTGGTCCATGTGCAGGAGGAGGGGGAGTGGCTGATTACCATGGTGGAAAATCTTCTGTCCATCACGCGGATGGAGAACGGCGGCGCTCTGCTCAGCCGGCAGCCCGAGGTGCTGGAGGAGGCGGCGGGAAGCGCTGTGCAGAAGTTCCGCCGGCGCCACCCGGCGGTGGAGGTATCCATCGCCGCCCCGGCGGAGATCGCTTTGGTGTCCATGGATGTGACGCTGATGGAGCAGGTACTGATGAATGTGATGGAAAACGCCGTGATCCACGGCCAAAACACTACGGCCATCCGCATCTCCTTCCGCCAGGAGGCGGAGAGCGTGACCATGGTCATCGCCGACAACGGCGGCGGCGTGGATCAGCAGCTGCTGCCGCATATTCTTCAGGATACCTACGCCCAGATCCGGGATCGCCGGACAGACACCGGCCGGAATATGGGCATCGGCCTCTCTGTGTGCCGGACCATCATCGCCGCCCACGGGGGAACCATCACCGCTCGGAACACGGCCGAAGGGGCGGAGTTTGCCATCACACTGCCCCTGACCGGGGAGGAGGAAAACGATGTTTAAGGACAAGGTACTGGTTATTGAGGACGAGGCGGGCATCCGCAGTCTGATTGCCGCCGTGCTCACCGCCAACGACTACGACCCCATTCTGGCCGCCAGCGCCGCCGAGGGGATGAGCATGCTCACCTCCCACTGTCCGGACCTGCTGCTGCTGGATCTGGGTCTCCCTGACATGGACGGCATGGAGATCATCCGCGACCTGCGGACATGGAGCACGCTGCCCATCGTGGTGCTCTCCGCCCGGAATCACGAGCGGGACAAGGTAGCGGCCCTGGATGCAGGAGCCGACGACTATCTCACAAAGCCCTTCGGCGCAGCGGAGCTGCTGGCCCGCATCCGCACAGCCATCCGCCACACCCGCACCCAGCTGCCCAGCAGCATGATCGCCAGCTCCGGAAAGTTCTGTACTGGGGATCTGGTCATCGACTACGACAAGCACTGTGTCTTTCTCCGCGGTGAGAATGCCAGACTGACCCAGGGGGAGTACCGGATTGTGGCCCTGCTGGGGAAGTACGCCGGGCGGGTGCTGACCTATGATTTTATTATTCGGGAGCTCTGGGGGCCCAAGGCAAAAAGCGACAATCAGATTTTGCGGGTCAATATGGCGAATATTCGGCGGAAGATTGAGGACAATCCGGCGGATCCGAAGTATATTGTCACGGAGATGGGCGTGGGGTATCGGATGATTGAGGGGGAGTAGCTGTTGCGCCGGCCCCGGCGCGGGGGAGGATCCGCCGCGGCCCGCGGCGGGGACGGGGGACGGGGAGTTTCGCCCCCCGGGGCGAGTTACTTTTCCCGCGCGGGAAAAGTAACCAAAAGCG
>CANDEH010000116.1 GCA_947383645.1 uncultured Clostridia bacterium | reverse complement strand
CCCTGATGGACATCGCCACCATCGCCGCCAAGGCCCTGAAAAAGCGGGGGCTCCTGCCGGAGCTGGACGAGAGCGAGGAGATCAACGCCTGCTCCATCCACGTCCCCGCCGTGGTGGACGGGGAGGAGCAGGACTGGCTGCTCATGTTTAAGAACGAGACCCACAACCACCCCACGGAGATCGAGCCCTTCGGCGGCGCGGCCACCTGCATCGGCGGCTGCATCCGGGACCCCCTCTCCGGCCGGGTGTACGTCCACCAGGCCATGCGCTTCACCGGCGCGGGGGACCCCCGGGTGCCCTTTGGGGAGACCCTGGAGGGCAAGCTCCCCCAGCGGCGGCTGTGCCAGACGGCGGCGGCGGGGTACTCCTCCTACGGCAACCAGATCGGCCTGGCCACCGGCCACGTGGCGGAGGTCTACCACCCCGGCTACATCGCCAAGCGCCTGGAGTGCGGCGCGGTGGTGGGCGCGGCCCCGGCGGAGAATGTGCGCCGGGAGCGGCCCGCCCCCGGTGACGTGGTGATCCTCTTAGGCGGCCGCACGGGCCGGGACGGCATCGGCGGGGCCACCGGATCCTCCAAGAGCCACAACAAGAAGTCCCTCACCACCATGGCCAGCGAGGTGCAGAAGGGCAACGCCCCCGAGGAGCGGAAGATCCAGCGGCTGTTCCGGAACGGGGAGGTCACCCGGCTCATCAAGCGGTGCAACGACTTCGGCGCCGGCGGCATCAGCGTCGCCATCGGTGAGCTGGCCGACGGCCTGGAGATCGACCTGGACGCGGTGCGCAAGAAGTACGACGGCCTGGACGGCACCGAGCTGGCGATCTCTGAGAGCCAGGAGCGCATGGCCGTTGTGGTGGCTCCCGAGGACGCGGAGAAGTTCATCGCCGCGGCAGAGCGGGAAAACTTAGAAGCCTACCAGGTGGCCATAGTCACCGAGAGCCCCCGGATGGTGATGACCTGGAAGGGCCGGAGGATCGCCGATCTGAGCCGGGACTTCCTGAACACCAACGGCGCGGTGAAGCACGCCGGCGTGTCTGTGGCGGAGGCGGACCGAAAGGCCGGATCCCCCTTCCAGGCGGGAGACTATTTGGACCTGCGGACCATGGCGTCCAGCCTCAAGTGCGCCTCCCGCCGGGGCCTCATCGAGCGGTTCGACGGCACCATCGGGGCCGGCAGCGTGCTGATGCCCTTCGGCGGCGCGGCCCAGCGCACCCCGGCCCAGGCCATGGCCGCCCTGCTGCCGGTCCTCCCCGGGCAGGAGACCGACCAGGCCAGCGTGATGGCCTGGGGCTGCGACCCGGACCGGCTCTCCGCCTACCCCTATCAGGGTGCCTACGACGCCGTCACGGTGTCCCTGGCCAAGCTGGTGGCCGCCGGCGCGGACTACAATAAAGCCTACCTCACCTTACAGGAATTCTTTGAGAAGCTGCGGGACGAGCCTGCCCGCTGGGGCAAGCCCTTCGCCGCCCTCTTAGGGGCCATGGAGGCCCAGATAGACTACGGCTGCGCCGCCATCGGCGGCAAGGACTCCATGTCCGGCTCCTTCCTGGATAAGGACGTGCCCCCCACGCTGATCTCCTTCGCCATCGCCCCCATCAAGGCCGGCGAGGTGCTCTCCCCGGAGTTCAAGGAGGCGGGCCACCCGGTGTACCTGTTTCAGCCGGAATCCATAGCGGGGGACCGGCGGGCAGTCTGGGAGGAGTTCCACCGCCTCCACCAGGAGGGGAAGATTGCCGCCGCTTGGGCCGTGGAGAACGGCATGGCCGAGGCGGTGATGAAGATGTCCTTCGGCAGCCGGATCGGCTTCAAGGGAATGGGCAAGAACAGCCCGGTCTGGTACACCTCCCGGCCCGGGGCAATCATCGCGGAGCTGAGAGAGGACATGGGCAACTGCCACCCGGAGGGGCTGTGGGCCAAGATAGGACGGACCACCGCCGAGCCGGTAATCACCATCGGCACCGACACCGCCCCCATCGACGAGCTCCTCGCCCTCAACGAGGGCGTCTTGGAGTCCGTCTACCCCACCCACACCGGCAGCACCGAGGCCGTGGTCCCCGTCGCCTACACCCAGGGGAGCCCCGCCGTCTGCGCCCACAAGGTCGCCCGGCCCAAGGTGGTGATCCCCGTCTTCCCCGGCACCAACTGCGAGTACGACAGCGCCCGGGCCTGCCTGGCCGCGGGGATGGACGCGGAGATCGTGGTGGTGCGCAACCTGACGGAGTCCGCCCTCTTAGAGTCCGCGGAGGCCCTGGAGAGGGCCATCCGATCCGCCCAGGTGGTGTTCCTCCCCGGCGGCTTCTCCGGCGGCGACGAGCCCGACGGCTCGGCCAAGTTCATCGTCTCCTTCCTCCGCAGCCCCCGGCTCACCGACGCGGTCACCGACCTCTTAGAGCACCGGGACGGGCTGATGCTGGGCGTCTGCAACGGCTTCCAGGCCCTCATTAAGCTGGGTCTGGTGCCCTTCGGGCGCATTGTCGTCACCGACGACACCTGCCCCACCCTGACCTACAACGCCATTGGCCGCCACCAGTCCTCCATCGTCCGCACCCGGGTGTGCACCAACAACTCCCCCTGGCTGATGGAGACGGCGGTGGGGGAGGTCTACAGCGTGCCCGTCTCCCACGGCGAGGGCCGCTTCGTGGCCTCGGAGGCGCTGCTGCAAAAGCTCTTGGCCTCCGGCCAGATCGCCACGCAGTACGTGGACCTGGCCGGCGTGCCCACTATGGACACCGCCTTCAACCCCAACGCCTCCGCCTGGGCCATCGAGGGCATCACCAGCCCCGACGGCCGGGTTCTGGGCAAGATGGGCCACAGCGAGCGCATCGGCCCCCACCTCTACCGGAACGTGCCGGGGCGGTACGACATGGGTCTCTTCCGCTCGGCAGTGAAGTATTTCCAATAGACTGCGTACCGGCGCGCCCCGGAACCCTCCACGGGTTCCGGGGCGCTCAGCCTGTCAAAAAACCCAACGGGTTTTTTGACAGGCTGAGCAAATTGGGACCAATGGTCCCAATTTGTCGCCTGCGGGCGGGTGATTTGACGCGAAAGGAACCCCTCTTGGGTTCTTTTCACACTATCCTCCTTACCGCCATCCTGCTCTGCCGACTTTTTGATAGACGGCGCGCCCCGGAACCCTCCACGGGTTCCGGGGCGCTTTTGCCTCCCCGTCCCCTGGAACCGACGCGCCAACGGCGGCATATAGTAGAGCGAGCAGGAGTGTGAAATACTTATGGCATATTCAGACCGGGAGCTGCTTGCGCGGCTCATTCAATGCGAGGCAGGGGGCGAGGGGGAGCGGGGCATGGCCGCGGTGGCCGGTGTGGTGATGAACCGCGTCCACGCCGCTGGCGGCGAGTACGCCCGGGTGGGGAAGGGGAGCATTCGCAACATCATCTTCCAACCCGGTCAGTTCGTCTGCGCCAGCGAGACCGAGGGCGGTGCCTACAACCCGCAGAACATATACAATATGCGCCCGGAGGAGATCCACTTCCTCATCGCCGACTGGGCCATCGAGGGGGGGCGGGTACCGGTGGTGGCGGACTCGCTATGGTTCTATAACCCCTTTGGCCCCAAGTGCCGCAACAACTTCCCCACCACCGTGGGCTACTGGCAGACCCGCATCGGGGACCACTGCTTCTACAACCCCACAAACGCCTACTACAAGACCTGATTCCCGCCAGACCGAATTCCCAACAGAAAAGGAGCAAACCCTATGGAACAGATCAGCACTACCGCCCCCGCCCAGCTGGACATCGACTGGAGCGGCGAGGTCCGCTACCCCGACGTGCCCTCCGCCCAGCCGGAGACCGCCGCCCAGCCCGCCCCGGCAGAGCAGGTGACAGAGACCGCCCAGGTCGCTGTCACCGCCCCTGAGACCCCGGTGACGCCGGTGATCCAGGCGGTTCAGGGGGCCTCGCCCTACTACCACCTGTCCTATGATGAGCTGCGCCGGGAGGACTTCCCCGCCGCCCCCCAGCGGGACCCACTGGACATGGAGAATCCGGTGTCCCAGGAGGTGATGGCCAACCCCACCAACAACTCGGAGGTCTATCAGGCCTCTTTAAAGAGCCTTTTGGCCCGAAACATCGGCTACTATGTGGTGGCCACCTTCCAGATGGGCAGCCAGGGCACGGTGTCCGTGCCGGGCTTCCTGTACACGGTGGGCAACGACTACATCGTGCTCTACCAGCCGGACAAGGGGCGCTTCGTCACCGGTGACCTCTACGCCCTGAAATTCGTAGATTTCCACCAGACCCAGAGCCTGCCCAAGAACTACCCCATGCAGTAAGCGAAGGAGCCTCCCGGTTCACCGGGAGGCTCCTGTCATTTTGTCAGCTTGCGCCCCATGAATCTGGGGTTGATGCAGAGGATGTAGACGGACACAATAACAATCATCACCGCCGTCCCCGCCAGTCCCGTGCCCGCATAGCCGTTGAAGAGGGTCAGCGCCAGCATGACGAGGCAGTAGACCAGCTCAATTCGGGTGTTCCGCCGCCGCCGGACCGGGTCCGACTCGAAGCGGTGGTTGGAGGCCATCCAGATATTCGTGGCCAGGAGGGGTGCCAGGAAGAAGAGCAGCGCCCCCCGGTACAGCGGGTCCTCCGGCCTGGTGCGGAGCATGTACAGGTTCTGGGCGCAGACGTTGAGGAGCGCCGCCTGGGTGATAATGGAAATTTTGACCAGATTCGCCCGCAGGATCGGGTTGGGCCTTTTATCCTCCCCCTGGCCCAGCAGATCCTCCGCAGAGACCTGATAGAGCTCCGCCAGGGCGGCCAGATTCCGGGCGCTGGGGCAGGACTGACCCGCCTCCCACTTGGTCACTGCCTGCCGGCTGACGCCGATCCGCTCCGCTGTCAGCTCCTGGGACAGCCCCAGGCGCAGCCGGGCGTTTTTCAGATTGTCCGATAAGGCCATAGCATCGCCTCCCTGCTGTCAGAATAGCCGCCAAGCGGAGAAAAGTCAAGCAACTATCCGGCAACCGTCAAAAAAACGGGGCATTTTTGCCCCGTTTTTTAACCGCAAACAGCGGAGGAAGGAGGACTAATCCCCTTCGGCGTCACAAATTGATATTTGAACATCCACGCTGGTGACCTGGTGATTGGGATTGCTCAGCAGGGTATCCTGCAACGAGAGCTTTAACTTGTCACAGCAGGGCTTGAAGGACAGATAGGTGATGCCCCCGCCGATGACGCCGCCCACCACCGGGATCGCCTTTTTGAAGAAGCCCGCAAATACCTGCTTCGTCATCCTCTTTCCAAACCAGGACGCCACATTTTTCACAATCGGGTAGATGGTCCCCTTTGTGAGGGCCGTCTTCAGCAGCTTCTTTTCCACGCCGGTGGCCAGCGCATGGGCCATGACCTTCAAGGCGTTATTGGCGCCTGCGGCCCCGTACATGACCCCCATGCAGATGATGAGGATATTCATGGTTTCCGAGTCGAATTTGTGGTCCCGCTCGGCAGTGTCAATCTCCGGAAAGCCATACAGGTACAGGAGCTTTTGCGTGGCCCGCAGCAGGTAGCCATAGTACTGCGCAATGTCCGCGGGAACCGTGGCGGCCATGGCGATCCCGCCGGGAGCGCCAAGGGCGACAGAGATGCCGGATACACAGGTCCGCTCAAACTGGATGACCTCGTCGGCGATTTTATCAATTTCACCTGGCGGAATTCTGGCGTGCGCAGGAGTGAAGGCGATGGCGTCGTCAATCACATCCTTGGGATAGTTTTTGAACAGCTCTTTTCTGAGAAAATCGCTCCGGTTAATACGGATACCGGGGGTTTTCAGCCCCAGAATGATGATGTCCTCAATGTCAATTTCGCCGTTGCCATTCTGGTCAATCGCCTCCATAACGGCGTCCCTTGACCGGTCAAAGGCGACCCTGGCCTTGCCGGAGACGTCGGAGGCCAGTCCAACCGCATTGTCCTTCAAGTCTGCAAGCGCACTGCCAATCGTCTTTTTACTGGCAGAATCCGTATCTCTATACACAGCACCGCCTCCTTACTGGAATGATAGCACAATTCCGCTGTGAGATCAACTGACCCTCATAAAACTTATTTGTGCTTGCTATTATGGTCGATAGGGGGGTGACCATATGGTTGATGCCGGCCTCATAGGCGAAGTGATACGGAATTTCCGCAGATCCAAGGGATTGTCCCAGGAGGTGCTGAGCGGACTTGCTGACCTGGACCGGACCCACTACAGCAAGATTGAGCGTGGACTGCGCACCCCCACGGTGGGGACCCTTTTTAAGATCGCCCACGCCTTAGGTGTGGCGCCCCACAAGCTGATTATGGAAATTGAGAGGGCCGTAGCGGAACAGGAGAGAGCATAAGAGACGATGCAGGAGGTCTCCTGCATCGTCTCAGCCTGTCGAAAAAAGACGGCAGAGTAGGCTGGCGGTAAGGAGGATAGTGTGAAAGGAACCCAAGAGGGGTTCCTTTCGCGTCAAATCAACCCGCCCGCAGGCGACAAATTGCGGCCATCGACCGCAATTTGCCTCAGCCTGTCGAAAGAAGACGGCAGAGCAGGCTGGCGGTAAGGAGGATAGTGTGAAAGGAACCCAAGAGC